>JAPKBZ010000174.1 GCA_028823175.1 Myxococcota bacterium
GACTCCTCAATGGGCATAACGCAATACCGCGATGAAGTGACACGCTGTCCCGGCCATGACAAAGATGTGCCAGATGAGATGATTATAAGGGATCTGCTCGGCCGCAAAGAAATAGACACCGACGGTATAAGCCAGGCCGCCGGAGAAGAGCCAGAAAATTCCTGGACCCGACAATGAAGCCCAAAGTGGACCCAGCGCAACGATTCCCACCCAGCCCGTAGCCAGGTAGAACCCAGTTGAAATCCTCTCGTGCCCCACCCCAAAGAAAATCTTGAAGAGAATGCCTGTGAGGGCAAGGCTCCATACCGCGACCAGCAGGCCCCATCGCCACCCCCCTTGGAGAATGCCCAGGGTAAACGGGGTATAGGTGCCCGCGATCAGAAGAAAAATCGCGCAGTGATCGACTACCTGAAAAAACTGCTTGGGGCGACCCGGGGGTAGTCCGTGGTAGGTCACCGATGCCGCGTACACAATACACGCGGCCAACGCAAAGACGCTCGCTCCGACAAGATCGGCCATTCCGCCCCGGGCCAGCGCACCCGCCACGAGAAATGGGGCTCCCGCTAGGCAGGCTAATAGCCCAACTCCGTGACTGAGGCTGTTGGCCCATTCACTGTTACGGGATTGCACCGAATCACTCGCAGGATTCAGTTGAATCAATGGTTTACTTCCTTCCTATGCGCAATACGAATCGCGTCGAACTCCCAAGCAGATCGACCCGAATCAGTGTGAACTTCCCAGTGGTCGCCTGCTTGATCGAAATGAACACTCTCGACCCCAACTCTCAAACTCCGTGCCCCCGAGTAGGTCAAGCCTGTCCTCCAATAATGCCAGGTGGCCCAGGATCTCGGACTGGGCCGGGTACTTGTTACTCCGCTCCCACTGCTTGTCAATTCAAGATGAGAACGAGTAGCAGAAGTTTTCGGAGTTGCTGCGGGCGCCGGCGAAAGCGTCAGAGGAAAGAGAGCCCCAAATAGATCAATCCCAAACCAAAAGCCAAGCCAAACCTCGTAAGGCCACGCAAGAGCCTTTCGCTCATGGTTTCCTCCAGGGAGAGTCGCAAAGGCCGCCGACGAGTTTCCGGGCGGGGCGAGAACCCAGCTCGAATGTCCTATACCGTGAAGTCGAGAAAGGTGATGTGATGACTCAGTTCGAGTACGTCTCGGTCGCAACGGCGCTGCTCTATTCCATCGGTGTCGGACGGCTGCTCAGCGGGTTGCCGCAAGTCGCCCGCCGAGGGAAGCGCTCGGGCCTCACGGTCCTCTGGACAGTCGATCTCCTACTCTAATTGCTCTGTCACCTGGTGGTTTCTGTGGCGCGCGATCGACGTGGAGTGGAATTCTGTTCGGTTCCTCTGGGCCTTGCTCCTCCCTTCGTTGATCATCATTCGGGCCAACATCCTTTTCGGTCCGAGCCCGAGTGAGGTCGCGGACTTCGAGCACTACTACTACGAGAACCGGGTTAGATTTCACGGCGTGGGCATTGTTGGCGCGACCGCGGCCTTTCTCGTCCCTTGGATTTATGGAGCCTTTCCCTGGTTCACGCTCTCTCCCGTTCAACCCGGGGCGACGGTCAGCATCGCGCTCTCCACGCTCTCCACGCTCGCCTTCGTGACGCCGAACGCGAAGGTCCAGTGGCTGGTTGCGGTCGTGATGATCCTGCTCATGTTGTATCTCCTGGCATTCGGATAGTTGCCTAGGAAAGACGGCTGAACTGGAGCACGGCGGCGCGTCTTGAACGTCGTCCTCGCAGCGGGCGCGACCCGTAGACGGGTCGCGCGAACTCCGCGAGGCGGAGTACGCGGCTCGGCTCGCTGGGTCGCCCGCTTCTCGCGCAAGCCGGAGCCACCCTCGCGATCGCTCGTTTGCACCCGCCTTCGGGGCACCATCGGGGACTTGTCGTCACATGCCGACTCGGATATCACTTCAAAACCCCGCTCGTACTTCCAGTCCGCAGGACTGGATGTCTCACGCGTCGTTGGGCCGCATCTCCTGAGGTCTGGTCGGGTCTGTAAAACGACCGCGCTCGCTAGAGGAGTATTCTAAGCTTCCTGCTATGCAGCGATTCGTCTCAGCATCTGGCATCGCGGTCTTCTTAACTGGCGCAGCGCTCGCGCCGGCATCTGGAGCGAATCTGGCCCCCGGGCCGCAGGCCATTGCGCTGGAGGAGATCTTCTTCTGGTCGCTCCTCCCCATCGCGGCGACCTTGTGCGGGATCGTTGTCGCCGTGAGTCGTCCGCCGGGACCCCGGGTCCGGTCGGCACTCCAGCACCTGGCGGCGGGCATCGTCGTCGCCGCGGTCGCGGTCGAGATCGTGCCCGAGATGCTCGCAGGCGGTCATGTGTTGTTCGTCGCTTCGGGCTTCACGCTCGGGGTGGGACTGATGTTTGGGGTCCGAATCGCGATCGAAGCTCTGGAGGGGCCGGCTTCCAGTGCCGAGGGCGGGACCTCGGCTTGGAGCATGTTGATCGCGACGGGGATCGACCTCGCGATCGACGGGTTGTTGATCGGGCTGGGGTTTGCCATCTCGGTGTCGACCGGTGCGTTGCTTACCATCGCCGTGACGTTCGAAATGCTCTTCATCGCGATCGGGCTCTCGGCGACGCTGCGCGGGCGCGGGTTCACGGCGCGCTTTACCGTTGTTTCGTTATGCGCGATGGCGCTGCTCACCGCGGTGTGTATGTTGCTCGGCGCGAGCCTGCTGGCGGGCCTCGAGTCGACCTCGATGGTCTTCGTTCTCAGCTTCGGTGCGGCGGCGCTGCTCTATCTCGCTTTCGAAGAGCTGCTTGTGGAGGCCCATGAGGGGGAGGCCGACACGGCGGTGGGCTCCATGCTCTTCTTCGTTGGGTTCGGCGCGAGCTTGATCGGCGCCATGGTGATCTGATCTTCGGGGACGATCAGCTGTGGAGCTCGAAGCCCGTCACGGGGCTTCCCATAGGGGGCTGACATAATGTCCATACTCGGACGTAGTGCCAAAAGCCAACTTGAAAGTCCTATACCCTGTCGAGTGGGCCTTAGCGTCGGTCGGCTCGAGTAAGTAAAATCAGCTAGACCCGGCCAGGACGATCGGTGGGGCTCCATTGTCGTTGTAGCCTTCTAGGTGAATCCAACCCTGTTGGTTGACCGATTTTTCAATCACGTCTCGAATCGATCCGAATCCATCCGGGAGAATGCATTCGTTCGCTTGTGCTTTGCTGATCGTGGGTACGACGTCGGGCCAGGCAGGCGTGTCTTCTGGTCCCCCTTCGAAACGCGCCCCGGAGAATCCATCACAGACGGCATTTTTGCGGTTGACTGGCACATCTTTTTCAAAGATCTGCGCGGTTACTTCGCAGGGTTCCGCCCCTTTTACTTTGCAAAAATCAACATCGATACAGACTATTTTGGGGCCCAGGATGGATAAATTCTTCGACGAAGAGGGACGAATAGCAACATGTCGACACGCCTCGAAGGCACAAAGTCTCTGGCGTGATCTTGACCCAGCGTAAATGCTCTTCTCCTCGAACGATCTTCAGGCTGTTCTCCAAATAGATCTTGTCGATGCCCTGAGACGCTGGATAAAAAGTACTTCCACCTTTCCATGCAGCCCAATGGAGCACAGCGTTGCAATCGTTGCAGCAAAAATCAGCCTGAGCAGAGGCTTGGTGGTGGCAAAGTGAACTTCAAGTTCGCCGCAGTCGCATGTAGTAATCGTCATACATTCCCTCGAGCTTTATAGAGTTCACGCAGACTATTTCTCCTAGATAGAACGGATAGAGCCGGAGGGTATAGGACATTCAAGCTGTTTTCTGGCACAACGTCTAAGTATGGGCGTTATGCTAGGTCCCTACGGAGATCCCGTGACGGGCTGTCTTCTTCCGCCCTTTTTTGAGTTCTCTTCTCCTGAAAGGTCTGGAGGTTCGCGTTAGCGAAAGCGCCGCC
>JAPKBZ010000021.1 GCA_028823175.1 Myxococcota bacterium
GGGTTTGAAAGGTACAGATGCATCTGGCGCCAACACAACATAAACACGGCGCCAGGGTTGATCGTCGATGATCTTCCAAGAATGCCCACCGCCGACGGTGTCTTCCGCCAGAAGTATATCCCCGGTCGTCAGTTGAAAATGCTCTCCCTCTCGGGTTTCGAAATCTAAGGTTCCACTCAAGGTGATGACTAATTGCCGCACCGGCGCCGTGTGCCATGCAAGCGTGCCGCCAGGCTTGGTCTCACGAAAGGACGCGGTCGTGACCAACGCTTCGTTGCTGAGAAGGTCGCCGCCAACCCCGGGATCGAGATCAATAAGGCCTTCTTCAAAATGAGAATTTTCATCATCACCAGTCCAAATTCTTACGCATCGAAACACTGCGGCTTCCTCTTTTTCTATGTGGTTATTTTGTTTTGTCTGCGGTTCTCAGGCACCAAAGTGCCAGTCGCTAAGCGACGCTTAACCCAGAATAGATATCATTGTATGGGCTAGCATATTGCTTTTCCATACTATTCCAGTGCTGTGGGGGATAGGACATACAAGCTGTCTTCTGGCACAACGTCCGGGTATGGGCGTTATATTTAATCCCTAGGGGGAGCCCCGTCGCGGGGTGCCGACAGGATCTTGCGTTACGCTCGCATGGTAAATAACCCACTGTCCAAATCAACCGAAGACCACAACAGCCAGCGAGGTTCGTGTGAACCGGGTATCGAGAGAGTCTTCCTCAATCATCCACACGCTCGATGGTTTGCTCTAACATGAGCCGCCTCGGCAATCTCTACCAGAGCGTCATTGGCAAAAAAGCCATCGTGGCTGTGACTGGCTCGATCATGATCGGCTTCCTTCTCCTGCACGGCTGGGGGAACCTCAAGGTCTTCTCCGGAGCCACCGCAGCCGGTGTTCCCGAAGTGGATGTCTATGCTGATTTTCTCAGGACCATGGGCGTCCCCATCCTTCCCTACGGGAGCGCTCTTTGGATCATCCGTATCGTCGTCTTGGTCAGTCTGATCCTGCATGTGATCTGTGTCGTGCAACTGGCTCGACATAATCGCAAGGCTCGACCGGTCCACTACAAGCACGCACGCAACTTCGAAGAGGCCACCCTGCCTGCGCGGGCGATGATCTATACCGGGTCCATCGTGGTCCTCTTCTTGGGCTTCCACCTCGCCCAATTCACTGTGGGCGGTGTGGGTTCAGCCCCGTTCGTCCAGGGCGATGTCTACGGCAACCTCTACGGAGCTTTTCAGCACCCTGTCTACGTCGCTCTCTATGTTGGCGTAATGGCGGTCATCGGTATTCATCTCTATCACGGCGCATGGAGTCTCTTCCAGACACTGGGATGGGATAACCCGGATCGTAACAAGAGCCTCCGAATGCTCTCGGTCGCGCTGGGGGTTGGCATCTTCTTGGCCTTCAGCGCAATCCCCATTTCCTTTTTCTCAGGCGAAATGAACAAGCCTTCACTACAACACGCCGACACATCCTCCCGGAGCAACAAGTAGCCATGGAACTAGACGCCAAGATCCCGGAAGCACCCATCGAAGACATGTGGAACACCCACAAGGAACACATGAGACTCGTGGGGCCACGCAACCGCCCCCACTACAAGGTCATCGTGGTGGGGACCGGACTCGCCGGAGCTTCCGCTGCTTCCTCGATGGCGGCCATGGGCTACCACGTCGAATCTTTCTGCTTCCAGGATAGTCCGCGACGAGCCCACAGCATCGCGGCCCAGGGTGGGATCAATGCTTCGAAGGACTACCGAAACGATGGAGACTCCACCTATCGACTCTTCTACGACACGCAGAAGGGAGGAGACTACCGATCTCGCGAGGCCAACGTGTGGCGACTCGCCGAGCTCAGCACCGACATCATCGATCAGGCCGTGGCCCAGGGCGTTCCCTTTGCTCGCGAATATGGCGGAATGCTGGCCAACCGGTCGTTTGGTGGCGTATTGGTGGAGCGGACCTTCTACTGTCGCGGTGAAACAGGGCAACAGCTTCTCCTGGGTGCGTGCTCTGCGCTCGCCAATCAGATCCACGCTGGCGGCGTCATCATGCATACCCGCAAAGAGATGCTGGACGTCGTCATCATCGAGGGGAGAGCGCGTGGGATCGTGACCCGCGATCTCGTGACGGGCGCCTTGGAATCCCATGCAGCCGACGCCGTTGTTCTCGCCAGCGGGGGCTACTCCAATGTCTACTATCTCTCCACCAACGCCAAGGGCTGTAACGTCACGGCCACCTGGCGCGCACACAAGCGCGGTGCGGGGTTCGCCAACCCCTGTTACAACCAAATTCATCCGACCTGTATTCCGGTCTCGGGTGAATACCAGTCGAAGCTTACGCTGATGAGCGAATCGCTACGCAATGACGGGCGAATCTGGGTTCCCCGACAGGCCTCAGATAAGCGTAGCCCCTCCGATATCCCCGATGCCGAGAGATACTACTACCTCGAAGAGCGTTACCCCCGATTTGGCAATTTGGTGCCTCGTGACGTGGCCAGCCGGAACGCCAAAGAGGTCTGCGACGATGGCCTGGGTGTAGGGCCCTCGGGACTGGGAGTCTATCTGGACTTCAAAGATGCCATCCAGGACAAAGGGGATGACGTCATCGGATCTCGCTACGAGAACCTCTTTGAGATGTATGAAAAAATCACGGGGGAAAGCCCTTGGAATACACCCATGCGTATCTTCCCGGCGCCCCACTACACCATGGGCGGCCTCTGGGTGGACTACAACCTGATGAGCAATCTGCCTGGACTCTTCGCGGTCGGCGAGGCCAACTTCTCCGACCATGGCGCCAACCGACTGGGAGCCAGTTCCATGATGCAATGCCTGGCGGATGGCTATTTCATCATCCCCCTCACCATCGGCGATTACCTGAGCCGGTACGAATACGGCGATGTAGACACCAGTCACCCCGCCTTCGCGGATGCGGAGAGAGAGGCGAAAGGTCGACTCGACCGGATGCTTTCGATCCAGGGCAGCGAGACCGTGGAGTCACTGCACCGAGAATTGGGGCGAGTCATGTGGGATCATTGTGGCATCGCGCGCAATGCCGAAGGCCTAAAAGAGGCCATCACCAAGATTCCGGAGATCCGAGACCGGTTCTGGAACAACCTTCGCATCACGGGTTCAGGTGCGCAATTGAACCAAACGCTTGAGCATGCGGGCCGACTCGCTGATTTTCTCGAGTTCTCCGAGCTTATGTGTCGAGATGCACTCGCCCGTAATGAATCGGCCGGCTGCCACTTCCGCGAAGAACACCAAACAAAAGAAGGTGAGGCAAAGAGAGACGACCAGAATTTCTCACATGTCTCCGTTTGGGAACACCAGGGCACGGACAACGAGCCTTTGATGCACAAAGAACCGCTTTCCTTTGAAGCACTGCCTCTCGCGCAACGGAATTACAAGACATGAACTTTACCCTTCGAATATGGCGACAAACCGACGCAAATACAGACGGTGACCTTGAGACCTATAAGGTCCAGGACATCGAGCCGACCTGTTCATTTCTTGAAATGATGGACATCCTCAATGAGCGGCTGACTGAGCGCAACGTGGAACCGGTGGCTTTTGATTCGGATTGTCGCGAAGGCATCTGCGGCATGTGCTCGATGGTCATCAACGGGAAGCCCCACGGCCCCAAGGATGGCACTACGACCTGCCAGCTCTATATGCGCCACTTCGAGGACGGGGATGAAATTACCATCGAGCCGTGGCGATCCGCGGCCTTCCCGGTCACGCGAGACCTGATTGTCGACCGCAGCGCCTTTGACAGAATCATGCAGGCGGGGGGGTACGTCACTGTCCACTCGGGCCCCAAGCCAGAACCGAATGCCATTCCGATTGAGCCGAGTATCGCGGAAGAGGCCTTGGATGCTGCGTGCTGCATCGGTTGCGGGGCTTGTGTGGCCGCCTGTCCCAACGGCGCGGCCATGCTCTACACCTCCGCCAAGGTTTCCCACCTTGGACTCTTACCTCAAGGACAGCCGGAACGTTTTGAGCGCGTACAGAAAATGGTTCATCAGATGGAAGCCGAAGGCTTCGGCTCCTGCCGGAACTACGCAGAATGCGAAGCCGCCTGCCCGAAGGAAATCAGCATCAAGTTCATTGGGCGAATGAACCGGGATTTCCTAAAATCCACCCTGATCCTGCCGAATAATCCACGAGGCAAGATGGACTCGCAGTAGAATCGGCAACAATGTCCCCTGCCGGGAGAAGAACATGGAACTCAAGACGCTCGAAAAGGCGGATCTCAATGCGGCCCTGGCCGCAGCCCAGGCCAGTTGGTCCGAGATGCGCGCTGACGACGTGGAGAGTATCTGTCTCGACATCCTTGAAGCGGACCCAGAAAATCAAAATGCCCTGGAACTCCTGATGCGCAGTCGAATCGAGCTTCTCAAGAAAGGCCTACCCCAGGGTGTGGCGCACGCAGAGGGACTGATCCCTCGCTTGGAGTCCGATTTTGACAAGGCCTTCTTCTCCGGAATGCTCCGAGAGGGGCAGGCACGCTACCTCCTCGAAAAGCGGGGGAAACACTCCAGCACTGTCGCCTACAGCTGGTTTCGCCATGCCATGGATGACTTTGAAGAGGCCCATTTGAAAAGTCCTGGGCGCATTGAAGCTAAGTTGCACTGGAATGCCTGCCTACGTACGCTCAAGAACAATCCACAATGTATCCCACCGCCTGAAGATGTCGAAGAACACGGCATCGAGTAACGTGGCCGCGCTTGCAAGAACCTTCTCTGACACCTGAGCACGATCTACTCCACTCGATTCGAGCCGTCGCCTCGAGCCCTCAACGCTGGGCAAAGATTCTGATGATCCTCGGCGCAGCGGGGTTGGTCCTTGTTTTGCTCATTTTCTTTGGCCAGTGGCTGGGCGAGCAGCTTCCTTTTTTTGAAGCGTGGATCAAGAGTCTCGGATGGTGGGGGCCCGCTGCTTTCGTGGTGGCCTTCACGGTGCTGACCATGCTCCAGGTCCCCGAGTCATTTTTGGCGATCGCCGGAGGCGTTATATTTGGCCTGCAAGAAGGCTTAGCCATCGTCATTTTTGCCAACATTACGGCCGCGCTCACCGCGTTCTGGGTCTACCGAATTCTATTCAAGAACCACCTCGAACGAATGTTGAAAAGCCATCCCAAAACACATGCCGTTGAATCCGCCATTGCGGCCAAAGGCTTCAGGCTGATGGTCCTGCTCCGACTCGGCCCTTTCAACTACTCGATGCTCAATGCCATTCTGGGCGCGAGTAACGTCAAACTGATGCCCTATCTTCTTTCCCTCATCGGGACCTTCCCAGGAAACTTTGCCACTGTCTATTTTGGCGCAGTGGCACAGCACATGGCTCAAAAGAGCGCAGGGACGGACACTCTCAGCACGGCGCACGAAATAAGCCTCGTGGTCGGATTCGTCGTCACCATCATCGTTTTTCTCTTTGTCGGCCATGTCGCGCACCACGCGATAGAGAGCGCAGAGGAAGAAGCCCTCACAACGAAAAAGAGCCGCGCCGTATAGAGCCATTACCCAGTCGGCCGTCGCCAACCCATGACTCTATTCCCGCCACGGGTTTCCCGAGAGCTCGATCATGTGGATCGCTTTTGCTCGAGCGTGCTGCGGAGGCCGGTTTCCGTGTCGTGGCCTTCGATCAGCGTGGCTACAGCCCGGGCGCGCGCGCGGCCCTCCACGTGCCGCCGGGCGCCTGGCCCCACCCCGCCTGGGGGGGGGGAGGCGGGGGCTTCGTGGGTCCGCCCGGTGAGTCCGCGAGAGTCCGCTAGGGACCTCCGACCTGGCCCGCGGCATTCGGAAGTGCTTCGGGGTCGCCCTCGTCCAGGGTCGCGACGTAGGCGAAGATCGCGGCGAGCATCAGGATCAGGGCAACGATGTTTACCCAGGACGTCTTCTTCTTCGCGGGCGCCGCGTGATGGGCGTGCCCTTTCGCGTGCTTCTTGGCAGACATGGCTCCCCCTTGCCGGACCGTCGACGCACTGCGCCGAGGTCATTTTTCGAGAATGCCCAGGTTACCGTACCTCGGGCTCTCCCGACGGGAAACGGTCGTTTAGCCCGTCAACGGGCTCCCAGTAGAGATTCAAGATAACGCCCAGACTCGAACGTTGTGCCAGAATCCAGCTTGTATGTCCTATTCCCCATACTGCGTAAGACCTGCCGGTACCCTGATTTCGGCACGAAGTTCCCCAGGCACCAGACAGCGGCGTGTCACTCGCCTGAGTTGATCAGGGCCAAGCTCATATCCCCGCATCGCTCACGTTTCCGCCGGGCAAGACCTGGTATCGACGGGCGGACAAGGAGGGGGACGCTCGAGTTCGCACACAGGGGGAAATCTACTCTGTCGATCTGGTCCGTGAGACCGACGGGAGTGTTCGCGATCGTTTGAAAGCAAAGGCCCGCGAAAATACGATGTCGGCCCCGTCTTCGGTGGTGGCGTCTGGTTCTTTCGATTGAGCCCCGCTCTTCCTAAAGGGCGCCCGAACAACGCCTGGAGTCGATTTCAGTCGGCGGTGCGGCCTCCCCATACGGGGCCCCCTATCTGGTAGGCTTTCCAGTCCACGCGCTCTGCGAACTGGAGCGAGCAGGAGGTCATCCGATGAGCAACCCTGTCCGAATCGCCTTGGTCGTGATCTTAATCGTGGTTCTGTACTACTTGGTCGTGACGCTCGGTCGCAGTGTCGCCGGCTGATGAGGCGAACGGCTGCATAATCAACATCATCGAAAATAGGGCCGTCTCTCCGGCGACCGGAGGGGGATTGGCGATGCAGATTGAAGGTGGGTGCTACTGCGGCAACGTCCGGTACGAAGTTGAAGGCGATCCCATAATGAGAATTCAATGCCACTGCCGAGAGTGCCAGTACATTTCAGGCGGCTCACCGAATGTAACCCTGGCCCTCCCGGATGCGGGATTCGGCTATACCGACGGTCAAGCCAAAGAGTTCCGACGAAAAGATCTTGAGACGCCAGTGACGCGGGAATTCTGCGACGACTGCGGCACACATCTTCTCTCTCGAGCGCCTTCTCTGCCGGGGACCGTGCTCCTCAAAGCGGGAACCTTTGACGACCCTGCACTTTTTGAAGCGCCCGCGGTCGCCATCTACACCGCGGACGCTCAGCCCTTCCATCACATTCCGGAGGGCATCCCGTCCTTCGAGAAAACACCCAGCTGAGCCGACCCACCGAGCCCGGCCGAGGAGGTTTGTGCCATGGCGGAATTTCTTCTTCACCTTTTTTTGAGTGCCGGGCTTCTACTCATCGTCGCCAGCCTAGTGGATGGAATCGCGATCAAGGGCTGGGGCTCGGCCATTTTCGGGGTGCTGGTCCTCGGCTTCGTCAACGCCTTTGTCCGGCCCGTCATGGTGCTGCTCACCCTACCCATCACAGTGTTCACCTTCGGGCTGTTCCTCTTGGTCGTCAACGCCCTAATGCTGTGGCTGGCCGCATCGGTCGTGCCCGGGTTACGCGTGCGGGGATTCCTTCCGGCTCTCTGGGCCAGCCTGCTTTTGACGATCTTGAACCTAGGCGTTTCCTTTTTGCTCGGCCCCGCTTGGCTGAACTGACCCCCGTTTACTCCCCAAGCACCGTCGAGCGCCTCCCCGGGATCACGTACCGGACGAGTGGCTCCAACCGCTGAACGCAGAGAGAGGGCAGCGTGGAAATCGGGATCTGCGTGGCCTCGCACATCGGGGACATCGATTACGCAGTCCGATCGGAAGCCTTGGGATACGCCTCCGCTTGGATAGCGGACAGCCAAATGATTTGGTCCGACTACTACGCCACGCTCGCCCTGGCGGCCGATTGAACCGAGAGAATCCGGCTCGGAACCGGGTCGCCGTCACAGGAGCCCGGCCCGCACCGGTCACCGCGGCCAATCTATCTCCGGAGACGCTCGAGATGATGCAAGCTCAGGTCGGGATCGATCGCCCTGCGGACGAACCGGCGTCGACTTCGATTTACCTCGAACGATCGACCTAGGACTGGCGGGGGATAGGAGAGAGGGTTCCCTGTTGAGCGCTTCGCCGAGTTCGGTTTCTGCCGTCGAGCCCTCCTTTGATCCGGTCCGGTCCTGGATTCCAATTTTTGATCTTGGTAGCGTCCTGTCACCCAATGAAGGAGTTTTGCAGATGGCAACGATGAGACGGCGACGAAGTGGGGTTCAAGTTTTAGTGCGGGGGGCAGTAGGCTTCTTGCTCATTGGATGGCTGGGGGCCTGCGGCTCAGAAAGCAGTGGCTCGGGAGATGGTTTCTATGGGAACAGCGACCCTTGGCCCGTGCTGTACTGGACCAACAGCAATTCCGCTTCGGAGTTTGAATGGACCTTGACCGCCGCGGTGGCGGATCGAGGCGTGATCGCCCCGATGAATGGCCTTGCGAACTGCGATGCCGGCGGGGGCTTCGCGAAGCTCTCGGACACCGTTTCAGGTGCACAGGCCGCCTTTGGCGCCGCGGGGATTCCCCTTGAAGTCTGGATGCGCCCGCGCAACTACGGTTCCCCGCCCCAATTCTCATCGGCGATCGGCTTGGCCCAGCAAGCCGAGGCCGCACTGAGCGAGTTTCAAGGCTGTGCCGGCAATGGTGTGTCGGTGAAAGGCTTTCTTTGTGTGCATGAAGACACGGATATCGGCCCGGCCGGCGTGAACTGCGACTCGCTTCAGACGGCTTTTTCGGGCGGGGGCGTCACGCTGCCTTCCGGAGGTGCGGCCGCTTTCGGGGTGCTGGGTGCCCCCGGAAAGATGAACACCCCCGACGTGACGGTGGCCGGCGGCGAGCTCTATGAGTGTCCAGCCGACCCGGATTTCTGTTACTTCGAGCCGCCGACCTGTCCGACCGACGGGGCCAGCTACGGCCGCGCCATGGCGGCTTGGCTCAATGCCAATGCCGACAAGGCGCCGGCGTCCGGCACGGCGACCCCGTTTTTCGGAGGCTCTTCGGCGGGCTGTCCCCTCGACCACAACGCGCTGCCCGCCGCCGTCAAGGCGTTTCGTGAAACCGCCACCCCCGCCATCTTGTCCAACCTCGCCGGCCTCGGCCTCTGGAGCTAAAACCGCCTCTGCATCCCGCCACGGGGCTCCCCTAGGTATTTAACATAACGCCCATACCCGGACGTTCCGCCAGAAGACAGCTTGTATGTTCTATGCCCACCCCAGCCTCCCACCGAGAACCCCTGTGTCCGCTCTTTGACCTGTACCGGACATGGCCCACGGTGCACTATGGGCCCTTGAAATTCCTATCCCCAACCCGGGGAGAACTCGGCCATGGCCGAGGCCCTCGTTCGCCCTCTCCCGGACAGAGCCATGTGCGAGGCTTTTCGCCAGTCCGTTCTGCAACGTGTTAGCGATTTCTCTTGGGATGCCGTCAGCCGGCGCTATCTCGAATGGGCTTGAGTCGACCCCAGAGACCGAGGCCCCGCTCTCCTGGTTTGCCCTGAAGCGCCGCTGCTTCGCCCTGCCCTACTCGCCGATGAGCACCTTCCGGGCGTGCTCCGTATCCATGTATTCCTTCCACTGAACGATCTTTCCGCCGCGTACCCGCATCAGGAAATGGTATTCCTGCTGGTAGAGATCGCCGCGAAATGTCTTTCCCCTTCCGGTCGCTTCGATGGCCACGCGATCGCCTTCGGCGGTCATGGCCTTGATCTGGAATTCAATGCCCTCCGGGAAGAGTCCCAGGACCTCGGGCATCGATGCGACCGCTCCCGCCTTGTCATTGCTTCCGCTGAAGGGGAGCGAGCCCGTGACCCAGAGCTCGAAATCCTCGGCGTAGTGCTCCTTGACGAAGTCGACATCCGCGCTGGAAAGCGCGGCGATCATACGCTTCGCGAGTTCCTTGTTCTCTTCTTCCTGCTGTCCCACCGCCCCATCCCCTCTCCTGATCGCCCATGCCCGATCGCCCATGAAGGAGGAACCCTACAGCACAAGAGTCCCAGATCCGAAATTCTGAAAATTGCCCTCGCGCCTTCGCAAATGGCGTATCGTCGTGTCGAGCAAGATCCGGCTTGGGCGGGAAGAGAGCATCTTGAAAGACGAAAAGATCGGCACATTTTCCGCGCTCTCTATCGGCGTGGGCGGGATGGTGGGGGGAGGCATCTTTGCCATCACCGGACTCGCCGTCGAACTGACCCGGGGCGCGGCACCCGTGGCTTTCTGCGTTGCGGGATTGGTCGCCCTCCTCACCGCCTATTCGTATTGGAAACTCACCCTCGCCTTTCCAAGCGAAGGCGGCACCGTCGATTTCCTGAACCGGGGCTATGGGGCGGGCACCCTCACCGGGGCGCTAAATATCCTGCTTTGCATGAACTACGTCATCCTGCTCGCCGTCTACGCGTACGCGTTCGGGGCCTACGGAGCCCGCATGCTCGGGGTCGCGGACTTCGATCTCTGGCGTCATATCCTGCTCTCAGCCGTGATCCTGGCCCTGGTACTCGTCAACTTCCTCGGCCCGGGCCTGGTCATTCGCTCCGAAAACCTTCTCAATATCGGGAAACTGCTGCTTCTGGGTATCTTCATAATCGCCGGTCTGGCCTCCCCCATGGCCCACACCCACATCCTGGCGCCCGAGAATTACACGGTGAGTACCTTCGGGATTGTTTCGGGAGCGATGATCATTTTCCTGAACTACGAGGGCTTCGAGTTGATCGCGAATGCCGCTCGGGAAATCCGGGACCCGCGCAAGAGCCTCCCCGTGGCCTACCTGGGCGGAGTCGTCCTGGTCATGCTGGTCTACGCGCTGATCGCCATCGTCACCGTCGGCCACCTCTCCATGGAGGAGATCTCCCGGTACAGCACCTATTCACTTTCGGAGGCCGCCCGTCTCTTCATGGGCAAGCCGGGATTCCTGATGGTCGGGATTGCGGCATTACTCGCGACATCCTCCGCCATCAACGCCACTTTCTACAGTTCGGGACGACTTACATACATCATCGCGAAATCCGGCGAACTCCCTTCGGAACTGGAGCGCAATATCAAGGGCCGACCCAACGAAGGCATGTTCATATTCGCCATCCTTACCCTGCTGGTCGCCAATTTCGTCCCTCTCAACGCCATCGCGACCATGGGCTCCACGGGCTTCCTGCTGATTTTCATGGCCGTCAATATCGTCAGTTTCCGCCGTGCCCAGGAAATAGACGCCTCGCCCTTGATCTCCCTCGCCGGAGCGATTGCGTGCTTTGGCGCAGTCGCGGCCCTCTGCTGGCAGACGGTGGCGAATCCGGATACCCGGATGCAGATCTGGATCCTGGTGGGAATGATCGGCCTGGCCCTCGGCATCGAGATCGTCTACCGCAGATACAGTGGCCGCAGGATTCACATGGGGCGAGACTAGAAGCCGCTCATCGACCCGCCCGTCACGGGATCCCCGTAGGGATTTAACATAACGCCCACACTCGGACGTTATGCCGGAAGATAGCTTGACTGTCCTATCCCCTCCGTGCACAGGAATGTGACGGGCTAGGGGAGAACTCCGATGGCAACAGCGAAGGTCAAAGTGCCCCGACTGGCCGCCTCGAGTTCGCCGAGCTTGATGAAGCGCAGGATGCCGAGGGTGCCCCAAAAGGTGCCCGCAAGGACGAGGAAAACCCGCTCCAGTCGTGCGTGGAGTGGAGAGGCTTCGATCGGATGCACGCTCACCAGCGATTTATTGCTCTTTTGGACTCCGATCAGAAGGCAGCGGAGCCCCTGAATTTTCAGACAATGTGCAAAGCTAAGGCTCGGGTGAGGTGTCCCTAGCCCCGATTTCGACTCTGGGCCAACGAATGCATGGCGGCATCCATCCGATCGAGGGCTTCGACGAGAATCTCTCGACTGGTGGCGAAGCAAAGTCGGATATGACCCGCCCCCCCCGGTCCAAAAAAACGGTCATTGCCGGGGATTACGGCGACCCGGGCGGCGGTGCCCAGATAGTCGGTGATTGCGTCGGACCCGAGGCCAGTCGCGCGGATGTCCGGGAAGAGCAGGTAGGTGGCCTCGGGTGACTCACAGGAGACCCCGGGCATCGCATTCAGTCGCTCGATGGCGAGGTCCCTCAGCCCTTGGAGGTGGCCGACAAAGTCGTCGACCCAATAGCGACAATGCTCAAGGGCTGCCGTGGCAGCCACCTGGGAGAGGGTCGAAGCGCCCCCGGCAGTGGACATGACTTGGGAAGCATTGAGGAGTTCTGTAAACGATGCCGCGCAGGGCGCCAGAATCGTGCCGATCCGGAGTCCCGCGAGGCCAAATGATTTGGAGAAGCCGTGCACCGTAATGACCCTATCTCGCAGTGGACTCGCGAGGTGATGAAAACTCGAAAACTTTTGGGGCTGGAAGACGATGTCCGACCAGACTTCGTCGTTGAGAATCCACAAATCGTGTTTCTGGGCGAACCGTGCAATGGCCTCGAGTTCGTCTTGCTTGATTAGGCGCCCCAATGGGTTGTGGGGGTTGCAGACGCCGATCATTCGGGTTCGATCCGTCACTAGGCGTTCCAGTTCATCCAAACGGAAATTGCCAGTTTCGTGGTCGTAGGGGCAGCGCTTGATTCCGCCTCCAGCGGCGGTTGCTGCCTGCTCGAAGAGGTAGTCCACCGGGTCAAAAATGATCATTTCGTCGCCTTGTTTCATGAATGCCCGGGCGACCGTAAACATGCAACTAGCGGCGCTATCGAGAGGCAATATTCGTTCAGCATCAATGCCGCCGTAATTTCGCGATGAAAGTTCTCGAGCCATGGCGTTTCGAAGCGATGGCAGACCCCGATTAGGCCCGTAGGAGAAGACGCCCTCCTGGGCATAGCGAGTGATCGCATCTCGGATTTCACGGGCGACCGCAAAATCCGGATCGGCCGCTGTGAGAGGAATTACCCCTTCATCTGTTTCCGCCCATCGATAGTTGTAGGCGCGCTCGGATAGAAGTTTGAGGGGAACTGATTCGTCGTCAAAGAGTGCGTTTGCCATGAGGACTACGCCGTCGTTGCCAGGGGGATTTTTTGATCCACCGTGGGTGGCGCCAGAAATTCATTTTGCAGTGTATTTCCGATTTCTAGAAGCGGCTTGATCGCGGCTTTTCGGGCCTCGGAATAACTCGTCAGGGCATCTCGCAATGCGGACGAATGGCTATTGGCCAGTGTTTCGGCCAAGAGAACCGCATCTTCGATGGCCGTGTTGACTCCCTGGCTCGTGAAGGAGTGCATGGCGTGGGCCGCATCGCCCAGGAGAGCGACGTTCTCTCGGAAATATGCATTCAGCGGTTCGAGGGCGCCCGTATGGCATATTCGGGTTCGCCGAAAATCCGTGGCCTGAATCAATTGCAGGACGAGACCCGACCAGCCTTGGGTGAGCAATCGCGTGAAACTTTCCAGGCGGGCGGGGTCTGCCTCGGGGGTGGAGTATTTCTCGGCGTCGAATTGGAGATACCAGATGAGTTTTCGGCGGCTCGCGGGCACAAGCCCCAATGCGAGTCCACCCTCTTCATGTCGAAATTTCATGAAACGCTTGCGCGTGCGGGCGACAAGCAGGTCACTCTCGATCTCCGAGACGAGTTCGATCACTCGAGATCCCGAGATCTTGGCAGTAGGAAAAATCTCGCCCCGAACGCTCGAGTTGGCCCCATCGCAGCCAAGAAAAAGGTCTGCCTCGACTTGCTCGCCGTTCTCAAATATTGCCCGGCGTACCCCGCCGTTGGGGTTGGATTCAAAGTGCGAGAAGGCCTGGCCGTGTCGGATCCAACTTTCGGGCAACCCCCGGGACAGAGCCTCAAGAAAAGCACTCCGGGTGACCCCGTGGGCCCACTCCAACTTCTCGTCAAGCAGGGCGTTGCCTCGCTGGTCCCGGATGGTGCAGTCCGTCAATGGATAGGAGAGCTTTTCAACCGCGGAGCGTCGTCCCACGCTGGACAGAGCTTCAAATCCGTTGGCGAGCAGAATAAACCCCATACCCGGATGCTGTTGGGGGGCCCCCCGCTCGTGGATGGAGACTTGGCCGCCGAGTTGGCGGTACCGTTGGGCGAATGCAGTACCTGCGATTCCGCCTCCGATGATCGCGACTTTCCTGGGGTGCACTGGACTGCCTTCCTTTCTGGTTCGTTCGCCGGGTAGGAGGGGAACTGCTCGCGGCTGCGAAGATCCCCAAGCTCCGGGTGGGTAATTCGCGCGGCTAGTGGCGTTTCCAAAAGCGGCTATAGAGTTCTCGGTGGCAAATAGACCCACCCTTCCCCCGGTCCGTGACGGCTCCGGCTGTCGACAGGGAATGAATGCCCAAGCCGCGGAACCCGTGACCCGTGCGCGAGAGGTTGTCTCGACCCAAGCGGCGCGAAGCTTCGGGGAGTCCGGGCAGGGCCCTGGCCTCCGCATGCCAGTCACCGGTGCGGGGGGCGAATGTGGGCTCGGTGTGCCCCGTAAGCGGCGTCTGCCCCAGCGGTTTTCGGATACGGATTCCCATGGCGTGGTCTCCTCAGAGGACCTGCGCATCGGGAAGAGAAACGCGCTTGCTGTCCTATGAGAGAGCAGTCGCTGACGCCGAGGGAATCGGATCAGAATCTAGGAAGTTTTGTGGAACGAAGGGCGCTTGAATGTCCTATCCCCAGGGGTCTAAACCGCCAGGGGGCACAACGTGCGCGGCGTGTGACTAGCTGGCTTAGTATCAGCTAGACAGCGAGTGTTTAATCTTCGAGGCGAGGACTCTGACCCTATGAATTTCCTGCCCCTTGGGAAAAAACTATCCGGTGCAACGGCGTGGTAAAGAAAATTTTCCGTTTCGCGGCCGCGGCAACCCTTCTGCTTCTCCTCCTTGTGGTGGTCTTTTTGGTCATTCCGGGTCTGGGGCGAGTCGATGATCCCGGCCTCGAGCCCGCATTCGATCAGGACGACGCCTTGCCGCCGCCGCGCCGCACGGCTTCCTTGCCCAATCCCCAGCGCACTGCCTTCTTTGGGGATCTCCACGTTCACACGAGCTTCTCGACAGACGCCTATATCTTCGGCGTGAGGACATTACCGGAGGACGCCTATATTTTTGCCAAAGGCGGCACCATCGAGCACGGCGCCGGCTATCCCATTCGCTTGTCTCAGCCCCTCGATTTTCTCGCCGTCACTGATCACGCTGAATACCTGGGAACCGCTCGCGCTGCATCACCCGATATACCGACTTCGCGCAAGCAGTTGCGTGTGCTTTTAAAGACGGGCAATCGCTTCGAGTTCACGAATTATTGGATGCAAAGCGTGATCGCCCTGGGGGGCAAGGGGTTTGGTTTTGTCGGCGCCAACCCCGAGGTCGAAGCGAGCGCATGGAGCGAGACCATTGCCGCCGCCGAGCGACACAATGACCCCGGTTTTTTCACTGCCTTCATTGGCTACGAGTGGAGCAGCTTGGGGATCCATCGCAACGTGGTCTATGGCAGTGGCGAGGTCGCTGTCCGTCCTTTCAGCTCCATCGATTCAAACCAGCCTCAGGACCTGTGGCGCGAGTTGGAAAGCCAGAACGAGGCCGGCCAATCGGTCATCGCGATCCCGCACAACATGAACGAGAGCGGCGGCCGTATGTATCCGGCCGACGCGATCGAGGAACTCGTTTGGACCAGCGAAGAGGCCATGCTGCGTAGGCGGATCGAACCAGTGAGCGAGATCTATCAGATCAAGGGCACATCCGAGACCCATCCAAAGCTCTCTCCGCGGGATCCCTTCGCGGACTTCGAGATCGTCGATCTCCCCGGTTATCGCGGTGTAAAGCCTGCCGCTCGCGGCGCCTACGCTCGGGACGCCCTACGCACGGGGCTCGAGATCTTCGCCGCGAAGGGTTGGAATCCATATGTCATTGGCTTCGTGGGAAGCACTGACAGCCACAATGCGAGTTCGCCGGTAGAGGAAAACAAGCATCACGGGAAGCTGCCCTTATTGGACGGCAGCGCGGCGATCCGCTCGGGCGAAGCGATCTTGCTTCCCAGATCACAAACGCCAGGCGGTACGTGGGGCGGCGGCGGATTGGCTGGTATCTGGGCGGAAGAAAACACCCGCTCCTCACTCTTCTCGGCGCTCCGACGCCGGGAGACCTTCGCGACCTCAGGCCCTCGTATCGCGGTGCGACTCTTTGGCGGTTGGGGGCTCGAAGCGCGCTGGCTGGAGGAGAACAATCCGGCAGCGCGAGCCTACGCAGCGGGCGTTCCAATGGGCGGAGACTTACCGCCGCGGGAAAGCGACACAGCGCCCCGCTTCCTCCTATGGGCACTCAAGGACCCGGCCGCGGGGAATCTTGATCGCCTGCAGATCATTAAGGGCTGGGTCGATGCGAGCGGGCAGAGTTTCGAACGGGTCTATGATCTCGCCGCTTCGGGTGGCCGCGAGATCGATCCTGCCTCGGGCTTCTACCCCCCGGTCGGCAGTACCGTCGACATCGCGGACGCGAGCTATACGAACACAATCGGCTCAACGACCCTGAAGGCATATTGGACCGACCCCGATTTCGACCCGACGCAATCGGCCTTCTATTATGCGCGCGTGCTCGAGATTCCCACGCCGCGGATGTCGACCTACGACGCGAAGACCCTGGGCATTGACGCTCCAGAACCCGCCACGATCCAAGAACGTGCGGCGACTTCGGCGATTTTTTATTGGGGAAAGTAGAAGCGATCGAAAACGAACCTTCGAGCCGGTGAGATCGGTCTCGCGAGCACGCTCGAGCCTGGGGGCGCATCCCATAGAATCAGCCCCCCAGTCTGCGCCTGGGTTGTGCCCGTCACGGCCCCCTCAGCAGGCTCGAAGCGGTCCTCGCTGCCGTGGATGACAGCTAGGGGGCGGCTGATTCGGAACGACCGCCCCGAGTCTGTTAAAATGTTCCCAGGACTTCTCGCGACTCTCTGCTACCAGGAAGAGCGCTGAGTCGCTTACTTACAGAATCACTTAGCTACATAACCGTTCAATAGATGGAGAGGCCAGATGCCGAACCCCCTTCCGAAACCGGCTCCTCCCTCCAGGTTCTTTACGGAAGAAGAACTCCAGACATACCGCCGCGACGGTGTCGTGTGCGCTCGGGGCTTGCTCGACGCGGCAACCATCGATCACCTGCGTGAAGCCCTGGAAGACGCTCTCGAGAAACTGTCCGTTCTGGGAAAGGACGCACTCAATCGGGAATCGCAGGGCTTCCACGGTGACATCTTTGTCTGGAAGCTCCACGATGTCTTCCGAGACTTGGCTCTTTTCTCATCGCTTCCCACTCTTGCCCATCAGGTCCTCGGCACGGAAACCATCAACTTCTTCTACGAGCAGTTCTTCGTCAAGCGTGCCGGCTGCCCGGTGGACACCCCCTGGCACCAGGATATTCCTTTCTGGCCCGTCAGCGGTTCACAAATTGCGTCCTTCTGGATCACATTGGATTCTGTCACGCGCGAGTCGAGCGGGTTGGAGTTCGTACGTGGATCACACCAGTGGGATGAGCGCTATAAAGCCATTACGCCGGGTCACGATGCATATATGATGGACACGGATCTCCCCGCCTCCCCCAACTACGCGGACCGTCGAGACGAATACGACGTGGTGGGTTGGAACATGGAACCGGGCGACGTGATTCTGTTCGGTCCCGTCGTCTGTCACGGCTCGGCAGGGAACGCCTCGAATACTCATGACCGGCGAGCGCTCGCATTCCGATATTGCGGCCCCGACGTAAGCTTTGCGCCGCGCCATGCCACGATGCCCCTGCTCTGGGACCACGGCCTCGAACCCGGAGATCGTCTGCAGGGAAACCTTTTCCCTCAGGTGTGGCCCCAGGTGATTGAGGAAGAAGTCGCTCGGCGCATGGCCGGCCCCGAACCCCCCAGCGAAACACAAGTCGGAGCCTTCATGAAACATCTGGCGGACAGCGGATTCGGACCCAACCGTGAGAAGCCAAGTCTCTTTGCCCATGACGAAGATTGAGAGCCGTATGGGGGATTCGGAAAGACACGTGCCCGATTCTTTCTCGGCGTCGTCGGCGGGATCTCGATCGCCCGCCACGGGATCCCCTAGGGAGTTAACATAACGCCCATACTCGGACGTTGTGCCAAAAGCCAGCTTGGATGTCCTATCCCCGAGAACGCGTCCTGACTCGCATCGAAATCATCATCCTGCCAGGCTACCGCCAGCTACCTAGCCAGGTACCTACCGGCCAGTTCCTACTCACCATTGTCTGCGAACCACACGAGCACTTCTTCCGCTTCGCGACTTCGACTTGGTGCAGCCTGTCGGATCGGGCCGGCCTCGAGTTCTACGGATACATACCGGCGCTCGATCACCAGCGGATCCGCCCATGGGCTAGGGCCCACTACCGGTTCTCGAAGACCGGGGGGCGCCGAATCGCCCGCTTGGTGAAGGCCTCATCGACTCCGGCATCGCCACCCGCGGTTACGTTTTCTCCGCCACGATGCGCCAGTTCAGATCTGCAATCTTGGCCTTTTCGGCAGCCGTCCAGGCTTCCCCTCCTTTTTGGAGGAGATCGAGCGACTCTTCCACCCAGGGAGGCAAAACGCGAATCGCTTCGAGGGCTCGGATCACCCTTCGAGCCCCATGGATCAGGTTTCGCTTCTGCTCGCAGATCGGCCAGGCTTCGCTCTTCGAAGGCGCCGAAAGAAGGATCCTGAACCCGGCTCGTTCCAAAGCAGCACAGACGTGCTCCGGATACATCGACTGAGTGGCTGCCAAGGTGGGGAGGTACGTCCTGTGAAGCGCCACGTGTTCTTTGTTGTTCCAGTCGAAATAAGGGCTCAACAAATACTCTGAACACGCGTAACGCGTTCCCGGTTTCAACACCCGGTACATTTCCCTCGCACAGTCATCCAACTCCTCCTTTTTAAAAAAGGGCCAGACGGCCTGGAAGGAGAAGCACCCATCGAAGCTGGACGATTCGTACTCGAGCGGCTTGTGGTGATCGCCGACTTTGAAGTGAAGGCGACCGCTCATTTCACATTTTTCGGCCCATTCGATCGCGTTTTCAATCTGGTTTGGATCGATGTTGTAGCCCGACACCTGGCCGCCGGTCATCGTCGCGAAGTGATGAGCGATTCGCCCACGCCCGCAGCCCATATCCAACAGATGAGACTCTTCGGGGATCTCTAGATCAAGCTCCTCCATCAAATCCTGTTCGCACAAGAGCTGATTCCCGTACAAACCCTCCGATTCGTTCAACTGCGGAGGGATATAGAGTTTTTCGAGATCGAAGACCGACAACATGTTGTTCAAGACCTTGTAGTAGTCGGCGACCGCCCTCGTCTCGTCTTCCGTTCTGGTCTCTTCACCGGCCTGCATGCGCTGAAAGAACTTGTACGCATCGATGCATGCCTGCTTGTCCTCTTGCGGCAGCGTGGCCAGCCGCTTGAGCCCGATGAATGCGGTCTTGATTCTGTATCCGTCCACTTTATCCACTCCCCTGCTCATCGAGCAGCCCGAGGGCCCCCGCAGAGCGTCTTGTCGCTTCGACGATCATGAAACCTTACACCCGACCCCTATCTTCACCGACCCCTGCCCGAGACAGGGCTCCCCTTAGGAATTTGAACTACCGCCCATACTCGGACGTTATGCCAGAACCCTGCTTATATCTCCTATCCTCGGCCTCGATCTTGGTTACCGGCGAAGATCTGCGGCTCGCGGGGGGCATGCGTTAACGGTCAAGTCTCCGTTCAGGCGATCTTCCGCGTCGCTAGGCCGCGTCCGCTTCCGGCTTCTGCCGCCGACGTCGCACCCACACGATCAGCACAATTCCCGCGCCGAGCACGGCCCACACCCAATTCGGCGTCTTCGCCGCCAATGCCATGCCGTGCTGCCCGGCGACGACATGGAGCGCGGTGAGGGGCACTAGGCTCACAACCGTAGCCCCGAGATAAACTCGAAATGGAACGCGCGACACGCCCACCAGAAGATCGGCCAGCGGGTTGGCCCAAAGCAGTAGCCGGAGGACCAAGACCGTGAGCATGGGCCGCGCCTCGAGTCGCTCCTCGTAGCTGCGCAATTTCTCCGGCACATGCCTCTGGGCCCAGTCCTGTCCCCACCGGGCGACGCCATAGGCCAGCAGGCTGGCCGCAACTGCGGCGATGCAGGAATAGAAAATCGCCAGGGGCAGGGGAAAGATGGCCGACGACGCCCATACCGGGGGCCCGAACATGAAGACCGTGAAGAGCCCCATCGAAACGAAGATGAAGACGAGCGGGCCGAACGGGCCTGCCTCTGCGACCAACTCCCGCATGCGTTCGGGATTGGTCAGATCGGCGAGCACCCCGCTGTTCCAGAGCGCGCCCACGACTCCGAGGAGGGCCGCGCCGATCACGAGCTTTCGGATCATCCCGTTGCCGCCCCCTTAGGGGCGCAACGCTTCGGGCTGGCTTGGCTCATGGCGGCAATCCTATCCCATTCGTTCGCGATCGGGTGAGCGAAGCCTGCGAGCACAGTTCCCCAGATCGGAGCGTCCTTGGGCATAGCGGGGGCGACTTCGTACGGATCGGCTTCCGATACTGTGAAATCCGCCAGCTTGCCCGCACGGGTTGTGCCGGAAGACGGCTTGAATGGCCTATCCTCCGGGCTACTCGACATACCCCAGGGCCCGGAGTCGAGCGTCGAGCAACGGATCGATGGTGACTGTCGGTTGGCTGGGCTCCGGCACCTGATAAACGCGAATATAGGGCTCGGGACTCGGCACGGGCGCTCTCAATCCCACCCCGCTGAGATGCAACTCACCGGAGTCAAGCTGAACTCGCCACGGCAAAGGCATCTTCTTCGGTAGGCCGGTCTCCCCGACCAGCAGGAGGGTCGAGTCGAGTTCCACATCGTCGATCACTACACTGACGTTGATCCATGCCTCCGGGGGTTCGACGTCGAATCGGATTCGGTCTACATCAATCAATAGAAACGGCTGTCCGCCCGTTGGATTGGCTTGATTTTGCAGGTTCAGATCGATGCTCATGCTCGTATTGTCGTCGCTCAGACTGACGCGATCTCCCGCCTCAAAATCACTCCAGTCAACGTCGCGAAAGACACCCCTCTCAAGCTGGATCCGAGCAAGGAGTCGGGCAGCTGAATCGCTCTTCTTGCTATTCACGAACTCGATGTGAATTCCTCTCTGCAAGCTCGCATCAATCTTGTCAATGCGGCCTTCAAGCTCTCGCATAGCCTTTGGATCTCGTTCACTGAGATCATGCTCTTCGGCGGGATCGAGGGAGAGGTCGTAGAGCATGGCGGCTTTCCGCTCTTCTGGGCCTCGCTGCAGAATTAGTTTCAGCGGCCCCTCTATCAAGCTGGAGATGGCCTGTTTTCCCATATTGAGCTCTGAGAAGACCGGGCGTGGGACCGTCTCCAAATCGCCCCGAACGAGATTCAGGAAGCTGGATCCGTCGAGGTCGGGTGGAATGGCCTCGCCGAGCTGCTCCAACAAGGTAGGCAGGATATCAATAACGCGAACCGGGCTCTTGACTCGAGTTCCCCCGAAAATTGCACCCGGAAAACGAACAAGGAGCGGCACACGGATTTGTTCCTCGTAGAGCGTCGTCCCGTGCTGAATCGATTCATGATCCCAGAACTCCTCGCCGTGGTCGCTGAGAAGGATGAAGAGGGTTTCCCCCCAGAGCCCGCGTTCTTTTAGCTCGCGGATGAAATCTCCCAGAGCCGCATCCGCATACGCGATCTCACCGTCGTAGAGATTCATCGTCTTCGAGACCGTCTCCGGCATCGAATGATCGTGTAGGGGTGGGATCGGTGACGCCTCAAACAGACTCGCGAAGGGCTCGGGTGGCTCATAGGGCACATGAGGGTCGATCGTATGCACGTAGAGGAATTGGGGGCCATCGAATCGGGCGAGCTGACGAAATGCCGCTTCGTGCAGCTGCTGGGCGTCCGTATCGACGGAGACCGATTCCACATCGATATAGCTCTCGAAGCCCCGGTCGAAACCAAATTCGGCCAGCACATTGGGGTTGCTGATGAACCCGGAAGCTCGATACCCCGCGAGCGCCAGCAGCTCGGCCATTGTCTTGACGTCCGTTCGAAGGGCGTTCTCGCGGCGGACGGCACCATGCTTTCTGGGAAGTAGGCCGGTGAATAATGAGCCGACGGAGGGGCGAGTCCACGACGCTTGCGCATAGGCTGTCTCGAAGAGCACCGACTCCGCTGCCAGATCATCAATCGTGGGTGAAGTCGAACGAGGGTACCCGTAGGCCCCGAGATGATCCTGCCGGAGGGTGTCGATCATATACACGATGATGAGTTCAGGGCGCCCGGATCTCCCTTCCTCGAAAGCGAGGGGGCCAGTAGAGGGGGCGACCTCGCGGCTACACGCCGAGAGGAGGACAAGCCCTATCCAGCTGAGAGCGAGACGTAGGCGGGTCAGGGAGCTCCCTGTGGGTCGCCTGTTTCGCGGGAGGAAGCTGCGTCGGGATGCCTCGTCCACCAATTCCTCACTCTCGGGTTCCAACGAGGTAGGTGGTCGCTCGCGGGATTGAAAAATAGGACATGAAGATAGGCCATTCAAACTGGGTTTCGACAAAACGTGCGGGTGTGGCGATTAGATTAAGCCCCTATCGGGAGTCGCGTGGTGGGCCAACGGAAGCAGTGGGTGAACGCTCCAGGGACCGGGAGCCGCATACGACCCGAGGTGACTGACTTGGAGAATCTCGAAGCATCTATTACGGAGATCGCTCGGCATAATTTGGGCCCGCCATGCCAGCCATTCGGGCCGGGGCCCTCATCGGCGTGGGAAGGCCCATCAATCCTCGGCCCCCTCCGTTGCCAGGGTAGGCGGAATGAAGTTTTCGCAGGCCCTAGCAAAACCGAGCTCCGCTTCATTTTCTGACGGAACAAGAAATTTCTCACCGAATTTTTCCGCGAAATTTTCGCGAATTGCACACTCCCCGGGTCCGTCCGACTGCGGGCCGATATCAATGATGTAGTGACAGAGAGTCAGCCCGCTGCCATGCCGTTCGAAGAGTTCGGATCGCCACTGCGCGATCTCCACGGTCGCGTTGGGGAAGAGCTGGCCGTAGGCAGTGCAGTAGCTCTCGAAGGGCAGGAGGTGCTTCTGTGTCGGTGTCAGTTCAATCGACCGGCTCTTCGCCATCGCGCTGAGGCGCTCGAGGATCAGGGGCTCGCCCTCCTTGACGAATTGAAAGACGTAGACCAGGGCTCTTCCGGTCGGCTCCAGAAATTGCTCGAGTCGGTCGAGTAGAATCTCGACGAAGCGGCTGCCCTCGGACCCGCCGTTTGAGGTGATCGTGCCCTCGAGCCCGTCTGGAATCGGGACAAAGGGCGGGTTAGCAAGAATCAGATCGTATTTTCTCTCCGGCGCAAAGCGAGCAATATCGCCGGTGATCGAAGTGAATTGATCGGCCTGAAAGTTGTTGAGGGTGCCGTTGTCGAGGTGGAACTCTGCCGCCCGGGGATTGATGTCCAGGAAATCGACGCGCTGGGCGCCGGCTTTCAGCGCCATGAAGCCGAGCCCACCCGAGCCGG
Source organism: Myxococcota bacterium (assembly GCA_028823175.1). GTDB lineage: Bacteria > Myxococcota_A > UBA9160 > UBA9160 > UBA4427 > JAZXM01. The sequence goes on from JAPKBZ010000021.1 coordinate 23,428, forward strand.
CGAAGGGCTCGAAGACCCGCTTGCCCCGAACCCCATCCGGAAAGTTGAGGATATGGTTCATCAAGCTTCCCTGGGGACCGCCCAGGGGAAGAATCCGTTGCGGGTCGCTCTTGAAAAAAATTTCGGTCTTGATCGTCAGACCGTTCGCATAGCGATAGAAGACTTCCTCCCCCACGGTCTCCGAGGTCGCTTCGATCAGATCGGGAAGTGTTTTTCCTGTCGACATGATTTGGCTCCCTCTACTTCTAAGGCCAGTGGGGGTCCGGCGGAATAAGAGACTCCTCGTCGAGCCATTCCGCGTGCTCCACGAGCACCTGGCCAGTACTCATGCCGACTGCCAACGCGGAGACCGCACCTTCGCGCAAAACTCTACCTGACCTCGACAGGGGCCTTCGGTACCCCTTCTAGGTCGAGAGGGGACTGCCACAGAAGCCCGCCCCCCTCCCCATCATCCCCCCTTTTCACCCCTTAGGGGGGCGTGAGCCCCGGCCTAGCTCTGCTCAGGCGCCGGGTTGATCCGAATTCGGCCAAAATTCCGACTCTCTTTCATAGCAGGCCGAAACTCCACTCCGCGAGGCGGTGGCGACAGCCGGCCGCCACAGGAGCGAAGCATGGTCCAGTCCCAATCAGAAGCCAGACCGAGCAAGAGTTCGGCCCTTGGGCCATGTCCCCACCCCACAACTACTGAGTCTAAAAAGGAGGAAATATCGAAATGCGCCATTTGACTACGACGATGCTGATTCTGTTCTCTTTCTCTCTTTCTGCCATGCTCGCTGGAACTGCAATCGGCGATGACGATATGCGCCAATCATTCGTCCGCCTGCCCGCGGAGGGTTCTAGCGGATCGGGCAATAGCGTCCGTTATGATTGTGGGGGAGATTTTCCCGAGGCACGCGCCTCCCTGCGCTGGGAACAGGAAGACGGGCGAACGCGCCTACGAATCCATCTAAGAAAGGGACGCCCCAATACCCTCTATACCGTTTGGCTGCGCCTCAAAGGGACTGACCGAGATGGCTGGGCCTTCGGAGGAAGCCCGATCACAGGGGGCGGATCAACGCCTCTGGCCCCGTCCACCGCATTGGACGAGCTGGTAGCGGCCACGGGTCCTGGAAACGGCACCCCCACGCCGCCCAATGGCTTTTGGACCAATCCTCGGGGCCGAGGGCGCATGGTGCTCGATCTCGACTTCGCCTTTCCCGCTGGAGCCTACCCCTTCGATCGCGCGGATTTATCCGAAGAAGCCCTCTCGGACCTGGCAGATCTTTTTCCCGAGTACCGCTTGATCCCCACTGCGCTGGTCGACGCGAGCGTATCCGAAGCGCCCTTCACCCTGAGGGTCGCCTCTCATTGCACCGACAACCTCTCCCACGGCATGACGCCGGGGGCGAGGGAGGGCTGGTTCGACTGGCCCAACTAAATCAGCCACGCAGCGACGCGCTCGCCGTTGGGGAGATCGACTATCCCCAGCGGCGAGCCTCTCATGTCTCCGGGGTGTTCGACCCGGCTATTCGAACCGCCCCGAAGCCCGAGCCAGATCGCATTTCAACGCCTTCCCTCGGCTCACCGAAGGAAGCGGCTTCACGGGCGAATCGCAAGGTCGGGATCCGGGCGGAATTCACTCGGAAGGACCATTGTCGCCCAGACCGCCACGAGCGTGGCGTGAACCCGCCCAGCTGTGACCCCTTCTCCATCCCCCCAGCTGCCGTCGGGGTTTTGGGCTGCGACGAGCTGTCTTCGTGCCTGGCGGGTGAGATCGCTATCCGGATATTGGATCAAGGCCAGGGTCGCCAAAATCTCTGCTGAAATATCGAGCTCTCGTTCCCCTCCCAATCCTTCACTCGTCAGACGTTTCAGGCTGAGAAGCAGAAACGGGATCATCGCTTTGTATGGTTCCGGGTCTACATACTCCCGGAAATAGCGCCCTTCTACCAGAATCAGATGAGTGATCGCGTAAAGGGTCGGCTGATCTTGGGTACCACCTCTCCACTGCCTAGATTTCGCCGACATCTCAACCTGCCCGACGAGTTCCTCAAACTCAAACGGGGTCCGCCATCCGAGCTCGCGGAATTGATGTAGATAAACAATCCGCTGCGTAAAGTGAACACGAGGCCAGAATTTTTTGCCGCGTGACTCGAAGAGTTTCCTCACCACCTCGGCCTGTGCCTCGTAGGGTTCGCCTACTGCCTTGCGGCGCCTCAATTCGAACAGAACCGACATGAGGCCGGGGCTCCTGAGCAGCTTCGGATGCCCCAAGTAGTCCGGGAGTGGGAAGCGGCGTGAGGGTGCCGAATCGTCGCGAAGAACTCTTTCGATCCGACTCGCCGTCTCTACGTCGGACGTTATACGGTGGAGTCGCAACAGGAAGAAAGGCGCCCAGCCCGGAGGCATCTCGTCCGCGTGATCGAGCAACCATTCAAGGCCGCGATTGGCCGCAGCCAAACGAGCTTCTCGCTCTACACCCGCGCTTGAACTTTCCTCAGCGGAACCGCTGCCAACCGGCTCGATCTCTTCAATCTGGCAGGCGGAAAGCAAAAGTCCCATGACTACGACAACCACCCAAGCGCGCTGCAGGAGACTCAGAGAAGCATCACCTCGCTTCCGCAAGATGCGTACCACCGGCCCTCTTCTCCACCTCATCGAGCCTCTCCCTACCCTCGGCTTATCATCGGCTTATCATCGCTCCATGCCAGCGACGAGAGCATCGGGCGCAGCGCCCGGTCGGCTTCGCGAAGCAGCGGATCTAGGCGCTCTCTTCCGGGGCCGGAGGACAGAATACCTCACTCGCCCAGGCGGTATTAGGGTTAGAACTTTAGAAATCCTGATCCTCGAACGCTCTCCCTGAATGGGTCTCGAGTTTCTGGACCCAGGACATCCGTAATCCGCGGATCACTCACTCGTAGCGGAGCGAAGCGATGGGATCGAGGTTCGAGGCTTTCCGTGCGGGGTAGAAGCCAAAGAAGATCCCAACGCTGCCCGAAAACAAGACCGCACCGACGATTGCTCCAGGGGAGAACACAAAGGGGATCTCGGCGAAATGAGCGATGACTTGAGTCCCTACCAGGCCCAGGATGATTCCGATGATCCCACCGATCATACTCAGAATCATCGCCTCAACGAGGAATTGCACCAGGATATGACTGCCCTTCGCCCCCACAGCCATGCGGATACCGATTTCGCGGGTGCGTTCGATCACCGAGACCAGCAAAATGTTCATAATGCCGATGCCTCCCACCAGCAGCGAGATCGAGGCGACCCCCATCAGAACTGAGCTGAGGATCCGCGTTACGCTCCCCATGGTATTGGCGATCTCCTCCTGAGAATGCACGGTGAAGTCGTTCTCCTGGTCCGGGCGAATCCGATGTCGTTGGCGAAGAATATCCTCGATTTCCAGGGAGGCCTCGTGTGCGCTCGTCTCGGTCCGGGCCGATACGATGATCTGCTCGACCACACCGGGGAGCGTCGCCCCTAGGATTCTTCGCTCCCCAGTCGTAAAGGGTACGAGCAAAAGATCATCACGGTCGCTCCCAAAACTCGAGCCGCCCTTGGACTCAAGAACACCGATCACACGAAATGACGCCTCCTTGATGCGGAGCACCGCCCCGATGGGATCCTCGCCGACCTCGAAGAGTTGCCCCACCAGGGTCCCACCCAGGACGGCAACCCGGGCGCCGTTCTTCATGTCCCGCTCGTCAAAGAAATCGCCCTGGGCCATAGCCGAGTCGCTCACGTCGAGATAGGACGGCGTGGTGGCCTGGATCGTCGTCCTCCAATTCGAATTCCCGTAGAGAACCTGCGCGCTCCCCCGACGGATATAGCTGACGGCCCTTATGCCCGTCGCTTCCCGCTCAAGAGCGCGCGCATCCATCACCGACAAGGTCGAGGCGCCTCCCCATCCGGAGTGCGCGCCGCCCCGAGTCCGGGTCCCCGGAACCACAACCAGAAGATTCGTGCCGAGGCTACGGATCTGGGATTGGACCGCCTCCGAAGCGCCCTGGCCGAGGCCCACCGTGGTGATGACTGCAGCTACTCCGATGACGATGCCGAGAATCGTCAAGGCCGACCGCATCTTGTTTCGCCGCAAGGCTCGCAGGGCGGCGACCAGGGTCATGCGAAGAAATTTCACGAGTCCTTGCCCTCCTTCTCCCCAAGAAGAGAAGCCGGCAAAACGCCCTCTCCCGACGAGCCCATCTCATCGCTCACGATCTCGCCATCCTTGAACGTCAGCACGCGATCCGCGAAGGCCGCGATCTCGGGCTCGTGAGTAACGAGAATGACGGTTAGCCCTTCAGCCCGATTGAGTTGCATGAGAATTTTCATAATTTCAAGACTCGTGCGGGTATCCAAGTTACCCGTCGGCTCGTCCGCCAGTAGCAACTGCGGGTGGTTCACCAGCGCCCGGGCAATGGCCACCCGCTGCTGCTCTCCCCCCGAGAGTTGGCTCGGGTGATGCTCAGTCCGCCCCCCCAGGCCAAGCCGCTCCAGGGACTCCCGCGCGCGCCGCGCCTGCTCGGCCCGAGATGCACCGCTATAGATCAGCGGAAGTTCCACGTTCTCCTGGGCGGATGTCCGCGGGATCAGGTTGAAGGCCTGAAAGACGAAGCCGATCTTCTGTCCCCTCAACTCAGCCCGCTCATCCTTCGAGAGCCGCGCAACATCCTGCCCCTCCAGGACAAATTTTCCCTCGCTGGGCCGGTCGAGACAGCCCAGGATATTCATGAAAGTCGATTTTCCCGATCCCGATTTCCCGACGATGGCGACAAATTCACCCCGCTCGATGGAGACCGAGATTCCCCGCAAGGCGAGCACCCGAATATCGCCGCGAGCGAACTCCTTTACGAGGCCGTGGGTCTCGATGAGCGGGGTCATGGATCTCGCCGGTACCCGACGATCACCGATCCACCCTCTTCGAGACCGGGCCCGGAAACTTCGACGAACTCGTCATCTCGCAGGCCGGCCCTGACCTCGACGGGCTCGGCCCTTCCCCCTTCGCCCTCGACCCAGAGACGGCGCAGGCTGCCCTGGGATACGAGCGGAGCCTCCTCGCGCGGTCGAAAACGCAGCGCACGCCGAGTCACCTTGAGAACATCGTCCCGGGCAGCCGTAATAACCGTCAAAGTGGCCGTCATCCCCGGGCGAAGCAGGAGCTCCGTGTTGTCGAAATCAACGACCACGTCATAGGTCACGACGTTCTGCACCGAAATCGGGGCATTGCGAACCTGCCGAACCCGTCCCTCGAAAATTCGATCAGGAAAGGCATCTACTCTGAAGCGCGCAAGCTGCCCCTGGGCAACAAGACCAATATCCGCCTCGGAGACATCTGAGTTGACCTGCATCTGGCGCAGATCCTGGGCGATCAGAAAAAGTGTCGGCGTCTGAAAACTAGCGGCGACCGTCTGGCCCACGTTGATATTGCGCGAGAGAACAATTCCATCCACCGGCGAGCGAATGTCGGTGTGTGCAAGATTCACCTTCGAATCTTCGAGTTCGGCCTTACGCTCGGCAAGCTGAGCGCGCTCTATCTCCACCTGGGCAACCGCCCTCGCGTGGGCCGTCTCGGATGACTCCAAACGATCCTGGGAAACCGTGGTTTGAGCGTGCAGCTTTTCCTGGCGCTGGAGCTGCTCGGTCTTGAGCCCAAGCTCAGCCTCGGCCCCTCTCAGTCGGGCCCGGGCGGACAAGACGTTCGCGTTTGCCTTCTGGACCCGCACCAGTGCGTTCGCGGGGTCAATTTTCGCAACCAACTGACCCTTCGTAACCGGGGAGTTGTAATCGACTTCGATACTTTCGATACGACCGGACGCGTAAGTTCCCACCTCCACCATATGGACCGGGTTGAGCGTCCCTGTAGCGCTCACCGTCGCCTCGATAGGCCCGCGAACGACCGACTGGGTCATGAAATGTTCGGTTTCCTCTTCACACCCCATCACAGCAAAAGCGAAAGCCAAGGCGATGCCGAGACATCGCCATCGGTGCCGTCGATCCCCCAAGCCTCGGGCTACTACCCGCCTCATAATCGTTCCAGCCCATGACGCCCACCCCGGGCGTTGTGGTAGCGCGGACGGTTGAGGGTGATTAGCGCGACGGCACCGTCGACTTCATAAAGGCCTTCTCCCGCCCCCTTCGAATTCGACTTGCCAGACATACCAACCTCCTGCTCTATGTAGTCCCCGAAGATGGAGTTCTGGGGACCTCTTCGCAAGTCCGCGACCTGGGTCCTGGATCGAAAACTCATCCGGGAAAGAGGGGCGAAAGGGGCGAAAGGGCAGCGACTGCATCTATGCCCTCAGACTCAACAGGCGAGGTGACGATCGCGAACGGCGAGCTGAAAAGCTGGCCCGGGGAGTTTCACGCGAATCGTCTGGTGCTTCTTCCGAAAGAACTTTCTATCGAGGCAAAATGTTGTATTTGCGTCGCAAGTCTACGATTGGCTCATTGAAGTCGTCCCACGGGTCCCAATTCGTCGTTAGATCGCGATTGACGTGTGTGCCTCGTACGAGCGCTTTGATCATCACTTCCGGGTCTACTTGGTTGGACTCGGCCTCCGTAATGGGTGTTACCTGAATACCCAATTGGAACTGCGCCAGCATAAAAAACAATCCAAACATGGGCTGCTTTCTTAGCAGGCCTGCCTGAAACGAAGCGATCTCGGTCTCTCCTAGCGACGACGTCTCGTATTCAGCCAGCACATGCAGGCAATCGTGAAATACGATCGGCTCGGGAGGCCCGCCCACCTCGCCCGGGAGCGAGAACTGATTATTGCGAACGAAGTCGAAATAACCCCGCCCCAACGTGCCTTCAGCGCATGCTTCGAGGCTTCTATAGCGCTCGGAAACCTTGGGATCATGGCTTTTAACCAACCCACGAACCAAGCTTGTAATGCCTCGAATACCCTCTTCTTGGACGCGCTTCTTGAGACGTTGCCCCAAGAAAGATCGGCGGGCGACATCGAATCGGAAGAGTAAAAGATGATGGTCAATCGCTCGGTGCAAATTTTTGAGCTCTGGGCTCTTTATGCCAAATTCCAAAGCGTACTCATCGAGCAGTGCGCCTTCGGCTGTGGATGCTTGGCCGTCGATGAGCGCCGCGATCAAGCAGCCGTTGAAGAACTGCTCCTGAAAGGAGTCCGGTAGGCCTTCAGCGAGCTCCCGGGGCGTGATATCTTCGAGGTCGTCGAGTTCGAATTCCGTGTCCAAGATGTTCTCTTGCACCGCATTCATCAGCCCACGCTCAAGGGGGTGGAAATCGCCGTCGACGGTGGCCACCATCTTCATTCCGCGAAGACCCATTCGGGCTATTTCGGGCGGCGGCTTCTGGAGCTTCATGAGACCTCCTCCTATTGGGCGAATTTGGCAACCCAGCCTAACGAGAACTCTCGGTGCCCCAGAATGTGTTCTAGATTTTAGTGGAAGGGCGCGCGCGTTCTAACCCGCCGAAGCAGATCATGGAGCGAAGCCTTCTAGCGCTCCATGACCTGCTGGCACGTTCGGAATGAACCGGGCGAGCGCCCGAATCAGCCCGGCGGGCGGAGTGCACAAATCTTATTTCCGTCGGGATCCCGGAGATAGGCGAGGTACATCCCGTTCTCACGGAGGCCCGGCGGATCCTCGATGGCTTTCCCTCCGTTGGCAACCCCGGCCGCGTGCCAGGCATCGCCCTGCTCGGAGGACTCGACCTTGAAGCCGATCGTGCTTCCATTTCCATCGGTCGCGGGCTCACCGTCGATCGGGACAGTGATCGCAAAAACGCCACCCGGACTCACGTAGAAGTACCGGCCTTTATTATCGACGCCCGGTCCCAGGCCCAGCGTTGCGAACAAAGCGTCGTAGAACTGTTTTGATTTTTCGATATCGTTCACACCAATCATCACGTGGCTAAACATCAACTTCTCCTATGGGGTTCTTTCCCTTTCATGGGACTCCGCAGAATAGCGATTCGGCGCGACGTTGGTGACCCCTCCGGCCTGTCTGGGCACACCACACGAGCCCTATTCGGGCCGCCCTGAGGCAGACACGTGGGAGATTGCCCTACAATAACCGCATGAAAAAAGGACTCGCGCGCGCACGTCTCCTCGTCACCTTGCCCGCCCTTTTCTTGGCCATCGTGCCGCCACTAGTCGACCTGAACGAGACGCATCTTCTCAACCCCGCCTGGACTGGCCATGCAAGGCTCCACACCGCCTGGCTGCTCTCTTCGAACTCCATGATCAGCCTGCTGTCCCTGTGGATTCTTTGGCGAGGCGCGTGGGCCGGAACCCGGGAGGCTATTCTCTTGGCGACCGCACTGGTCGGCTCGATCCTAGCCGGATTCTTCGTCGCGGCCGCGAGTCACCCGCTCTACGGAGGCGCTTTCGCCGATGCGGGTGGAGTGCCGCCCATCCTCGGTGGCTTGGACGCGAATATCGTCATTTTTTCTGCGCTATCTCTACTGCTGCCCGGTGCCTTATTCCTCGCCCGAAAACCCACTCGGTGAAGAACACGAGGGCGCACATCGCCTCAGAATTCCGCAAGATCCCCCGAGCGAGCTGATCGCGCACGATCTCATCGGCGCAGTAGCAATATCATGATCAGCATGAGCGTCACGGGGAAGAACGCGATCATCGCGCCGGTACCCGCCCAAAAAGCCGACTTTTCCCAGAGCTTCGCTTGCACGGGCTGGGCTGAGTACGGCTGGAAATACCCACTTGAAAACAGATGCGGATAATCAGAAAAAGTGACTTGCATCCGGGCTATCCAAGCTCTGTATTTGGGAAGTGAAGCATCCGACTGGAGTGTTTCGATCAAGGGCTTATATGGAATGCTGCAATGGCATTGAATAATCCCGAATAATTGGAGATCGATTATGCTCGGATTCTCTCCGCCAAAATAGTGCGATTCACTGTGCTGTAGCTTCTTTTCCCAGTGGAGGAATTGGTCGGTAAAACTCGTTGGCGACTGGCTTTTACGGCTCATAACGGCGAGTTTGATGATCGTAAAGAAATAGAAGGTTACGAACGGCCTAAGAATGTGCCTAAGAGCTCGCACCATAATCGATGGGTGCGGAGTACTGAGCCAACTAAAGCCGCGAAAGAACTTCCAGGGATTATCAGCACGATGGAGAACACCTTGCCACGTGCGGGCGACCCTCGTTAGATCATCTTTTGAAATCGACTCATAGCCGAGGCTTTGCAAGATCTGGGCAGAGTCGAGCCCCCAGGGCGCGTCTCCAATACGCGCCGCCGGCATCATAATTCCTGAGCTAAACAAGATCGATAGGGGCGGAACAGGCGTTTGCTCGCACTCAATTTCCTTGTAGTGCAGTCCGAGAAGTACCGCTTGGACCCAAGGAGAATGACTGGCTCCATAAACTTCTACACGTGACATCGGGCGTCTCCCCATTTCCTACTGCGGGCAGAAAAGGCCAATACGATTCTTCTCATACACACTCGGGATGCACCGAAGTAGTATCGCCAAAGGCCTTCGATTCGTGCCACCCGTAGACCTATTTCTCTTTTTTCGCTGCGGATAGCCTTCCGTCGGACGGAAAGTCACCTAACTCAGACAGCAACACTACCTGGGTACTGATTGGGATTCATGCCTTGCCACTCGTCTTTGCCGCGAACTTCTAGAGCTTGTCGGCAAGGTCTCGAACGCCTCGCATGTAGGCGTCTTCCAGCAAAGCGCCGACAGCGCAGCCGCCCGCCAGAACGAATCCTGTCTCGAGTTGCCCCACGGATTCTTCTACTGAACTCAGAAGCTCGGGGAAATTCATCTTGTGAATCCGCTTATGAGGAATCCCACCCATAACTGCTCGGTCTGTTTTTCCCGCCACCTCAACCAGGCTCGGATTTCCCTTCCCGCTGTCATCCCAACTGAGTAGGTCGACTGGGTAGTCGAGGAAGCGCTCCATGCCGATCTCGTTTCCGCACACGTGCAGCGCGTTAAATTTGGCTTCTCTCGCTGTTTCAAGAACCTGAAGGTCATACGGACGACCGAAGCGCTCGTATAGGCTGGCATTGCAGATATCAAGACTGGTCCATTGGAGCGGAGCAAAGAAAAAACCTGCAGCACCCCGATCGAGCGCGTCCTGAATATGGGCAGAAATTGTCGCGCAGACGGCCCCGAGCGCACGCTCGAGTCCGCTCGGATTCTCCTCGGCATAGCTCACTAGAGGCGGGCCAATCCCTCCAGCAATCAGTCCGACAACCGCGAGCGGCGAGAAGACTGTGTGAATCACGTCTACTTCGTCTCCCACCTCATTCACGACACGATGGAGGGCGTCGAGTTGCTCGCGAAGCGCGGGATGATTTCGGTCGGCAGGTTCAATCGCATCGAGGTCGCGAGCCTCGCGTACAACTCGACTGACCTCAGCCTGAAAGCGCTGCTCGGTCGGTGGCTCATAAGTGTTGCCCCAAGCCTCTGGAAGGTAACTCCAGCGAGGGTTCAGCTTGATCAGATCCCAGTCGAATCGGCGATAGAGACCGATAGTCTCGTCGGCCAGGTCTCCCGCAGACCATTCGCGGAGAAAATTGTGCCGCCATAAGGTGACCGGGGGCCGATCGACGTCCTCCTTCGCGATTGCCGAGGCGAGCCGTGCCTTCTTTTCAGCCACCTTCTCGCTCCTTCATTCGAAAAGTCTCCACATCACAATGAGCGAGAGACGCTCTCGCGAAAGGACAATTCACTGCGGGCCCAGCGTTGGGAACTCACAGCGAGGCTACTTTATTTGACGACCTCGGAATATCGATCTCGGAGGCTTTGCTTATACAACTTCCCGTTCGGGTGGCGGGGAAGAGACTCTTCGAAATCGATGGATCGGGGAGATTTTACTCCCGAGAGCCGAGACCGGCAAAACTCGACCAGTTCCGAGTCGAGCCCTGGATACACAGCAGTACCCGGGAGAAGCTCGACCACACCTTTGACTTCCTCGCCATACTCCGGATGCGGGATTCCAAAAACAGCTACATCGGCAACGAGCGGATGCATGATGAGGGCATCTTCGGCCTCCCGGGGGTAGACATTTACGCCACCGACGTTGATTGTGAACGCTTTACGGTCGGTTAGGTACAAAAAACCGTCTTCGTCGAGGTATCCAAGATCGCCGAACGTAGCGCGGCCCTGACGACGAACTGAAGCCGTTCTTTCAGCGTCTTTATAATATTCGAAAGATGCGTCGCCCTCGAACCATATTTCACCCACTTCGCCCCTGGGTTGATCGCGACCGTCCTCACTCATAATATGAATGACTCCACCCACTGCTTTTCCAACGGAACCCTTATGAGTGATCCAATCTTCGGGACCAATCATGCAGGTGCCTGCGCCTTCGGTCCCGGCGTAGTATTCGTGGATTACCGGCCCCCACCAGTCAATCATTGCCTCTTTGACCCCAACCGGGCACGGTGCCGCGCCATGAATGGCGAATTGATGGCTCGAGAGGTCATGTGCCCGACGCTCTTGGGCCGAGAGCCGCAAGAGCCTGACAAACATGGTGGGCACCCATTGGCTATGCGTCACGCGATGCTGGGCTATCAGAGCAAGCGCCTCAGCCGCATCAAATTTCTCCATGATCACCGTCGCACCGCCCAGCCGCCCCAACCAAAGAAGAAACGAGAGCGGGGCCGAATGGTAGAGCGGCGCCGGTGATAGGTAGACAGACTCGTAGTCGATCTGATAAAGCCGACCGATAAAGGCAATTCGCTGGGGCATTTCCTCAATGGGCTCAGGCGGCGCGCTATTCCACACTCCCTTGGGTCGGCCTGTGGTTCCCGAGGAATAAAGCATCGGGACACCTTCAGCGCGCTCATAGAGCGGGGTCACTTCGAGCTCATCTCCGAACAAATCGAGCCTGTCAACGTTGAGCAGAACGGGTGCGCCCCCCTCGCTCGCAGCCGGGCCTACCGAATCAATCGTCTGATCTGAAACGACAAGAACTTCGGCCTCGCAATCAGAGACGATATAGGCAATCTCGGAGGGCCCGAGTCGAGTCGAAATCGGCGTATAGCGAAAGCCTGCGTACTGCGACGCCCAGACAAAGACGACGAACTCAAAGCGATTTTCAACGCATATCGCGAGCGCGCTGCCTTGATGAAGCCCGAGCTCAATGAGGCAATTTGCAGCGGCAACTGCTCGTGAATGGAGTTGTCGCCAGGTAATGACCTCTCCATCCGAAGCCCGAATGAGAGCGGGCGCGTCGGGTCTTTCTAAGGCGTGTATGCCGGGATGGCTCACTCGGATTCCGACCGAATCAGATCAAGGCTGTACTCAAGGTTTGCGATCCGCTCTTTCGCGGTTTTTCCTTCTGGCCCGAGCCGAAGAACATTGACCCCCGCTTGCCGGCAAGCTCGAATTCGTTCGCGGACCATGTCTTCGGTTCCGATCATATATGCGGAGAGGAGCATTTCGTCTGGAACCGCAGCGACCGCCTTTCCTCGATCGCCCTCGAGCCAGAGACGTTGGACCTCCTTTGCAACATCCTCGTAGCCGGCTCGGCAGAAGGCAGCATTGTAGAAATTCGTTTTCGCCGAACCCATCGCCCCGAGAGTAAAAGCCATGCCCTGGCGGGCCCGATCGAGCAGGCTCTCTACATCTTCCGAGACAGAAAGGGGGGCATTGATTTCGATTTCGATCTCATCAAGACTGCGCCCCGCGCGTTTGGCCCCACGCTCGATGGGACCGAGCAACACATCTGCCCGTTCGGGAATGAAGCAGGTCCCGAGCCAACCGTTTGCGATTTCGCCAGTCATTTCGAGAGAGTTCTCGCCGAGAGTCGCCAGGAAGATCGGAATATCAGGATTGGGGGGCATCGACAAGCGAAGTGCTTTTCCCTCACCCCCCTTGCGAGGAAGAACGAATTGCTCGCCTTCGTATTCGATTCTTTCGCCGGCGATCGCTTTGCGAACGATCGCGACATACTCGCGCATTCGGGTGAGGGGCTTGGCGAAGGCCGCCCCATGCAGTCCTTCGACGACCTGTGGCCCGCTCGCCCCCAGGCCGAGAGTAAATCGGTCGTTCGATATTCGAGAGAGCGAAAGCGCCGTCATCGCAGTCGAGGCTGGGGTTCGCGCACTGATCTGCATAATTCCCGTGCCGAGACGAATTTGGCTCGTCCGTGACGCGAGGTACCCGAGCATGCTTACCGCTTCCATTCCCCATGCCTCGGCAGACCAAACTGAATCGACTCCGAGGCGATCGGCGGCTTCGACCAACTCGACCATTGATTCCCAGTCTTCGCCGTTGTAGTAGGCGCTTCCTATGGAAATTGCCGTCTTCATTATTCGCCTCCGATTTTCTGAATCGACGCCCGAGTTTGCGGGATCACAGACCGGGAACTCGGCGATGATGCCTGGCTCCAGCAAGTCCCTTTAGTCCCGCGAACACTAGCATCGGCCGGAATACCTCGGGCGCGGCGACCACGACGCCTTGGGCCATCGTCGACTGATGACGCATGGTTCGCGCGCCATAAACACCGTTCCCGGGCGACACACAACGGCTTCTCCGAGGGCTATAAGCGGGTTGCTGCCGCTGTGGCGGGTTCGTTTCATCCTCCGGGCCCCGCCGAAGTTTCCCGGGCAAACGAAGGCTCAGCTGTCAAAAGATCGAGCGCGTAGTCGATATCATCCAGAGACCAGAAGAGCCCACCTGCCTCCACTTTGGCAGGCTCCGCATAGAACGAAGAGCAGGCCAGACGAGGGCTCGGTTGTAGTATGCCTCTTAGCTGTCGATTCCAGACCCCGTCTTAGGCGTGACTCCAAAGCGATGCTCCAGACCATTGATTGGCTGAACGAGATGGCCACGACTTCAAGCCCGTATGAAGCCGGCAAACGTCTCACCGCGTCTCGTCCGCCGATGGAAGAAGGCCGCCGGTGACTCCCGATTTCGTATACCCATGCGAACTCGGCCATTCTCGGACCGCCTAAGCACTGCGGCGTGTGTGGAACCCGAGGACCGTGCTGGCCTCGCGCAGCTCCCTCTCGCTTCGATCTCGCGGGCAAGTGGTGGGGCACAGCCTTTTATTACTTAATGGTCATATCTGCCCCCCAGGGGCGCGTAAGTCGAATCAGACCACGCCCAGCCTCTTTTATAGAGAGCCCCCAGGGCTTCTGGCGCTGATCTCCCGCGGGGCGACTTCCGGTTTCCAAGAATTGGTCCAACTCAGGCATCGGTTCCGACTGGTTTGAAGAGCGTGCTTCTGACCCTTAGATCGACTCTGACTCTGTTGCGACACGCCCTGGCAATCTCACCCGCCCTAAAGCAAGACAAGGAGTTTAACAATGGCCGCCTCTCATCGCGGATCAAGCACGCGGAACCCGAACTTTTCTTTCTCAAGACGATTGGGACTGCTGGCCCTGGCTATTTGTCTTCTGGCGCCAACCGCCGACGCCAAAAAGTCAGACTCGAGAGAGCGGAGCCCCTTCCCCCCCACCGGCGATCCGTCGGCCTTCTCACCGTATTCTGTCAGTGACTTGCCCGAAGGCCTGCCCGACGCGAACCACGGCTCTTTCGAAGGAGGGATCTCTGGAACACCCCATGACACCATCGCGAACAACTCGGTGGCGAAGGAAGATCAGCTGACCGGAAGAGTGTTCGATGTACCCACAAACTCTTCACCGAGTCCGCTTTTTGGCGCCCTGCCCTTCACCCAGCAGATGATGCGATTCGAGGAATTTGGCCCGGACAAGTTGAAGCTCAAGAAAAAATTGAAGAAGTCCAAGCAACCGAAAAAGTGGCGGTCACTGCCTCCTCCTGCAAGCCCCCAGGCATACCCGGATTCGGAAGCCTTGGACAATTTCCTCGCCCAGGATATCTGGCCTCTGCCCCAGGTCTTCGCCAACGACCAGGACATCAACCCGTGGCAGGCTCAGATCGAGAACTGGGTCGGAAGAGCCCTCGAAACACCTCCGGCCGAGGGCCGCCCCCCCGGCATGGCCTGGTCACACCAGCGCTGGGATGAATTCTTTCCCAAGGTCTACTTCCAGACTGCGACCACCGGTGCCCGCACCAACCTCGGGCTACGAGATGATCTTCAGTCTCACCGGTACAAGCGCGGTGAATTCGGAAAAAAGGGCCTCTATCACAACACGACAGGCAACGATGGATCCGAGGGCACTACTTCTGGCATCCAACCGCAATTTCATCCCAATATGCCTACCCAGGACCCTTCCGCTCTCTGGACTTTCGACGGAACTCTGCCTCCCAAGTTGCTGAAGGTTCGCTATGGCAAGCCGATTCTCATGCGGCACTACAACGCCCTGCCCATCGATGTCGCTGAGAATAGGGGTTTCGGTGTTCATACCTTGACCACCCATGAGCATAATGGCCACAACCCTGCAGAAAGCGACGGCTACACAAACGCGTTCTTTTTCCCCGGACAATTTTATGATTACCGCTGGCCGGTGACCCTGGCTGGAAGCGATTCCATCAACACCGAAGCCAAAGACAGGCGTGCCGGCCGACCGGATGGCAAGGGTGGAATCAAGAAAGTGCCGGGAGACTGGCGGGAAACCATGAGCACCCATTGGTTTCATGATCATATGCTCGACTTCACCGCCCAGAACGTTTACAAGGGCGATGTAGCGATGATGAACTACTACAGCGCCATCGATCGAGGCAACGAGTCCATCGACGATGGTGTCAACCTCCGACTGCCCAGTGGAAGCGCGATGGATTGGGGCAACCGGGATTACGACATCAACCTCGTTCTCGCTGAGAAAGCATGGGACGCCGAAGGCCAACTCTGGTTCAACCCTTTCAACCAAAAGGGCTTCATCGGCGACGTGATGACTGTGAACTTTCTCTACAAGCCCTATTTCGAAGTTCGCGCCCGGCGCTACCGATTCCGAATCCTGAACGGGTCCGTGTCACGCTACTTCAAACTTGCGATGGTCGATGAATCCGGTGCTCCCGTGCCCTTCCATATGGTGGCAAATGACGGAAACATCATGGAACACACTGTCAGTTTCGCTAACGGCGAGTTGCCGACCATCGGAATCGCAGAGCGCTACGACATTGTCGTCGACTTCACCGACCTCGAGCCCGGCTCGAAGCTCTACATGGTGAACATGCTCCAACACAAGAACGGCCAGCAACCTGATGCCCCGATTCCGCTCGATGAAATCGTCAGCGGCGCGTACCAGGCAACCGCGATCGACGAGGATTTTGATGGTAAGCCCGACCTGTGGGTTGATGGTGACCCGGTCGTAGGCAAATTCCTCGAATTCCGGGTTCAGGAATACGATGGGGAAGACCAGAGCATGGATCCCGCGAACTATGTCGCCGGTGAAAAGAAGATGATTCCCTTGCGCCGCCCCTCGGAAGAGGAGTTGGCCAATGCCCGCCACCGAACATTTGAGTTCGAAAGAGAACCCACAGATGATCGACCCTGGGTAATCGAAACCGATGGTGGCAAGGGCTTTGGTGCCGATCCCCGCCGACTCTCTGCCGCTCCGCAAAAGAGTTCGGGCGGCTTGGAAGTCTGGCGACTGCTCAATAGCGGCACTTGGAGTCACCCAATCCACATTCACTTTGAGGAAGGCATAATCCTTCGCCGAAACGGGAAAGAGCCGCCGGAATGGGAGAAGTGGGCACGCAAAGACGTGTACCGGCTGGGCCCCCAGGAAGACAGCGGCGTAATGGTCGAAGTGGCTCTGCGGTTCCGGGAATTTGCCGGGACCTACATGGAGCACTGCCACAATACCCAGCATGAAGATCACGCCATGTTGCTGCGCTGGGATATCGAGCATCCCGGGCAGACCGAGCTCATGCCGACGCCTCTGCCCACCTGGGATGGGGTGACTTATGTGGACAGCCACGCATTGCCGACCTTCCGAACTGGAGAAGGGATTGGCGAGTACGGCCCCCTGCTCGAGCCCATCTCGGTTTGGGTCGATGGCGCGACCGTCGGTGAACTCGATGATATTCGGGACATGCCCCTGGGTGACGCCCTCGAGCCGGAGCTGAATGAGCGCGGGACCATCAAATTCCCGCTGATGCTGGGCACCAATAATGATAATGGAGTGCTGACCGACGTCTGGTATTTCCTGCACGATATCAGCGATGAACACCTGGCCGATGAAATGGGCCTGGCCTGGGGCGGCGCGTTGACCGGCACGCCCGAAGCTGCGACGTCGACAGCCACCATCGATCCCATTACCGGCCACTGGACATTCTACGGAGATTTGCCAAACCCGGTTCACGCGATCGACAGCAACCCTGCAGGCATTCCCCCAATTGACGATTTCAACGAGTACTCGCCGCTCAGGCGCGTAACCATCGGCGGAAAAGAAGTAATCGTCAACGCTGTGATGGTGAAGTGGGGTGGTGAGTCCTGGGAACACCCTCGTATCGACGAGAGTTGCGTCAGCTTCCCCGAAACTCCCTGGAGCAATCCCAAAACCTGCGCCTATGTGGGCGCGGGTTGGGGAGAACTACATGCATCGGGGCAGGTGCTGGAGTTGGAAACCGACGTGCCTGATCCCTACGTGACTTTCAAATTGCACAAGGCGTGGTCCGATAATGCTGATTATCTGCCCTACTACATAGTGCTCGACACCTTTGCCACGGGTCCGGATGGGGTTACTCCCAGTCATGGTCCGGCGAAGGCGATGGGCGTGCCCTTCGTGCCCAAGCATCAGCACCTGGGCTCGGCGGGGATCCCACTGGTCCAGTTCCTGCCCCCGGAATCCCTCTATCCCGGCAGCACGCCCTTCAATCCCCTGGGATACGGGTTGTACGGCGGAGGCCCCCTCGGCGGCCAGGTCGGCGTTCCCGCTTACTTCATGCCCGAGGATGAGTACAGCCCCATGTGGCATATCGGCTTTGCACGATGGCTCGTACCGGCCACCGAAGTCGTCAAGGGGTTTGCACAACTCAAGGAACTGAGGGCCGAGGGCAAGCTCGAGATTCTGGAGTTCCCGCCTCCCCCGGCTTTCGGGAGCGACAACTTCGATTTCGATCACCAAAATACGGCAGGCAACGCACGGCATATCGTGAACTGTCCGACCACGATGACCATCGATGCAGCCGTTCACCAGGCCCGACAGCTCGACCAGCCATCTTTCTAATGAAAGGTGGTTGGTCCGCAGCGCCCAATAGAACGTCACTGTTTAAAAGAAAGGATCGACTAGTCATGACTCAAAAAACAACTATCCAGGCAGCATGGGCGATCGTCTCTCTGATCCTTTTAACTGCCGCGGCCCAGGCTTCGCCTTGGGGCCGAAACTACTTCCCCAATATTCCCCTGGTGACCCAAGATGGGGAAAACGTTCAATTCTTCGATGATCTGATCGAGGGAAAAGTGGTCGCGATCAATTTTATCTACACGACCTGCCCCGACACCTGTCCCCTTGAAACCGCCCAACTTCTCAAGGTACAAAAGATCTTGGGCGACCGACTCGGGAAGGATGTCTTCTTTTACTCCATCACAATCGACCCCGAAACAGATACGCCGGAAGTCATGAAGGAATACAAAGAACGGTTCGGCGCCAACTGGACTTTCCTCAGTGGGAAGAAAGACGACATCACTCTACTGCGAAGAAAGCTGGGCCTCTATGTCGAGGAAATCCAGGACGGCTCCAATAACCACAACAT
Source organism: Myxococcota bacterium (assembly GCA_028823175.1). Classification (GTDB taxonomy): domain Bacteria; phylum Myxococcota_A; class UBA9160; order UBA9160; family UBA4427; genus JAZXM01. Next base: position 41,988 of record JAPKBZ010000021.1, read on the forward strand.
CAGTATGGTCATCGGCAACCAGGCGACTGGTCGCTGGATGCGACGATCGCCCATGGAAAACCCCTATATGCTCGCCGACCAGCTGGGCAATTGGTTGACGGACTGGAAATCCCCCCAGCGCAGCGAAGACTATGCCAGCGCTCCGCAATTGAGGAATATCTCGACCGGTGAACAGCTCTATCGTACCCGCTGCGCGACCTGCCACACTATCAATGGCAGCGAGGCGGGAGGCGGCCTCGGCCCCGACCTCCTGGGCGTCACGGCGCGCCGGGAATCAGACTGGCTGCTCCGGTGGTTGCAGGCGCCAGATCGGATGTTGGCCGAAAAAGACCCCATCGCCATGGAGCTCTACGAAGCCTATGGCAACCTCGCTATGCCCAATATGCGACTCAATCGCCAGGAAGCCGGCGATCTCCTCGACTACCTCGCTGCCGAGACGAAGCGGGTGCAAATCGCCAAAAAACGCGCAACTCCGGCTTCGAAGCGGGAACCCTGGAAAGTAAAGGCATCCCCGGCGGCCCACTCGGTCGATACCGTTGCCGTGATGAACGCATGGATAAAAGAAGCCTCTGAGTATTCACGGATGAATGCGGGCTACATGACATTGCTCAATGTGGGCGAGGAAGAAATCACCCTCGTGAAAGTTGAGAGCGATGCATTTGACTCGGTAGAGGTCCATGAAATGGCCGTAATCGACGGCTTGATGGAGATGCGCGAGCTCACCGATCTCGTCATTCCCGCCAACGCCCGTGCCCAGATGGCTCCGGGTGGAAAGCACTTGATGATGGCCGGACCGCGCAAGCCCCTTCACAAAGGCGAGCGGGTGGAGGTGGTGCTGACCTTCGAATCGGGGATCAGCCAAACCGTATCCCTGCCCGTGGTTGCGCTGTAGGAGCCGAGTACGTTTTCGCTTTACGGTTCGACCAGCAAGCTTTGTATCCGCGGGGGGATCGCCGTCGCGCTCGGGTAGCGTCCGACCACGACTCGGTCGGGACGGACGACTACCACACCCCCCTCTGGAAGTTCGACGATGCTGGGCCGCAGCGGGTCGATCCGGTCGTGCATCCTTTGTTCGCCGACGAAGGGGTTGGGCAGACGACGGCCCGCCCAAGGCGTCTTGTCGACCCCCGGGCCCGGTGGGAGCTTCTGCTCCAACATGCCCATTCTGCGGGTCAGCTGTCGCTGTAGAGGACCCGTCGAGAGAGCGATCCGGGCTACCCGCGCGGTCAAGGCCCAGGGAACGAGACGCTGGAGAGTCATCACCCGGGTGGCGAGTGTCACCGCTCGCACCAATCGCCCCGCAAGTACGCTGCGCTCGGCCTCGTAGCTCTCGAGCCAGCCCGGAGCACCTCGCTCCGCGGCTGCAATTTTCCAGATCAAATCGTGTGCGTCCTGAACGCCCGCATTCAACCCCTGCCCCCCAACCGGACTATGGAGGTGCGCTGCATCGCCTGCAAGAAAGGCGCGTCCGCGCCGCATTTTCTGGGACTGTCCATGGCTCAAAAAAACGTGTGAGGTCCAGCCGACGGAGTGCGCGCCGAGCGCCACCCCTGTGCGATCGAGTACCAGCTGGTCGACGAAAGAGGCATCGATCAACGGGGGATCAACCAAGCGGGGAAGGTGCGCGATCAAGCGAAAGCGCCGGGGTTCGGGCATGGGGACGATGAGAGTCAGCCCCTTCCGGCTGCGATAGACCCGGCCCTCGTCGTCGGGAAACTCATCGCGGGTCAGCACGTCGGCAAGCACGAACAACTGGCCATCGTCTCGACGCTCCATGCGGATCCCTAACTGTTCGCGCAACGTACTGCGCCCGCCATCACAACCCACCAGCCAGCGCGCATCGCACTCCCCGCCTGCCAATTGGGCGTGCACCCCACTGTCATCCTGGTGCATATCCAGTAGCCCCTGTGCCCACTCGACCTCCCCACCCAAACTGCCCAGGCGACGTTCCAGGCACCGTTCGACCTCCACTTGGGGCGCTGAAAGCCAATAGGGGAACTCCGTATCACCCCAGTCGGCTTCGCGATCCAGCGGCACCCGAATCGCGGGCGGACGCGCATCCGGGAACACGTTCAATGCGGCAAAAGGAAGACCGATCGAACGAATTTCTTCGGCGACCTCCATGGCACGAAAAGCTTCCATCGTCCGAGCGTGTACAACGAGCGCTTTCGAGCCTTCGGCGCGCTGCTCGCGCCTGTCGACCACGCGAACCGATAAGCCCTGGCGTAAGCACTCGATCGCGGCTGTCAGGCCGGTCGGCCCCGCCCCCACTACCAGCACATCTATTCGCACAGCGGCCCCCGACTCCACCCACCCGTTCATCCCAGCCCGCTCCATCCCCGAGCATGGCCATTCCACCCGTGCGATTGACCGCCACTTCCTTGATCGTGTTTGATCGTCGGTCTCTTCTACAGCCGGCCCAGCCACGACTCGAAATCCAACCGATTCATAGCCGAGACGCTACGTCGTAAAATTGTCCGCACGGTTGCATCGCTTTCGGTGAGTGTCCCCAAACCGATCGACGTCAAAGCGACCATCAGAGTTTGAAAGGAATACCCGCAATATTGATCTCTCGCTTCAACTGGATCAAGAGTCACACCTCGCGCCCCAAGCTCCGCAATATAGAAATCGATCAACTCCTCCTCGTGTTCGACCAAAACCTCGGGTTCAAGCGAATTGATCAAGAAATACTGCACGTCACGGATTCCCTTGCACCAATGCATTCCCTGAAAGTCGATCATGCCCATTTGGGGTCCATCGGCACCCTGGTACTCGAAGCAGTTGGCCAGATGACTGTCTCCGTGGATCAGCGTCAGTGGCCCGTCATACCAGTAGTCCACCAGCGCGTCCCATTTCTGTATCGCGCTTCGGCACACTGCCGCATGTTCTGCGGTAAAGATTTCGGGTGCCGAGCGGTGCGCAGGGGCAATCGAAGCCGCATTCAAGGCTTGAGTCTTCGCGCGACCACCCGGTGCGAGATAAACGTGCAGGCGCCTCGGAAGAAGTGCTTCCTGCTGCTCCTGGGGCCAACCCCAGAACTCCGCATGAAGCTCGGCGAGGGTTTTCAAGCACATGCGCGCACGTTCGATAGTGGTTCCCGCTGCCATGTCGCGATTGATGAACATGCGGGTGCCTGGAATAGCTCCCAGGTTTTCCAGCAACAAGACGAATCGCGAACCGCGTCGAGCGACCGCGTAGACCCGGGGTACCCGTATCGGAACTCGCGAAGCAACGCGCTCGCAAAAAGCCTCCTCGACCTCCCAGAAGCCGACAGCGTTCGCGAACGCTCGGGTCGCAATCTCAGGGCAGGGCATTTTTACATACGCAGTACTCGGCAGCCGCGAATCGCCTTGGACGAGCTTTCCGAAATCGAGATCAATCAGGAAATTCGTACAGTTACTGCTTTCAAAGTCGACTCCCGGTAGCGCAACGTTTTGCACCGATGGGAGGGGAGCCTGCCCCGGAGGCGTGAACTCGCGAAAAATCTGATTGACGGCGTCAGCGCTCGAGATTTGCGTCTGGGTTCGGGGCAGCGCACGGCCGAATACCTCTGCGACCCGGTCAAAAACGATTCGCCCGAGCGACCCGGACAAACGCGCGCCCAAGCTCAGTTGCCCTCGGAGTTCTGATACCTGCATCAGCCCTAGCGAAGCTCTTTGCGTATGACTTCATTGGCACAGCCGTAGCCGGGCAAAAAGGTCACTCCTGGCCCGGGATGGCAGGAGGCTCCGCATAAATAGAGACCGGCGAGGGGCGTCGCATGAGCAGACCCTTTCACCACAGCGCGCGCCGCCAGCATTTGTTCCGGATGGATCAATCCGTGGGTGAAATCGCCGTTCGTAGCCCCGTGCATCGCCGCAAAGTGATCGGACGAAAAGACTGCACGCTCCACGATCAAGTCACGAAAATTCGGCATGTACTGGCTGATTCGATCGATTACTTGCTCTGCCATCTCATTGCGCAGCTTGCCCCGCTCGGAGTCGGGCGCATCGCAGGGGAAAAAGAAGCCATAAGCGCTCGCGATATGGGTGCCCACCGGCGCAAGGCTGGGATCGACGACCGTGGGGATCTGGAAAGCGATCGGCACATGGCTGGGTAGCTCACCCCGCTCGCACGCCTCGTAGCTGGCTTGCATCTGATCGGGATCAGGCACCATGGCGCCACCGAAGCGCGCATAGCGATCACGATTCAAGCCTGCCCACTCGCCGCCGTACTCGGGCAATCCCTTGAGTTTGAAGAGCAAGTGCACCCAGGCGCCCTTATGCTCGATCGCCCGGACCTCTGCGCTCAGTGCCGGAGGGACGCTCTCTTCGTCGAGAAGTCGCGTAAATGTTGCGGGCTTGTCGAGATTCGAAAGCACGACACGGGCGCGCAAGATCTCCCCGTTTCGAAGTTCAACGCCGACCGCCCGACCTTCTTCGACGACGATCCGCCTGACGGTCTGCTTCAACCGAACCTCACCCCCGTGCTTCACGATCGAGCGTTCGAGGGCCTCGGGAAGCGAGCCCATGCCGCCTTTGACCCGCCGCATCAAGCCGCCACTACCATTGAGCGCCATGGTGTATACAAGGCAAAACGCTGACCCCGGCGTATAGGGCCCCTTGTAGGTCGACTGAATCGCAGCGAAGGAAAGCAGGGCGCGAAACGTCTGGTGCTTGACGGGGTCCGGAAAAAACCTTTCGATCAAATCCATCGCCGACCCCTCGAAGACAAGCTTGAGTTGCTCGCGCGCAGCCCCGCTGGGTGCCTCGGCGAGTAACTCTTCGATGGTCTTGGGGAGACGCCCCGCGGTGAACCGGTCCATCACCTTTGCGGGGTATTCACAAAATCGCATCAGCTTGAGGAAGCCGAGCATCGCGCGGGGACCGTGGTCGAAGAGAAGGTGCCTAAGCTGCTTCAGTCGGTTCGAGTAGAAGAGCAAGGGCTTGGCGCCTGGGTTTGGCAGGTTGATCGCCATGACGGGCAGATCGATAAATTCAGCACCATTGCCCTCGAAGTCCAGAGCCTCGGTAACTTCCCGGGCGAGAGGAAAAAGGACGCTGGCACCGACCTCGTTGCGGCAGCCCTGGAGGATCTCGCGGGTGCCCGTCATTCCGCCCACATAGCCATTCTTCTCGAGCACGATCACCGAGTGGCCCTGCTTCGCCAGCACTGCGGCAGCGGCCAGACCATTGTGGCCGCCTCCGATCACAATGGCGTCTGTACCCGTGCCCGTCACGATTCTCGCTCCCTCACTCGGTGTGGAGGCATCAGATTACCTCGGGACACCGGATCGCTACCAATCAGTTGATCTTATCATATGATAAGTTACTTTTCGGCGATGGGACGCCCCTCGACTCGGGAGAAATTACTCGATTGCGCGGAGAGCCTTTTCGGCCAACACGGTCTCGAGGGCGTTTCGCTGCGCACCATCAACCAGGAGGCGGGCCTGTCTCCAGCCGCCCTCCACTACCATTTCGGAACCCAACAGGCCCTGCTCGAGGCGATACTCGAACGGCGAATGCCGTCATTGATGGAGAGGCGCAGTCGGCTGCTCGACGCTCTCAGCGAAACCGACCATACGCCGACGACACGAGATGTACTCGCTGCGATTGTGATGCCCATGGCCGAGTCGATGGTCGAGGACTGGGATAAGGGGCTTCGCTACGTAAGGCTCATCCATCGACTACAGGCCGATCGCAACCTCGATCCACAATTTGTGATCGACCGTTGGCCCGGTGGCGTCGAACGCCTGCAACCACTCCTGAGGCAAGCCAACCCGGAACTTCCGCCCGCCCTTATTCAGTTTCGTCTAAACCTCATGATCGAACTGATGCTTCAGAGTCTTGCCCACGGTGCGCCGCCAGCCGATGGCGACTTCGAAACTCACGTTTCCTCTCTTCTCGACTTCCTCACCGGTGGCTTCGAAGCCCCCAATTCCGGAGACCGACCACGATGACCCCCTCAAAAATTGGAAAACTCACCTGCTCCTTTCTGATCACGGCTGGCCTCGTGCTTGGCGGCAGCGTAGAGGCCGACTCGACTCGACCCAATATCGTCATCTTTCTGGCCGACGATCTCGGATGGGCCGACGTTGGATTCCACGGCGAAGAAGTGATCGAGACCCCTTCGCTCAACCGCCTTGCAGCCGAAGGCGTTCAACTCGATCGATTCTACGCGACACCGATCTGCTCGCCGACACGCGCCGCCCTCATGACGGGGCGTGATCCCATGCGACTTGGGGTCGCTTACGGCGTCATCATGGCTTGGGATACCAACGGAATCCATCCCGACGAGGTCATGCTACCCGAGGTTTTTCGTCGCGCGGGCTACCAAACTGCGATGGTCGGAAAGTGGCACCTGGGCCATGCCCAGGAGACCTACCACCCGAACAAACGGGGCTTTGAGCACTTCTACGGTCACCTTCATACCGAGGTCGGATATTTTCCGCCCTTTTCCAATCAGGGTGGGCGCGACTTTCAGCGCAATGGCCAAACGATCGACGACGAGGGCTACGAAACATTCCTCCTTGGGAGGGAAGGTGCGCGTTGGATTCGCGAACGCGAAAAAAATAAGCCCTTTCTCTTATACATGCCCTTTATCGCCCCCCACACACCGCTCGAGGCGCCCGAAGAACTGCTCGAAAAATACAAAGATATGCAAGATGATCGCAAGCCCACGCGAAGCGCACAGAGCGATGACTCGCGGAGCATTTCCCGCTTGATGCTGCAGCCAAGTGCCCGACCAGCCTATGCTGCAGTCGTCGACGGCATGGATCAAGCCGTTGGAATGGTGCTCAATGCTCTCGACGAAGAAGGCGTCTCCGACAACACGATCGTCCTCTTCTTTAGCGATAATGGCGGCGCGGCCTACGCCACGGGAGGCGCCGACAATGTGCCGCTACGCGGCGGAAAAGGTGACACTTTCGAAGGCGGAATTCGGGTCGTTTCGGTGATGCGTTGGCCGGCTAAATTCTCAGCGGGCACCGTCAACGCAAGCATCATGAGTGCCATGGATGTTCTCCCAACTCTTGCTGGCGCCGCGGGTATCCCGATTGAATCGCCCTTCGACCTCGACGGCCGAGATCTATCGGATGCACTCGTGGCAGGCAGGCATGTGGCGCGCTCTGACTATCTATTCTTCGCGTCGGAGACCCCGATTCGTGGGCACTTCAATATCACCGCATTCAATGATGAATGGAAACTCGTGCAGGAGATCGATCGGGGATGGCTCTCAGCCGATGTCACGGCGCACCTCTTTCAGGTGAGTGAGGACCCCAACGAGCGCAACAATCTTGCGGAGGAAAACCCTAAAATCGTGGCGGAGATGTCCGATGCGATACTCGCATGGCGTAGTCTCTATCCAGTCTCGGGAACTCGTCATGCCCTCACCCCGCCGCCCGGCTGGAGGGCCCCGAAGGATTGGAGCACTTATCCGGATCCCATCGATCAACTGCAAGACGATACCGCTCCGGGCATGGCACCCGAATTCGCGATTCCGATCCTAGACTTCCAGCACGGCGAGATCGGTCGCCTAATCTACGACTGCGAGCCCTATTCGATTCTGGGCGGCGGGCTCTGTCAATGAACTCAGAGGAGAGTCGCCGCGCTCTTCCCCAAGCACCCGGCGCTCAAACCCCCGCCATCTTCCAAGCAGTGTTGCATTTTTCGGCCGCAATAGGACGTCGCCGCCCCTTGCCCACAAAGAAGGAACTCTCATGCATCGTTTCCTGACACTCCCTGCGCTTGCCTACTCGGCCGCACTCGCACTCCTGCTGATCGTTGCCGGCACCGCCTTCGGTGCAAATCTGCCTCCTCGGAATCCATTTTTGGCTGATTCGGTCTATCCCCTGGGCCACGGCGATTCGGGCCAGCAGGACGCTCTGCCCGTTCCCGGCCCGGCGAATCCCGGCCCCGCACTGAGCCCAGACGAGATTCAGTACAACCACACGGGCCCCGGTCAGTTCGGCGCCTACACCTCCGGGCCCTACCCCGATGGACGCCGGGTCATTTGGAGCAACGGGCTCGACCGAATCGTGAAAGTCGACTTCGACAGCTTCAAGACTCTCTCGACGTACTGGATCGAAGGTGCACGCCGCTGGACCGAAGAAGACGCCGAGCCAGCGATCGCCCGGTTCAACGAATCCAACGAGGGCGTTACTTCGATCTACCAGGCGTTCCGGCAGGCATCGAAACTGCGAGAACTATCGAGCATCTATACCGTGCTTGACAGTGATAATAACTACTACGTCGGAAACAAAACCGGATTAATAACCGCCTACGGCGATGCCGACCCGAACGATCCCAGTTCGCCGATTATCGAAAAAGCCTCATTTCAACTCCCGCCCGAAGTCACGGGACTAACTCTCGGAATGAACATGACATTCGATGGCTGGCTAATTATCCCGACCGAGGACGGCTACGTAGTGGCTATTTCTCGAGACTTCACGGCTCATCATGTGATTCGGATGTTGCACAGCGAGGGCGCCGAGGACAAAGCCACCCGAGACACGGGCTACGGATGGGTTCGTAACGGCGTAGCGATCGACGAGGAAGGCGGGTTATACATCGCCTCCCAGGAGCACATGCACAAACTCGTCTGGACAGGAACCCGGCTGTCGACTGACCCCGCGGATGGCGCCTGGACTTCTCCCTACCTCAACAGCTGGACCCACGGCACTGGGGCAACCCCCTCTTTAATGGGTTTTGGCGACGAGGACCGCTTTGTCGTCATTACCGACGGCGAACATTTGATGAACGTGGTGTTGTTTTGGCGAGATGCGATCCCCGAAAACTGGACCAAACTCCCGGGCGCCCCCGATCCCAGGATTGCGGGGATGCTCCCGGCAGATATGGGCAACCCCGATCTCTTGAAGATTCAATCGGAACAGTCGGTTGTCGTCGCGGGCTACGGCGCCCTTGTGGTCAACAACGTCCCGCGCAACACCCCGTGGTATTTGCCCTCGCGTGCCCGAAGTCTGCTGATCAGCTACCTCGGGAGCGAACCCGAATACCAGCCCTTTGGCGTTCAGAAATTCGTATGGGACCCCGCGACGCAGACGCTTCGCGATGCCTGGGTCAACCGCGAGGTAAGTTCCCCGAGTTGCGTTCCCGTCGTGAGCTACCCCAGCGATCGCGTCTACCTGATCGGAGCCCGAGACGATTTGTGGACCCTCGAGGCGCTTGAATGGAGCGATGGAAGTAGCGCCTACCACACTGTCATCGGCGGCCAGCGCTACAACCCATTATTTTCAGGAACTGAAATCGATGAGTCGGGACGTATTCACTACGGAACTCCGTGGGGTCGTGTTCGACTCGCACCCAAAGACGAAGGAGACCGACGGCAGCAGAGGCCGGACGGAGGCTCGCCAATATCACTCCTCCTTGATCGGGATAATTGAGCCCCTCAAGCTCATGCCGGATAGTTCAAAGAGTTGACTCCTTCCTAACTGCCTTTGGCCGAGCCAAGACTCGGCGACCTATCCAGGAGCCACCTTTTTGCCGACAGCCCCTTGCGTAGGATCCTTGAACGGGTCGCTACTCCTTCATGGCCGTCAAAACTCACATTGGGTGCCGTCATATTTTTGGAGTCCTCGTTCCCGACTTCAACTCGGTGGTCGAGCCGGAGCTGGCGAGCATGCGTGTCGCAGGAGTAAGCAACCAAACCACACGATTCCCCTTGGATGCGGCCGTACTCGAACATCTCGCGAGCGCAGCGGAACGCCTTTTACCAAGCGGGATCGAGTCCTGCATCATCGGCCTTGCTACGGATCCGTTCGCGAACGGGCTCGATCTCATGGACTAACCCATCGAAATTCTACGCGAGCGTACCGGACTGCCTGTGCACACGGCCTCCTACGCAGTTCACGATGCCCTCGCCTACTTGAGCGCGCATCGCGTTGGAATCGTCACCCCCTTTGACGATGCTGGAAACGAACTCGTCCGGTCGGTCTATGAAGACCGCGGCTTTGAGATCACAGCTATAGCCGGACTCGCTCGCCCGAGCTTCGACCAGATCGCCAACGCGACGGACGACGAGACGGGCGCCGCATTGAGCGAAATTGCCCAGAGTGGCGCAGACGTGCTCGTGCAAGTCGGCACCGGCCTACCAACGCTTCATCTCATAGAAGAATTGGAAAAGAGATACGATCGACCTGTCGTGACGAGTAACCAAGCTTCGTATTGGCAGGCGCTACGAGCCGCCGGCATCAAGGACAGTATCAGGGGTGCGGGACGACTGCTGCGCTGATCTCCGCCTGGGGCTACAACTGCCTGGAAACCTGCACGCCCTCATAGGGCCCGAGCTGCGAGAGTGCCGCGCAGCAAGCTGGACAGGTAGCCTCGTCCGGCGGCGCTTCCTTATGTAGTCGCCATGAATTCTATCAAGCGCCTGGCCATCTCTTCGCCTTGGCTCTCCTGAATAAAGTGCCCAGCTGGAATTCGATCGTGTGGCAGCGCTGAAGCCCCGGGAACGTTATCGATCAGCAAGTTCTGAATCCTCTCGGCCCCGACTAACATATCGAACTGGCCGAAAACCGTCAGAAATGGCTTGTCGAAGGTCTTTAAGGATTCCCAGGCTGCCAGCGACTTCTCCATATCAATCAGCGACCCCATGCTGGGCAAAGTTCTGATGCCCGTCATGTAAATTTCTTCGGGAAAAGGCGCGTCATAGGCGCGTGCTTCATCGTCGGTCAACTCCAGCCCCCCGAAGTCCCGACGCAGATTATCACTGGCTCTGAGCTCAGGGCCGGTCAGCGCGTAGAGCATCCAGGCATGAAAGAACTCCGACATATCTTCTTTGATAAGCCCCCTCTTGGCGCAGTCGGAAGAAAAATCGTCAAAGGTCCTGATCTGGGCCTCGGGATCGACGGGGTATTTTTCGCGCTGGAGACCCTGGGGCACATTCAAGATCGGCTCCGGCATGAGGATCAGGGAACTGTTAGAGCAGAGCACTCGGCGGAATAGATCCTGATGGCTCGCGACGACCTGGAGACCGGTAAAACCGCCCCAATCCTGGCAGAATAGGGTGATGTCGCCGAGTCCAAGCTTTCCGATCATTTCAACCCACCAGGCCGCATGGGCGTAGATCGTATGCGTGTGGATATCGATTGGCTTGTCGGATCGACCCATTCCGATCATATCGGGCGCAATCACACGGTGACCTGCCCCAACGAGCAGCGGGATCATTTTTCGATAGAGATAGGACCAATCGGGCTGGCCGTGCAGGAGGAGCACCACTTCGCCATCCCTCGGACCCTCGTCGACGAAATGCATGCGCAGCCCGTCGACCTCGACATAGTTGGGCGAGTAGGGAAAATCGGGTAGATCCAGAAAAAACTCATCTGGGGTTCGGACAAAGTCCCGACCATCGACCGTCTGATAGATCGTGTAGCTCATAGAAGGTCCACTTTCTGTGGCAACCGCCCCACTAGGATATTCTGGTAGGCCGCGGGCTTATTGAAGCGGCCCGCGTGCACCGCCATCACTTCTGCGTGCTTAGCAAGCCCAGCACGAGGCTCCGGGAAAACCGTGCGATCCAGCCAACCGAAGCGTATGATCAGGAAGCAATCCTAAAGTCCGTAGCCAAATGCATTTTCTCTCAGAAACTTTTCTCGCCCAGACAACGGGATCAGGGTAGTCGACATTTCTAGACGATTCATCTCGCTCGGTTTATCGGCCTAGCTCGATGGGCACATGGCAGCCAAAATGGTTTGGGGATCGGGGCGTCGAGTCATTTCCCTCATTGACTACCCGCAGCGAAAACCGGAGGAGCCACGGTTTCGCCCGGCCAGGGCCACCAAAGCTTCCTCTCACTGCGCCCAGGAGGCAGAAGCGCGATACGGGTGATCCCCCGGGAGGGCATCGCTATCTTCCAAGCAGCAGGGCGCGGAGAGTCTCGGGCTCGGGTTGAGTGCCGGATCGGGAGAAACTGGTAATGGAGGACGAGCAATGAGAGCCCGGGCACGGCACAGCGGGTTCGCCGAGCCCTTGATCCGCAACTGGGTCCACCCAAGGAGCGGTCGGGGATGAGTTTGGTGAGCCGGCCCGCAGGAGTACGGACCGCCTACTCCCGGGAACTCGAAGTCGTCCGGGCGATCGCCGCGCTCTTGGTCTTCTCGCGCCATATAGCGGGACGCTACGTGGGCATCGATCTTGAACAGGGTTCTCCCGGTTTCTTCTACTCGTTCGCCCTGGGTGGCCAAACTGGCGTCACACTCTTTTTCGTTCTCAGCGCTTTTCTCCTGGCACCTCCATTTTTCGAGAAGGGGCGGACTTCGGTCAGCCGTTTTTTCGCCCGTCGCTTTCTCAGGCTTTGGCCTCTTTACGCCTTCGCGATCCTGGTTGCCACGGCCTGGAACGCCGAGGGATGGAACGGCTGGGGGGCCGGCCTCGCCTACCTCGTCTACGGCCAGAGCTTCTGGAGCTTCGTCACCCCTCTCGAGCCCTTCAGTTCGGTCTGGTGGAGCCTCTCTACAGAAGTCCAGTTCTACCTTGTACTCAGCTTCTGCGGATTAATCGGAGCTCAGCGTTTCGGTTCAAAGATCTTGGCGGCTCTATTGGTTCTATACGCGGCCTCTTATCTGGTCTTCATCCAGACAGATTTTGGCATGACCGACCTCGCCTCGTTACTTTCCGTTCGAGTTTCCCTTTTCGGTCGGGGTTGGTCATTTATTATCGGGGCCCTGGCCGCATTCCTATACCGCCGATACGGCCGGGTCTGGCGAGAGCGGCTGGCACAGATCGCCTGGCTCAAAAATGGCGGCGGCGAAGGCTTGATCATCCTGATTCTGACCGCAATCGGTCTGATCCTGATGAAAGTCGAAACGATCGGGACCTGGCCGGCGGAGATTGCGTGGCACGCGTGGCATATCCCCGAGTCTGCTCTCTGGTCCGCTTTCATCATCGCCCTTCTCGTTCTGCCCCTTCGCTCCAGGGCCCTCTGGGTAAATCGCCCCCTCGAGGCCTTCGGCATGGTTTCGTATTCGTTCTACGTGTGGCACCTGCCCATCATTGTCGGGGTGGGAAGCGCCCTTGGAATCTCTTCAGCCGATCCCGGATCGGGAGGATCGGCGGTGCTGGCGGCCGCAATCGGGCTCTCGTTCGCTGGTTCCCTCGCCCTGAGCGGCCTGACCTATCGTTTCATCGAGCGCCCCTTCCTCTTGCGAAAAGAGCGAATCGCCAGCTAGAGGATCGGCCGGAAAGATTGTCCTGCTCAGCTTCTTCTTTCAAAGGTAGAGGGCCCGCAATCGGGGCGTCGAGCGAAGGTTTCCAGAAACCGCGCGCTACCCAGCCGATCCCGGGCAGGTCCGACGATGAAGTCTACGGAGTGTGCGTCGGCCAGCCGCCAAAAATCCTCTTCACTCTGAGGCATCTGGATCGCGATATTGTCGACAAACCAGGCCGAAGCGGTTGCGTCGCTTGTAATCACGACGCTTGTTGCGTCCATGCAGGTTGTCAGAGCTCTCATGTCACGGAGGATGAACACGGACGCATCCCCATGGCTTCGTTCACGCTCTCTTGCCTGGGCGATGGCCTGATTCATCACCCCCTCGAAGACGTCGGGTACGGGAATTGTCGGCGCCAGCGGCATCAATAGAATCAACCCCAGCGCAACTTTTCCAAAGCGCCCGCCGTAGATCACCCATGCCGCAGAGCCCAGAGAGATCACAGCAGGGATAAAGGGGATCAGGTAGCGGCTCCTGATCACAACGAACGTGATTGCCAGCTTGCTCAAGAAGTAGGCGCTCGCAATCGCGAGATGCGGGCGGCTCAGGTAGACGCACCCGAGGAGGAGCCCGCCGAAGGCCAACAGGTTGGCAGCGGGCACGGGCCAAATAAGAAGCGCCGAAGGGACCGCTTCGTAGGCTCGCAGGAGAGGGTGAGCCAGCACCACTCCAGGAGGTTCGAGCATCGAGAGAACGCTCCCGGGGACGACTCCGGGTTCTGCCCAGAGAGTCGCTGTATAAAGCGAATAGAATGGATCTCCGGTCACCATAAAGTTTCGCAGCCACCAAGGCGTGCCCACTAGGATGAACCCGCCAAGACACAGAGCATGGGGCTTCCAGCGAGGCGTACCCATTGGGAGGAAAAGCAAACTGGCTACCAAAAGGAGGCCCGCGTTGTAGCGGGTGAGGTACGCGAGTCCGCAGACGACACCGACCCAAAAAGCGTTGGCCCGACAAACAAGCAGCAGGGCGATCAATGCGATCCAGAGAGCAAGAAACATTTCGGTCCCTGCCAACATCGCGTAGGTACTCATATAAGAAGTCGTAGCGGTCGCAGCGCCCGCGACAAAACCGGCCAGATTACCGGCAAGCCGCGCGCCGATAGAAAACGCGAGCAGGCAAGTGATCACAAAACAAAAGCCGACCGCCATGTGCGCAGATGCCTCGGTCGCCGGACCGATCGTAAAGGCGCCGGCCAAAACCAGCGGCCAGAGGGGAGGCCGCAAGATCGATGGATGTAACGCGTTTACACCCCACTCGGCCTCAATCGGAAAGATCAAGCCCGTGGTAAAACCTCGCCCAGTAGCGATACGCCGAGCAATCTCGGCGTAGTTTCGTTCGTCGCCCGAAACGAACATGAAGGGAAGGTCTTCATGGCCCCAGACCCAAAGGCCTGCGGACAGTGCACAAATAATCGCAGCGGCGCAGAAGCGAATGCGAGCACTTCCGTTCGAGTCCACTTTTATCGTAGAATCGGCCATCGAGTTCTACATCCTCGTGTGCCTTGGTAGGCCGCGAAAGGTCGCCAGAAAAACGATTCCCGAATCAGTTCAATCGGGAGCTGGGTCCACAAAACCAGGCCAGTTCGCCATGTAGCGAACGAAGGCCTCCCCGAGCCCCTCACCCCGAAGGTAGTCGGGGCTTACGGGCAACTTTGTCGCCTCAAAGTTTTCGTCCACTCTCACCTTTTCCGGAAAATCATGGTGGAGGATTGCAGCTCGGCCAGCGATCACAAAATCGACTCCAGCATCGAGACAGGCCCGGGCATCTCGAGCACCGTAAATTTTCCCTGCGACCCCCAGACGGACATCGCCACGTTCGAGTTCTGAAAAATAGGAGAGAAGTGTCCGACCTCCAAACGCTTCCTCGGCAGGTTCTTTGAAAACGTCCCAAAGTGACATGTCTAGAAAATCGATCTTCCCCTCGTTCATCAGACGCTGGGACAGCTCTATTGCTTCTCCGAGTTCGATTCCAAAACGTTCTGCCGATAGCCGCACGCCGAGGACAAAATCGGGCCGACAGCGCTCGCGAATCCCGTCAATAATCTCGAAAAGGACTCTCGAACGGTTTTCCAGAGAACCCCCAAAGCGATCGCTACGCCGGTTGATCTCAGAGCTCAGGAATTGACAGACCACGTATCCGTGAGCGCCATGAATTTCGACCCCATCGAAGCCCGCTCGTTCAGCCCGCTCCGCTGCGGCGACGAAATCTTCGATGAGGCCTTCGACTTCGGCCGGCAAAAGAGCACGTGCCCCTGTTTCCTCGTTCGCCGATGGACATACCGGCGCTTCTCCAATGAGTTCCTCGGGCGATCGCATCCCGGCATGATGCAACTGGATGACCGCAACACTTTCGTAGGCTCGAATACCCTCGGCCAGCTGACTCAATCCCTCGAGCTGCTCGTCCGCGTAGACTCCCAGTTGGCCAGGAAAGCCCTGTCCAATCGCCTGAACGTGAGCGGCACATGTCATCGTGAGGCCGAACCCTCCTCGGGCACGCAGAGTGAGCCAGTTGAATTCGTCGCCGGAAAGCCGCCCATCTGGGTGGCTCTGTGAATTCGTCAGCGGCGCCAACACAAAACGATTCTTCAACATGGGGCCACGGCCAAGGCTCAGGGGGGCAAAGAGAGAGTGACCCGTCATGAATTCGAGTTCCATTTCCTCAGATGGGACCTGCAGGCCGCCGGAAGGGAGATGATGACGAACGGCGCCGAAGCCGTCGATTGTCCCGGGACGAGTCAATAGCATTACTGAAGGAGCGCTACGAGGCAGCCTCTGCCCGGCGCAGCCCCCGGGTCTCTATCGCCCGGTTGGTCGGCCTTGTCTAATCAGAAAATTCGATCGACGCCTTCACTCGATCAGCAAAGTGGCGAGGCCCGACCATCGAACCCCTCGGCATTTCCTACCCCACGGGGTGGGGGGCGAGCTTTCCCCCGGCCACACTCTCGAGGCAAAGCCGCCTCGAGCCCGCTGGGATTGCACTTCTGAGGGGCTTAGGCTAAATCGACGGCTCGATCAAAGCCTCGGCCAACATGCGGCAGAGCATTAATTCCGAGAACCAATTCCCTCTATACAACGAGGTGAGTCAACTCGACTTTCTCGTGCCTGAACTCACAAACCGATGGCCCCTAAGGGGCCGCCGCGCTCAAGGGGTAACACCAAGATGACACGACTCGGCTACCAGATTCCCAACTTCACCTACCCCAACGTTGAACCCGGCGATATCTACCAAAATGTCGTCGCGCAAGCCAAAGCCGCCGAGGCAGCGGGATACGACCGCGTGTTCGTCATGGATCATTTCTACCAACTCCCCGGAATAGGCGCCCCGGAAGAGCCCATGTTCGAGTGCTACTCGATGCTGTCCGCCTTAGCACAGCACACCGAACGGGTTCGCCTTTCAGCATTAGTCACAGGCAACACCTATCGAAACCCTGCTCTTCTCGCCAAAACTCTGACAACCCTCGACCATGTCTCAGGCGGGCGAGCAACCCTTGGAATCGGTTGCGGCTGGTTTGAAAAAGAACACGTCGATCTCGGCTTCGACTTTGGGACGTTCACGGATCGCTTTGAGAAGCTCGAGGAATCGCTGAAGATTATTATTCCAATGCTACGCAGTCAGCGTCCCTCTCTGACCGGGAAACATTACGCTGTGAAGGATGCAATCAATTCCCCGGCGCCAATTTCTCAAATTCCAATCATGATCGGTGGCCAAGGAGAAAAAAAGACTCTCCGCATGGTGGCTCAGTACGCCGACGAATCCAATTTGGTGGGGGATAACGCTGCGATCCCCCGCAAATTGCAAGCCCTCGAAAAACATTGCGAACAACTTGGTCGGGACCGAAGTGAGATCACCGTCACAAAATTGCAGATGATCGCCATCGCACCGACCCAGGAAGAACTCGAAGCTGATTTTCGGGCCATCGCCAGTGCCAAGGGATGGAGTCAGGCCCAGATCGAAGGCGCGAAGAGTGTTCTCATTACCGGGGACCCTGATAGTGTCGGCGAGATTCTTCAGGACGCTGTCGCGCATGGGCTCGATGGCCTCACCGTTGATCTGCCTATCAATGGCCATAACACCGAACGGATCGAGCTACTCGCTGAAGTCGTGAATAAGATCCTCCCAAAAAACGGCTGAGAAAAACTTATAGGCTCCTCGCTGAGCAATAACTTCAGCCTCGAAGGGCGGGAGACCGCAAAACTGGGGTTCGCGGGCTTCAGTAGGCAACCGGGCGTTGGGTCCGGAGCGGTTAGGGACGCTCGCTGCGATGTAGCGGCGCTTCACCCGTGGTAGACTCGCACGCGAAGAAGGACACCGAACCGTCCGAGCCCCTGCCGGGTGGGCGAGCTTCCAGCCCGAGACCGGCCTCGTGGAAAGGCTCATAAAAACTTGGTCGAGATGGATGCCGACGAGACTGTGAGCGAGCGATCCGCCCCGAGCCCCAGACCCGGTTCGAACGCGGCCGAGGGGTCTCATGCCATTCTGGTTTTGGGGGTACATCGGAGTGGCACTTCGGCGCTAACCCAGGTACTGGGGCTTTGCGGGGCCGGTATGCCCGCAACCCTGATGCACCCGTCCGCGATCAATCCTCGGGGCTTCTTCGAGTCACAACGGATCTTCGAACTGCACGAAGAGCTCCTCGGGGATCTCGGATCGTCTTGGCATGACCTTGCCCCCCTGCCCAGGGGCTGGATGAATTCTTCCCTGGCCGCGAGCTATGTCGACAAGATGGTCGATCTCGTGCGTAGCGAGTATGGAGACGCTTCTCTCTTCGTTGTCAAAGATCCAAGACTGTGCCGGTTGGTCCCGTTCTGGCTCGCCGTCCTCGAAAAAATGAAAGTCGCTCCCCACTTTGTTCTTCCGATCCGAAATCCCATGGAAGTCGCCGGCTCTCTCGAGAAAGCAGAAGCCCTCGATCCGCAACATGGCCTTCTCCTCTGGCTCAATGGTGTTCTCCAGGCCGAGCACGACTCGCGCGGATACTCAAGGTGCTTCGTTGACTACGAAGCACTCCTGGCCAATTGGCGCGGCGTCGTCGAAAAGATCAGTAACGAGCTCTCGATCACCTTCCCTCGCCTAGGCCGACGTTCCTCTGTCGAGATCGACTCCTTTCTCGATTCCCACCTGCGCAATCACTCGGTTTCTGCTGAGGAGTTCCGGGCCCGGGGAGATCTCCTGAGCTGGGCGAAGACCACGTTTGACTGGATGAGCATGGCGATTGCGGGCACTCCACAGCCCGCTTCTGAGATCGATCAGTTGCGGGTGGCTTTCGCGGAAGCAGAGAAGGCATTCGGCCCGGTTCTTGTCCGCATGCAAGTCGCAAGGGAGGACTCAAACGCAGCTTCCGAAGAGATGAGCAAGGAAATCAACGAACTGACCGACGAGCGTAATCGGCTCGAGGCCAGCCTCGCCCCGCTGAACGATCAGTCGGGAAAGGTTCAGGTCCGCCTCGAAACGAAGGAAGACCAGGTCGCGGAGTTAATTGATTGCATCAAGCTCATGCTTATCTGGATCGCCAGCCGCGCACCCGGAAGCAATTCCTCTAGCGAGGAGCTTGAACTTCTTCTGACAGCGATGGACACATCAGATTCATCTTCGATCGCGCAAACCGCGATGGAAGGGCTCAAACGCTACCAGGCTTCCAGCGACTTACAGCCTGAATTCCAGGGCACGCAGCCCCAGCGACGAGGAATCGGCCGAGCACCCCTAGGTCCAGCACTCCATGAAAATCGAGAACAAATCAGTGGAGAAGAAAATCGCCGGATCGAAATTCGGGACGCCCGGAAAGAAAACGAGGCGCTCAAAGAGAAAAATGAAGCCAGCGAAGACCGAATCCGGCTCCTGGCAGCCCAAGTCGCGGAAAAGCAGAAACTCGTAGAAGAAGGGTTCGACGAGTTGGCTTTGGCCGAAAAAAATGATGCCGACCTGCGCCAGCACTTGAGCGATTCGACAGAGAGGCTCGAGCGATCGTCGGGTGAGCTCAAAGAGCAGTTCCAGGCCCAAGTCGTGCGCAGTCAAGAACTCGAAGAAAACCTACAGGGCAGCGACGAAAATCTCCTCGAAGCCCAACGCGAAATCCAGGCCCAAGTCGTGCGCAGTCAAGAACTCGAAGAAAACCTACAGGGCAGCGA
>JAPKBZ010000175.1 GCA_028823175.1 Myxococcota bacterium
TAGCCCCCCTGTTAGCCCCTCTGTGGGCGGCGGCAGCCCCTCTGTTCGCAGCCCTTCTGTGGGCCGGGAAGAGACCCCGGCGACGGATCCGAGCACCCTGCTCGCCGCTGCGGTCAGCGATCTAGCACGAAACTCGGGGGCCGATTGGGCCTGCGCGTGGATCGCGGATCGCGAAACCGGGTGCACCCGGGTAGCCTCCTACGGGCGCTCAGCCGAGCCTACGCCCGACGATCTCGAACCCGAAGCCTTCGAAACCCTACGACGACTCCCCCGAGCCACCGACTTGGGAGATCCCGGGGAGGACGCCCCAGGGCGCCTGAGCGATGCCAGCGGGCTGACCGCAGCCGTCGCCCTAGGGCGCCCGGGGAAACACACCTTCGAGCCTGCGCTGGCGGTCCTGGCCATTGGCGGGGCCGCGGATCCCCTTGGGGCCGTCCGGCCACGAACTCTCGCCCTGCTCGAGGAGACCGCCCAACAACTCGATGGCCCCCTCGCCACCCTGGCGGCTCTCTGGAAAATTCAGGGTCTTGGGCACGATATCCGCTGGCTCGACCGGCAGGCGGCCCTGGGCGAGATGCTCGGCGAAGTAGTACACGAGATCCGCAACCCCCTGGTCTCGGTCAAGACCTTTCTCGACCTGCTGCCCGAGCAACTCGATGACCCCGAATTTATCACCGATTTCCGGAGCGTGGTGCGGGGCGAAGTGACCCGACTCGAGCGACTCCTCGACTCGGTCTTGCAACACGCTCAACCCGAGCGCCGCACGACAGGGGACCCCGTGGCCGAGGCCGACGTCGTGGCCATCGTGGAAAACCTGGCAACGCTTCTGGCTTACCGCGCCGGGGAGCGCCAGATCCGGCTGACCTGCCAAGCCGAACCCGAGGCGCGCAAGGCGATGCTTTCGCCCGATGCGCTTCAACAGATCCTTCTCAATCTCGCCCTGAATGCCCTCGGCGCGACTCCGGACGGGGGCGAGGTGCAGATCCGCGCTTACGAGCCCGCGGTCGCTCGGGGCGAGTGGATCGAGTTCACGATCGAGGACACCGGGCCCGGCATTCCCGAAGAAGAGCGCACGGTGGTTTTCGAAGCCTTCCGCAGCAGCCGCGGCGATCGGCCCGGAGGGCTCGGACTGGCCATCTCCAAACGCCTGGTCGAAGAGGCGGGCGGCGAGATCCACGTGGCGGAGAGCAACGCGGGCGGGGCCCGGGTGCTCGTCCGCCTGCCCGGCAAACCCGCCTAGGCGAGGCTAGCCGGGGTCGGGGCCCCACCAACGTTCGAGGCCGGCCGCGAGTGCGCCGAGCCCGTTCATGAAAAAGTGGTCGCAGTCCGGAATGATTTCGAGGTGGGCCGCCCGCGCCTGCCCGGCCAACTGGGCCAGGACCCCCGCGTCCACCCACTCGTCCGCGTCCCCGGTGACGAGAAAGAGTTCGCCCGTAAACTGGGCGATCGCCTCGGCGGCGAGCATCGACGTCGGGGGGGCCACCAGCACCAGGCGACGGATGGAACGCGTGCGCTGGGCCGCCCGCAACGCCGCCAGAGAACCGAACGAGTAGCCGCAAGCCACCGGAGGCGCCGAAACCGCTTCGCCCAGGAAATCGAGAGCCGCTTGGAAGTCCGCGTCGGCCTGGGCCCAATCGTCGCTGGGCGCCCCCGCACTCGCCCCAACACCCCGCCAGTTAAATCGGAGGCTTGCCGCGCCTGCCCTCTGGCAAGCCCGGGCGATCTCAGCCACCACCGGGGAGCCCATGCTGCCCCCCATCAAGGGGTGCGGCGCGGCAACGACGGCAGCCGCCCGAGGCTCCGGGACGGGCACAAAAATTCCCTCGAGAGTGGCGGGCGGCTCGCCCGGGCGCCGGGGTAACGCGATCGTCGCGGGTTGTTCGAAGCTGCCAGCCATGCTCATCTCCTCTGAACCGGGGACCGCGCTAAACAGTAGCTTGGCTACCGAGACAGGCCGCCGCGCCGGGAAGCGGGCCACAGCGGCCAGGGAGAATGTCCATGGAAAGAAAAGTGCAGCGTGGGGTCATGCTGGAGATGATCAGCGAGGAAGTGGAATTGCCCGGAGGGCGCCGGGCCCAACTCGACCTGATCCGCCATCCCGGGGCGGCGGCGGTGGTCCCCTTTCTCTCCGACGACGAAATCCTGTTGATCCGCCAGTATCGCTACGCGGCGGGCGGAGAAATTTACGAGGTGCCCGCCGGCAAACTCGAGCCAGGCGAAGCCCCCGAGATCTGCGCGCGACGAGAACTCGAGGAGGAAACCGGATTCCGCGCCGAACGCCTCGAGGGTCTGGGTGAAATCCTGACCACACCCGGCTTCACCGACGAGCGGATTCACCTCTTTGCCGCGGAGGGGCTGAGCCCGGGCCAGCAGAACCTTGACGACGACGAAGTCATCGAATTGGTCCCCATGGCGCTCTCCGAGGCCCTGAA
Source organism: Myxococcota bacterium (assembly GCA_028823175.1). Lineage (GTDB taxonomy): Bacteria > Myxococcota_A > UBA9160 > UBA9160 > UBA4427 > JAZXM01. Next base: position 2,433 of record JAPKBZ010000175.1, read on the forward strand.
AATGGTCTGGACCGGCGCCCTCCCCGACGCCAAGAGCGCCCTCGCCATCCTGCAAGCCGCCCAGCGCCGAGGCCGTCTAGGCGAGCCGTAAGGCCCCGCGGGCTCGCCTTTTCCGGAGAAAATCGGTTCGGGTTGGCCGGCGCGGCCGCAATCCCATAATTTCTCTCTCAGCGGGAATCACTCACGCGCGCGGGAGGCCGGGAAGAGCGCCGCTCCTCCGTCGCTCGCGGAGCCCCCGAACTCACCCCCCGGCAAGGAGTAGCACCACGTGTACGGTCGCGGATCGCAGATGGGCTTCGGCCCGCCGGTAACACCCCAGGTCATCAAAAACCTGCTCATCGTCAACGCAGTGGTCTTTCTGGCCCAACTCCTGACGCGCAGCTCGGCGGGCGACCTGATCACCCAATTCGGCGCGGTTTCCCCGTGGTCGGTCTGGATCGATTTCAAGTTCTGGCAGCCCTTTACCTATATGTGGCTGCACAGCCCTTTCAGCCCCTTCCACATCATCTTCAACATGCTCATGCTGTGGATGTTCGGCTCCCAACTCGCCCTGGTCTGGGGCCAAGAGCGTTTTCTCCGCTACTACCTGACCTGCGGTATCGGGGCCGGGGTACTGATCGCCAGCCTTCCCTGGATGGCCGTGCTGCTCGGTCTGATGCCGGCGACCCAGTCCCTACAGATCCCCACGCTCGGAGCATCGGGCGCGGTGATGGGGGTCATCCTGGCCTTTTCCTTCACTTGGCCAGACCGAACCCTGATGCTCATTTTTCCGCCCATGCCGATCAAGGCGATCTGGCTGATCCCGTTCATGCTCTTCATGGAATACGCGAGCGGCCCTTCGAACGTCAGCCACCTCGGCCACGGAGGCGGTTTGGTCGTGGGCTGGATCTATCTGGTTCGCGAGGGACGAACCCCGGGTGCACCGACCCTCCAGGCTCTCCAGCACAAGCTTCGGCGCTGGCGAATGCGCCAAAAAATTCGCTCGGTCCACAACGAGGAGCGGCGCAAGCGCGACGACGACCCCCCGCACCACTAGGAAACTTCCGCACCGCGAAGCGCCCTCGGGATCGACTTATTCGCTCGCACCCACCGAACGGGTCAACCTCTGGCCGTCCGCCTCGAAGACCACGCTCGAAAGGCCGATCTCGCTTACCTCGAATCCCTGGAAGGCCTCGCCCTGGTGAAGCTCCACGGGCGGCCCGGCGCTTGCCGCTACGTACGCGATGCGCTTCTCGACCACCGGGTGCCAAACGGTTCTGAGCACGCGAATCTCCAGCACGACCGGGGCCGGGGGGGCCGGCGCAGGGCTGGCTTGGGGCCAACGGACCGGGTCGGCGACCGGAACCGCCTTCACCACGGCTTGGGTCTCGGGCCTCGGGGCCGGGGTTCTAGGAGCCTGGGCTTTAGCGACCTGGGTTCCAGGGGCCGGCGCTTGAGGGGGTGGGTTCCTCAGCGCGGGGTTTAGGGG
>JAPKBZ010000072.1 GCA_028823175.1 Myxococcota bacterium
CGGCGGGACCCTCCTGCGCAAGAACAAGACCATGGGTCTTCAATTCCGCAGTCAATTCCGCAGTCAAGGCCGCAGTCAAGGCCGCCGGGATATCCTCACTTTTCGCTTCTCCCGGGGCATACCTTTCAAGATCGGACCGCCGATTGCGCGCCCTGAAATGCTTGTGGAGCGCACCTCGTGATTGGTCTTCTCTTGGCGGCAGCCTTCCAGGTCGTCGAGTCTCTACCTCGACCCACTCCGCTTCCAAATCGTAGCGATCCAGAAGCGACTTCAGCGTGGGAAATGCCAACAGACTATCCAGGCTGCTGTCTACGCCGATACTAATCCTCTTGGGCCTTGGCTGGTCGATTGAGGTCGACGAGCCGACCGAGTAGCCAATATCGGGCGCTGGACCATGCTTTCCCGACAACTCCCAACGCAGTCGCGGCAGGTGCTCCCGCCCGAAATACATCTCGCCATCGAGGACATAGGTGGGCACGCCGTAGACACCTGCAGCGAAGGCTTCTTGCTGAAGTCGATCGTTGAGCGAGAACCCTTCTGCCTGAGCCCAGTCGGCGAATCGCGCGCCATCGGCCCCTGCTGCCGAGAGGGCCCCGGTGACAGACTCCGTGTCTTCAGGGTCGAATTCGCGCTTCCAGAATGGAAGACAAACCAGATCCATGAATCGATCTAGCGTCGGACGGTCGTGCTCCCTGGCCCAGAGCATCGCCGTAGCGACCAGATGGGTGTCCCAAATTTTTACCGTTCCGCGAACGACCCGACTTTCAAGACTCGCGTAGCGACGGCAATCGTAGTACGCGTATTTTACGCCGGACCACTGTCCTGCCGTACGGTTTTGCTCGGCCACCTTACCCGCTTTGTCGAGCTTGGCACTGCCCAGATAACTGGGAATATCCAGCACAAAGGGCCTCCAATCGAAGGCGACCCCTAGTTCGCGTTCTAATGCACGGGTGGGTCCCACCGCTAGATAGGCGTAGGGGCTCTTGAAATCGAAATACACGATAAGCGGAGAAGAGGATGCCAGCGCTTCCAGAGCCATGGATCGAATATTTCCTTTCGGATTAGAAAAACCAAAAAACTCTGAAAATTTGTGCTGAGTGATTATTGCCTGCAAAGTGTTCGACGCCAACAGGCTTCCTCATCTGGGATGTGGGGCACACGACCGCGAGCTTTGATTCGCTTCACCTGACTCTTCAATCTCTCTTTTTACAGCTCGTTTCTCATCTGACGTTTTGCCGCGATGAAAGCTGATGCATACTGGGCTGGATGGGTAAGACTATTTCATGACTCGTGCAGACCCGATTGATGTTCTTATCGTCGGAGCCGGAGCTTCTGGCGCCGCGATCGCTTGGAGCCTTGCTGAAACCGGGATGCGGATCGTCTGCCTTGAGCAAGGCGACTGGCCGAATCCGAGCGAGTACCCGAGCACCCAGCGTGAGAGCGAGATCCTACAATTGGGGCCTCACTCCTATAACCCCAATACTCGGCGGCGGCGCGAAGACTATCCCATCAATGTCAGCGATTCGCCGATTTCGATCGCCAACTACAATGGGGTCGGTGGCGGAACTGTTCTCTACGCGGGGCACTTCCCTCGCTTCCATCCGTCAGACTTCCGGACCAAAACTCTCGACGGGGTGGGCGACGACTGGCCTCTCGACTACGAAAAACTCGAACCCTTCTACGCGGAGAACGATCGGATGGTCGGCGTGGCAGGCCTGGCTGGAGACCCGGCATACCCGCCCAAGGAAGTTCAATTGCCACCTGTCCCCCTCGGCCGGGTCGGCGAGAAGTTGGCCAATGGCTTCAACCAGCTCGGGTGGCACTGGTGGCCCTCGGATAGCGCAATCGCAACTCGTCCCTATCAGGGGCGGGACCAATGCGTGAACCTTGGGCCCTGCATGAGCGGCTGCTCCCAAGGTGCCAAGTCGAGCACCGACCTCACCTATTGGCCCGCTGCAGAGCGTGCAGGTGTCGAATTGCGAACTCGGTCCCGGGTGCGCGAAATCCTCGTGGACGATCAAGACAGGGCAACGGGAGTGATCTACTACGACGCGGAGGGCAACGAAAATCGTGCTTCCGCAGAGATCGTCATCCTTGCCTGCAACGGCATCGGCACTCCACGCCTGCTTCTCAATTCGAAATCGGCCCATTTTCCTTCTGGGCTCGCGAACCGCTCTGGCCTCGTCGGAAAAAACCTCATGCATCACCCCTATGCCTACGTACAAGGTGTCTTCGATGACCCTCTGGACAGCTACAAGGGCCCGATCGGTTGTGCCCTATGGAGTCAGGAGTTCTACGAGACCGATTCGAGCCGGGGCTTTCACCGAGGCTACACCCTGCAGTCGAGCCGCGGTTTTGGGCCAGTGACCACAGCCTTAATGGGGCTGGGGAACGGTAGGGTTGGCTGGGGGGCGAAGCATCACGACACATTCGGCGCGTATTTCAATCGCGTGGCTGCCCTGTCGGCGATCTGTGAGGACCTTCCCGAACTCCACAACACGGTCACTCTCGATCCGGAACTCGTCGACTCCGATGGAATTCCGGCGCCCAAGATCAACTACACACTGGGCGAGAACAGTCGCAGGATGCTGGGGCACGGGGCCGAGCGAGCCAGTGATGTCCTCCGAGAAGCTGGGGCGCGCGATATCATCGTGCAATCGCCACTGCCCAATGCCGGCTGGCACCAGCTCGGAACAGCGCGCATGGGTGTTGATCCGGAGGATTCGGTGGTTAACGAATGGGGCCGCTCTCACGATGTCAAGAACCTCTTCGTCGTCGATGGGAGCATCTTCGTCACCGCGGCGGGCGTCAACCCTACCCCCACGATCCAGGCACTGGCGCTCTATATCGCCGACCAGATAAAGACTCGCCTGGCCAATCTCTTCGACTAGCAAGGACGATCATGGCCAAGGGGCACGACAAAAGACCGAGCAAGAGGGAAGCAGACACCGAGCGTGGCCTGCTCCTCTCTCTCGTGGAGACCTTGATCCCTTCGTCCAACGCGAACGGGGCCATGCCTGCGGCTTCGCAACTCACGGAGTTTCGAGAGATCCCCAGCGAGGAGGCGCGGCTCGTGTACGGGCCGCTCCTGGATCTGATCCTTACCCGCACCCCCCAGGAGGCCAGGCAGAGCTTCGCATCCCTCGACCTCGACGCCCGGGAGGAAATCATCAGAGGGCTTGGGGCGGACCATCCGGAGGTGATTGGCGGCGCTGTCAGCCAGACACTGATTCGCTACTACGGCGCCGAGGCCGTGGTCGAGGCCCTGGGGCTCGAGGCCCGGCCAGCCCACCCGGGAGGGTACGCCCTGGCAGAAACCAACTGGGCGATGCTTGGGCCGGTGAAGGCGATGGAGCCGATCTACAAGCCCACACCCGGACGCGAAGAAGAGGGCTGAGGCGGGGGCGGCCTCTCGCCACCCGGCCCGGGGCGTGACGGGACCGAGCGGCGGGACTGAGCGGCGGGACTGAGCGGCGGGACCTTGGGGCCCCTGGGGGCAAGGGATCTACAGGCCCGAGAAGGCGACGAAAGTCCCCTCTTGCCCTCTTAGCCCAACATTATGAGGTAAAATCACTACATATTCGACACTACATTCTTCCCGGGGCCACCTCTCGGTAGGAACAAGCTCGCTCTGCGCCAGAGGAGACGACCAACAATGAGTTCTTCGGAACTGAACAAAGCAGCGAGAGTGCTCGTACTCGCCGCGGGCCTCGTCCTCGTAGGAGGCGGCTGGCTTCTGCTGTCCAGCGCGGGAGCGGGATAGCGCAACGGCCCCCACCGGGTCAGCGTCAGAGCCGCGCCGATCACGCGCCAGAGCGGCCAAGATTCCGTTCCTGTATTCGCGCCCTTCGCCGCCAACGGCCAGCCGCGAGGTCAATACACAACACGCCCGATTTGGGGTTGATCGCGTCGCCCCCCTGCCGCCTGATGGTGGAGACGAAGCCCAAATCCGGGACGGCGCGGATCGAAGCGCTAGGCCAGATGATCCTCGAGGGCAGCCAGTACCCGCAGAGGATCGGATCGTCGCTGATAGTTCTCGGATTGATCGACCCAACGCACCACGCCACCCGCATCGGCCAAAATGGTCGTGGGAACGGGCAGCCCGGCTAGGCCGGGTGGACCCGAGTGAATCTTCTGGTTTCGCAGCCCATAGAGGTCTGTAACTTCCAGTTCGCGATCGGAAAGCATCGCGGCCTTCAACCCATGCTTAGGATGCCCCTTCAAAATTTGCCCGGGGGCGTCTGTGCTGACTGTCACGATCTTGACCTGAAGAGCGTCCAATTGCGGCCGGAGTTCCTCCCATCGCCGTAACTCGGCGACGCAGTAGGGTCACCAGTGGCCTCGAAAAAATTTCATGAGGACGGGCCTTCCCTCGAGACTTACGCTCGAGAACTCGTCACCATTTTCATCGAGGGCCGTAAAGGCACGTAGGCTTTCGCCAACCCGGATAGCATCGTCGCTAGCGGCCTGGGGACTCACATAGACAAGGGCACAGAGAAAAGTACCCCCGAGAACCGCCATCACTGCCGGGATTGCGGCGAGCCAACCCCCGCCCTGGGTCGCCAGAGCAATGAGTCCGAGGAGCGCACCGCTCGACCAGCCCAACACGAAGCCGAGGCGATTGGCTGGGATCTGGACTTGCTTGATTCGCAGACCCCAGACCGCGAAGGTTCCCAGTACCAGAAGAAGGGCGCTTACACCGAGTAGGGTTTCTGTCATTGTGAAAGACTAGATCACGGAAAATTCCTTTTCAACGAATCTACCTAGCCCCAGAAACGGATTCCGATCCCGACACCGCATCCACCGTGCGAACCCGGCAGCATGTGGATGGCAGTCCGCAGCCGATGAGGATACGCGTGGCCGACGCGCGCTCACGCCACAAATCGGGGCCTTATGACTGACGGGATTGGCCTCACAAAGCCACCCCCGCCAGCCTTAGCACCTCTTTTTTGAGTCAGGGAACAACCAACTCAGAGACCTTGAACTTCATCGTCTTGGCCACGAAATCTGCCTGGCCCGAAACGATGTTGATCTTGCCATCGCCGACATTGTCAAAAGAGTACATATAGAAAATCTTTCCGACTTTCCGATAGACACCCTGCAATGTAGCCATCACGACTTCTTCGCCCTGCTGGGTCCACGCAAACCCCGTAAATTCACCCCGGTCACCATGCCCCTGCTTATCGGTGAACACATAGCTGAGATACGCCTGTCCATAGGGGCCCGCCTTGCCCGAGGCGGTCAAATCAAACGTTTTCCCATCCGTGGTGAAGGACGAATCGATCTCAAAAGTAGCCTCGAATGCGCCCTTCCCAAATTTTATGTCTGCCCAGCGGCCGTTATCGGCGCCAGCGCGAAAAACATTGTGGTCATTAGAATCGCTACAAGTCTCATTATTCCTGCCTTTCTTCGCCAAGCTTCAATCCTGGCGGGTGGCGAGAGGGCCTGACTGGATCAAACGCAACACACGCCGTCATTGACCTCCCAAGAATGGTCCAACCCTACCATCTCACGACTTAAAAACTTCTTTTTCCTAGACGCTTCTTGGGTGCTCTTCGGAGGCCGCGTGACCACAGTTTTAACTAACCCTCGTGTGCGCCATTTTCAGCACCAAGCGCCTCGGTTTGGATAGCTGAGCTCCTCGGTGCTATTTCAAACCGCGCCCTTCGTTGGGCACTCTGCCGTCACTGATTATCTGACCCCGATTCAAGAGCCTTCTCTGGACCGGGTCCCAAGCGCTCTGCATGAATCGCGAGCCATTCGCGTGTTGTGTCGGCAAGAATATCGCTAAAGAGACTCGACGGGTCTTCGAAAAAGGCCTCGGAAGCCTCCCCATCCAGGCGAAAGCGTCCTACGAGTTCGAAGGCGCCATCGAGATCAAATCCCTCGTAGTACATCAAGCGATCCGTACCCTGCATTGGAACGCCCATCACAGCAGAGAAATACTGCAAATGCAATTCGCGCCTATGGGCCGTCGCCGCTCCCAGAATTACGACACGTACAGAATCCCACTGTGCTGGGGTCAACTCATCGCTCCGCCACCGACGGATCGTTTCGTCGAGGGAACGAAGCTGGGCATCAGCCGCTGCTGATAGATTTTCGGTGAGGTCTGGCTGCTGGGAACGAGCGAAGCGAAAAAGCCCCTCCTTGTCGATTCGACCGGCCTCCAAGGCCTTGGCCAAAAACTCCAGCGATGATTGCACCATGCTGTCTTGGCGATTCACACTTCCCGGACCCGGAAACCGGCCTGGCGTAATCGAAGAAACCATCAATTCTAAGGCGCCGATGAACTTCTTTACCCGCAATCGCGTAGCCGGTGACAGATCTCCACTATCCGCCTCGGGGACGAGAAGTACAAAGGCAGCAAGCGGAATATGCGAGTTCGTTTTTAGATTACGATACGCGGGAGGGGTGCCTACTTTCGCTTCGGCGATCTTTTCGCCGTTGAGATAGAGAAGAAGATTCGGCCCGTTAACGACTATAAGTCCCGTTTCCTTGACCCGTTCAAGCATCGCTTTTTGAGCGATCGAATAGTCGACCGTAAAAAGAGCATCGAGTGATTTCATAGACTCGGAGGGCGGCTCTGCGGATGCTACGGGGAGAGAGCCAGCAACTGCCCCGAGCAAGACGAAAATCGTCACCACCGGAAAAACAAATGTTGCTCTCATGAACGTCTTCCTATTGCGTGGAGTTTGGCTAGCGCCCCGGATTCAAAGACGAATTGCAGATCCCTCGAGGCACTGCGTCCAGTCTGGCTGGACTCAACTGGAAGATCCGGGAACCATCAGTCGATACAAATACACCTCGCCTATCACTGGATTACGTGGGTAGGTCTCGTACTTCTGGTTGTAGGCTTCGATAAAACGGTCGAATTCATCCTGGGACTCGACCCGTGCCGCGACGAGTTCGTAGAGCGAACCCTCCGCCTGGAGCTTAACTCGGGGGTTGGCCTCCATATTGTCGACCCACGTGGTGCGAGAGTTGCCCGAGTGCACGTAGAGGGCTTGACCAAGCGAGACAACCCAGACATTCACCGAGTACGGCTTGTCCGGGTTCGTCTCCAGCTGAATCACATCGACGTCTTCTATCAAGGACCAATCTGATGGGGCCTCGACAGTTGCCCCTTCGAGCGCACCGCCGGGGAGCAACACCAATGGAGCTCTGCAGCCAGCGGCAACTACAGACAAGAGACAGACAAATAGAACCGAATTTCGATTTCCCATTTCTAACCTCATTACGATTCTCCAAGTAGTGGAGCTAGGGCGTCAGCGGGGCCCGAAACGCCGATCTACGATAGCAATGAAAGCCAGGCTAGCCTCGCATAAGGCGGCCAAACGCGAGACTCGAAACTGCCTCCGAGACCAGTATCAGCGAAGGCATTGGATCGCTGGCAGCACAACCTCTCATGGGCTTCGGATGCGTACTGCCGACTCGCCAAGGGCCCCATTGACGGCTAGGCCAGGCTGTGATCCGCTCTAGAACTACCCACCTCAGAAGATCGCGAGGTCGGCACATCCCCTTTTCCGAAAGGAATTCTCGTTGACCGAATACCTCCGCACCCCCGATGGCAATTTTTCAGAACTGGCCGACTTTACTTATGAGCCGCGCTATCACCGATGGCAGGACATGAGGATGCACTACGTCGATGAGGGCCCAGCGGACGGACCCGTCATGCTCCTTCTCCACGGGATGCCGACCTGGTCGTACCTCTATCGACACATGATACCAGGGCTCGTCGCTGCGGGTTATCGATGCATTGCACCAGACCACATGGGGTTCGGCCGTTCTGATAAGCCAGTAGACATTCACTGGTATACCATCGCTCGCCACACAGAGATCATGACTTCACTGATCACCGCCTTGGATCTCCAACAGATTACCCTCGTCTGCCAGGACTGGGGTGGACCCACTGGGCTGGCACAAGCCGCGATGATGCCCGAGCGTTTTGAGCATTTGGTCATCATGAATACGTGGCTGCACCATCCTGGCTTTGAATATTCCGAGTTCATACGAGGCTGGGTCAGTGACTGGCAAGAAGGCGGTGCCTTCGACCGTTTAAAACCAGACGCCGGCCTCCTGCTATTGCTGAGCGGCGGCCTGGCCGGACCCGAGGTGATTATCCCCGCTATTCGCGAAGGCAAGGATCCTCACCTTGAAGGCAGGGCAGCGGCAGACTACAAAGGGTTTTCGGCACCCTATCGCGGCCTCCCGGATGAGGGCTACAACAGCATGCGCCGATTTCCCTTATCGATTCCGATCAATAGCTACGACAACGGCAACGCCGCGGCCCAGACTCTCCACTACCGGACTCTCCTCGAATGGAAAGGTGGAGTTCACTTCATCTGGGGCTGTACCGACCAAACTTTCCCCGAAGCTGGGGCTCGAAAATGGGCGGGTGAAATGAATGCTCGCTTCGATGGCCTGGACGACGCTCATCATTTCCTTCAGAACACACATGGAGAAAAAATCGTGGAACTCATTCTGGACGGAAAACGATAACCCCGCTGCCTCCGCGAGGGGGGGGGTCGCCTATCGATCACTCCCACTCTGCAAAAAAGGACCATCGGGCACAGTCAGGTAGTGAATGCTGAATTTCCCGGAGACGTCCGTCCAGACAGTTTGGGGCGAGAGCCCTGCCTTCGTGGCAAGGGATGCGAACTCGGCCACATCGTATTTATACGCGCTTTCGGTATGGATATATTCCCCGGCTCTGAAGTCGAAGGCCTGACCGGCAATATCGACTCGGCATGCGGTTTTGCAGACCAGTCGCATCTCAACGCGACCCAAATCTCGGTCCCAGAAGGCCGCGTGTCGAAAATCCTCGAGGGGGAAATCGGCGCCCAACTCCCGGTTGATACGTACCAAGAGATTGAGATCAAACTGGGCTGTCACACCCTGGGCGTCGTCGTAGGCCCTTTCCAACACTTGGGAATCCTTTCGCAGATCGACGCCAATCAGCACTCCCCCTCCAGAGCCCGCTTGCCTTGCCATCTGTGCCAGGAATTCCAGGGCCTCGAGCGGTTCGAAATTTCCGATGGTCGAGCCCGGGAAGTAGACAACCCTACGGCGAAAGTCCTTCTCCGGGGTAGGAATTTCGACAGGCGAAAGATAGTCGGCACAAAGAGGATGCACTTCCAAATCGGGGTAAATCTTTGCGATGGCAGCAGCCGACTCCGCGAGAATCTCTGGCGAAATATCGATAGGCACATAACAGGAAGGCGCCCGCAAACTATCCAGAAGAAGTCGCGTCTTGCGGCTGCTGCCACTTCCGTACTCGATCAGCAGGGCCTCTTCGCCGACCCGAGAAGACATCTCTTCGGCATATCGGTGCATGATCGCAATCTCAACCCGAGTCGGGTAGTACTCATCGAGTTCACAAATCTCCTCGAAGAGCAGAGACCCGCGCGCGTCATAGAGGTATTTGCAGGGAAGTGTTTTTTGCTCTTGGGAGAGGCCAGAAATCACCTCATCAAGAAACTTTTCATTTTCAGTCAACTAGAACCTCAGGCATCCTTTGCCAGGCGCAGCCCGCTCCACTGCCAACGGGCGTGCGCAGGGAAAAAGTTTCGATAGGTCGATCGAATATGACGCCGAGGCGTCACGCATGATCCACCTCGCAGAACATATTGGTTCGACATGAACTTTCCGTTGTATTCGCCCAGGGCCCCGGGTCCAGGGCGGTAGCCCGGGTATGCCTGGTACGCCGACTGGGTCCACTCCCAAACGTCACCAAAGAGTTGATGCGGTCCCAACTCGCCTCTCGAAGACAAACCATTCGGCCGAAGCCTGCCGGACTCCGCGAGATTGTCCTCTGGCCCCGGTTCCTTGGCCGACAACTCCCACTCGGCTTCCCGGGGCAGCCGAGCACCGACCCAGCGTGCGTACGCATCGGCCTCGAAGAAGCTGATGTGGGATACGGGCTCGCTGGGCACCATAGGGCCCAAACCGCCGAGGCCGAAGCAACTCCAACCAGCGTCGGATTTCTGCCAGTAGAGCGGCGCCTGCCAACTCTCCTCTTGGCAGAGGGTCCACCCTTCGGCAAGCCACAGCTCTGGCCTCGAGTAGCCTTCGTCTTCCATAAAGGCCTGAAATTCTAGATTGCTAACCAGCCGCGAGGCCAGGACATGAGGCGCCACGAGAACCTCGTGGCGCGGGCCCTCATTGTCGAAACTGAAACCGACCCCTGGATGGCCGAGCCCCTGAATACCTTCGAGGCCAACATGCCAGGTGAGCGGTGCCAATTCTTGAAAAGTTGGCTCAGGGAGATCTTGCCTGTACACCGGGGACTGTGGGTTGACCGAAAGAAGGTGAAGTATATCGCTAAGAATCAACTCTTGATGCTGCTCTTCGTGGTGAAGACCAAGCTCGATAACAGCCAGCGTTTCCGGCCTAAATGCGTCCGCCTCCAGCCCCCGTAGAATGTCCTCGTCGATCTGCTCGCGATACTCCTGCACTTTCGCGAGACTCGGCCGGGTCAGCAGGCCACGGCGAGGTCTGGGGTACTGGTCGCCTACCGAGTTGTAGTAGGAGTTGAAGAGAGTCCTGAAGGACTCATCGAAGGCCGTAAAGCCCGACGCAGAAGGCTCGAGCACGAAGGTCTCGAAAAACCAGGTCGTATGCGCCATATGCCACTTGGTCGGGCTGGCGTCCGGCATGGACTGGGCCAAACAATCTTCCGGAGACAGGGGAGCGGCGAGAACCTGCGTCCGGCCCCGCACCTCGCGAAAGTCGCACGCCAATTTATCGGCCTGAAGGGCAGCCACGGGAAGTTTTCTTCGCTTGCTTTCGCTTTTCACGGCGAATCGATCTCCGAATCGTCTCTCGCTAAGACCGCTCTCAACGAGGCGTCTTCACCTGACACATCAGGATGGACGCTTCGATCGAGCGGGCGAAGAATAGCACGAATTCACCGGTGCTCATCGCGAAATTAAGAGCCGGAATCGGCCGCCGCCTGCCTCCAGCGCGGAACACCCCGAGAAAAAAGCAAGCTCCCAGCGAGCCCCAAAAGAGCAAAGCCCATCATAACAATTGAAAAAATCTGGTAACCAACCCACCCGGGATACTCGTCAATGATCCAACCCGAAAGGACTCCAAAAAAGACGTCGGGGGAGTACCCCAGAACAGAAACGACTCCTACGGCTGTTCCCGTAGCCACCGCAGGAATCGCGCCTTCTTCCAAAAGCGCAAAGTAGATCCCCCGAAGGCCGAAGGCTGCTGCACTCGAGACCGCCACATTGATGAGGAAGAGAGGTAACCCCGGCGAGCCAAAGTCGACGACTAGGGGCAGGACGTAGGCCAAGGCGAGCAGAACAAAGCAGAGTCCGATTGCCCTGGAGTGCCGAATTCGATCGCCGAGTAGGCCCGCCCCCAGCGCCGCAAAGGGCCGAACCCATGCAGTCGCTGCGCTCAAACGAGCGGCTTCGAGTTCCGAAAAGCCGTAAACATCGACTGCGAAGAGTGAGTAATAATCGATCCCTTTGTAGCCCACATAGGCACAGACGACGATCAGGGCCTGCAGCCAGACAGCCGGCATCCTGAAGATCTTCCGAATATCAGCGCCCGATACGCGCGGCTGGTTTGGGGGGGGAGATGCCTCGGCGGGCTCCGCCACGAAGAACCAGGTGAGGAGCGCTGCTAGAAAAGTGATGCCGGTGTAGAAAAGGATGACTCCCCTGATCGCGTCCTGGCGAGCCGATTCAGTGAGAGACTCTGAATTTTCCGGGAAGAACAAAGCGAAGAGGCCCACTGCGACCGAGGCCATCAGTGCCGCCAGAAGCCCGCGCCCCGCATCCAGGAGCCCGTAGGCCTGCCCTTGACGCTCGGGGTCCCCCCACTCACGGGTCGCGCGAATCAACGCCGCCCAAAAAAGTAGAATTGTCGTCAATCCCCAAAATGCAAAGAGCAACCACAGGCCATCGAAGCTCGGCAATTGCGCAAAATAAATCCCACCTGCTGCGGTACACACGAGCGAGGCGGTGAGCAGCTTACGAACCGGAAAAAGATCAGCCAACGGCCCGCCCGGGAAATAAGCGAGCATCGCAACCACACCGTACGCCGACTGTACGAGCCCAAGCTGGGTATTATCGAGGTCGAGAGCGAGCAAGAGCGTGGGTCTGAAAAAACGGGCCACGTGGTAGGGAAGCGAAAAGATCGTCTCAGCGGCGACGATCAAGCTAAACAAGGCCACGAAGCGGGCGAGATCTGGACGCGCGCGAGTCATCGCGGAGGACGACTCCAATCATTGCTTCTAGCGCGAGCGCCCGCATTGCAAGGCCCAGTATCTGCCCCTACAAACACGCACCGCAGTTTTTTCGCTCCAAGCATGCCTAGCGTTTCTTCCCCTGCGAAAGTGCGCATTATAACGCACCGCAAGAAGCCATCGGACGGACGCGCCGAGTGGTCGAGCGCGCAGAGCTCGCGGTCAAGCGCGCTGGGGGATCGGGGCAGTACTGGCTGAGGAGTTCTAGTCAAAAATAGGCTGGAGCCGGCCTACCCGTTCGGAAAGAGCTCCGAATGCTCCCGAGCAATCAAACCCTTCTCTGACTACCCAGAGAAGAGTTCCAGTTTCTGACGCCAGTCATAGGTCACTTCTTCGCAAAATGGGGTTTTGCCTCGTAAACACGTCTTGCGCTCACCAGCGAATCGAGAGCTGCTTTTCCGCAGACGACTTGGCGGAAGTACTCATCTGAGAGCTCGCCTTTTTGGTGAAGCCCATACCACCTACGCCAGTGCCATCCCATAGTTTTTGGTAGCGCACTATTTCTTTCATAGGCCTGGCCGCCCTGGATGACTTTCATTTCAAATTGCTGAAAACTCCGAATGGGGTAGTGACGAATTTGAATGCTCTTGGCGGCTCCTCGCTGCCAGCGCCTTCCACTACTTGTGTTGTGATTTCCTTGCCAGCCTACCCACTTTCACACGCGTCGCCGATGCCATCCCCGTTCAGATCTGCCTGGCTCGGGTTTCCGATGGTCGGACAGTTGTCGTCTGAATTCCGGGCGCCGTCTGCGTCGGTATCGAAGCGACCATCCAAGACATAACAATCACCACCTTCATCCCACGTATTTCCTGGAGAGCCAGCCGCCGAGTCGAGCCAGCTCGCGCAAGGCAAACCCGAATCGCCAAGCTCGCCCGGCAGGACATCAATACTATCCATATGCAACGCATCGAGCTTGGTGGATGAGTAACTTCCTCGTGGGCATTCTTCTCTAAAGAGGGGCTCTGGATACCAAGTAAAATAGCAATGCAGATTTAGTTGTCCGGTAGGGGACCCGGGCGGACTCGTTCCGACGCGATTGATCAGTCCGTCTTCGTTGAGATCGAGACGCGGTATATAGCCGTCGTATCCCACCCGATTGAATTCGGCCTCCTTGACTTCCTGCAAGGAAAGATTCGTCAGATCGCAACTATTTCCATACCCGTCACAATTCCAGTCCATTTGCAGCGAGTTCGCCTGGTCGAGGCAATTATCACATTCGTCCCCCAGCTCCGGCCTCTGAAGCCAAAGAATCAGAATCCAATAACCCCTTGATTCCAATGGCGCGCCGGGAGGGATTCGAACCCCCGACCCTCAGGTTCGAAGCCTGATGCTCTATCCAGCTGAGCTACCGGCGCGCACGGACTCCCGATCGGGCGAGCGGGAGAAATGACCTGGGGTTCGGTGCGGTGAGGCACCGACTGCGAAGGAGGCTATCAGACCCCATGGCTCGGGGCCACGCGCACGCCGGGGGTCTCCTAAGCGTCGAGGAAGACGGCTACTCCCACGTGCCTTGATCTCGCATTGCCGGCGGCGCCCGCTACCCTCGTCACGGCCGACAAGCCCCGGGCGGGGCAGAGCCGAGCCATAAAAACCGGCCCGTAACGGAGCCGGTCGAAGCAAGGAGCGTTTGCGGTGAACGACGGGGAAGTGCTGGCCAGCTGGGTGGAACTCGAGGGCTGTTTCAATTTTCGCGATTTAGGCGGTTACCGGACCGCCGAGGGGCGGCGCTTTCGCACCGGCCTCGTTTTTCGCTCCGACGGGCTTCAGCTTCTAACCCCGGCCGACCTCACGAAGCTCCGCGACGAAATCGGGCTGGCCTCGGTCGTCGATCTTCGCTCGACCCTTGAGGTGGATGAAGCGGGCCGCGGAGCGATTGCCGAGCAGGTGACCCTCTACCCCCTGCCCCTCTTCCCCGAAACCGGCGGCGACCGCCGCCAGGCCCTCGAAAATTTCGAGATGCCCTCGGATATGGGCGAGCTCTATTACCTGATGCTCGTCGCCGCCCAGAAGCCCATTGTCGAGGTGGTTCGTCTACTCGCCGATTTCGACGCGCCCGCGGTCTTCCACTGCGCCGCCGGCAAGGACCGTACGGGGGTCATCTCGGCCCTGCTGCTCTCTCTCCTCGGAATCCCCGACGAGACGATCATTCTCGACTACGCCTTCAGCCGCCAAAATATCGACCGCATCAACGCGCGGCTCGATAGCAGCGGCACCTACCAGAAAATGATGCACAATCTGCCCGAGGGCGCCTACGACGCCGACCCGGCCTGCATGGAGAAATTTCTCACCCGAATGCGCGAGACATACGGCTCCGCTGAGGGCTGGGCCGAAACTTCGGGGATCGACGCCGCCACGCGAGCACGCCTGGCCAACCGCCTCTTGGATTGAAGGCTCTTGGATTGAAGACTCTTCAACTTTGGGGGCCGTTACTTCAGCGCTCTTTATTTTCGAGGTATTCGAAGGAGCCCGCAGGCCCGATGAAGAACGAAGCGCCCCAACTCGTCAAGCTGACCACCAGCGAACCAAAAAAGGCCGCCCCGAAACCGTTCACGTAGAAGCCGCTCACGAGGGCGGCGGCCAGACCGAGCATCCCTGCGTTGACCACAAGCACGAAGAATCCCAGGGTCATAATGGTGAAGGGAAAGGTGAGGACCAAGAAAATCGGCCTGACTAGGGCATTGACAGCACCGAGCACGAAACCGGCAATCACGAAGCTCCAGGCATCACGAATTTCGATCCCCGCAACAAGGTTGTCGGCCACCCAGAGGCCGAGAATATTGAGCGCCATGCGAACGATGAAGCCGGCCATGAAAGTTCCTTTTCCGTTTTTTTCGCATTTCCCGATTCTGATCGAGTTGCCCATGCGTTCCACGAAAATCCGGTGCGCCTGACCCGGCAGAGGGTCGCATACAATCCGGCGCTTATCCCGGATCTCCTGCTCGCTGCCCCGAGACGGGTTCTGGAACGAAAAACGCTGCAAGCGGTCCTCGAGCCTTCCCAGGCCAACCGAGAGCTTGCGCTCTACCCCGCCGAACCGCCATCTTGACGCCGAGCAGTCAGCTTGAAAGAATCCAGGACCCAACGAAAACACCCCGGGAACGAGGAGACAAAGCCGTGGACCCCAACCACCCCGCCCTACTGGCTGCCCAGGCTTCATGGCGCGCCGTCCAAGCGAAGGAAAAGGCGGCTTGGCTGGGCCTCATGGCCGAAGACATCTGCGTGGAAGACCCGATCGGTCTCGCCCCCACCAACCCAGATGGCCAGGGTGTGCGCGGCAAGCCGGCCATGGAGCAGTTCTGGGACGACAATATCGCCCCCACCACGATTCGGGTCGAAACCCACGAGTCCTTCGCGGCCGGCCTCGAATCGGCCCACCGCATGACCCTGACCACGACATTCGCCAACGGCGTCAGCATGAAACTCGACGGGATCTTCACCTACCGTATCAACGAAGCCGGAAAATTGAAGGCCCTCCGTGGCTACTGGGCTCTAGAAGATACCGATATCACTCAACCCGAGTCGGGCGCGTGAGCGCAGTCGGTTCCTAAGCTGCCCGTCGGCTTTCCCGCTCGCGGGCAAGCCGGTTTCCCCGAAAGGGTTTCAGGAGACTCCATGACCGTTGCAGACTTCTCGCTGAAAGATCAGGTCGCCATCGTGACTGGAGGCAGCCGGGGCATTGGGCGCTCTATCGCGGTGGGTCTCGCCGAGCACGGCGCGGATATCGTGATCGCAGCGCGCAAGCCCGACGATCTCGCCAAGGCCGTCGAGGCCGTTGAGGCCACCGGACGGCGTGCCGTGGGGGTGCCCACCAACGTACGACGCATCGCCGACCTCAAGGCCCTGGTCGATCGCAGCCGGGATGAATTCGGGCGCCTCGATATCCTCGTCAACAACGCAGGCACAAATCCTGTCTTCGGCCCAGTCCAGGAGATCGACGAGGGGGCCTGGGACATGATCATGAACACCAATGTCAAAGCGCTCCATTTTCTGTCGAATTTCGCGCGGGAGGCCATGCTCGAGGGCGGCCGCGGGGGGTCGATCATCAATATTAGTTCGGTGGGTGCCTACCGGGCCTCGGATGTGATCGGCGGCTACTCGGTTTCCAAGGCCGCGGTCACCATGCTGACCCAGGTCCAGGCCAAGAGCTGGGGAGTGGACAAGATCCGGGTCAATTGCATCGCCCCAGGCCTGATCCGGACCGAGTTCGCCCGAGCGCTCTGGGACAACGACGAAATACGCCGATCCTCCGAAGCCGAAGCGTCCCTGCACCGGATCGGCGAGCCCGACGAAATCGCCGGCGCCGCCGTGTACCTCGCGAGCCCCTCGGCCTCGTTCATGACTGGGCAGACGATCATCGTGGACGGAGGGCGCCTGGTCTAGGCGACGTCGCCCCAATCGGGCCGGTCTCAGCCCAGGATTCCCGAATCGCGCAGGGACGCGAGTTCGGACTCGCCGAGATCGAGATCCTCGCGGAGAACCTCGTCGCTGTGCTCACCGATATAGGGGGCACGAGTGATCTCCACCGAGCTATCCGACATGCGGGTCGGAAACCCGAGAATCGGGGCCTGACCGAGTTCGGGGTGCTCGACGTATTTCACGAAATCGCGCTCGACGAGGTGGGGGTCGCGGTAGAGGTCCCGGGTGTCGAGCACCGCTGAACACGGGACACTGGCTTCGCCGAGAAGTCGCATCACCTCGTATTTCTCGTGCTGCAGCGTCCACGGAGTGATCTCCTCAAAGAGCTCGGCACCGTGCAGCGCGCGCTGTTCGCCCGTCGAGAAGCGCTCGTCCACCACCATATCGGGCCGGTCGATGGCGAGGCAGAGCTGATCCCAATGGCGATCCGTAACGACGATCACATAGGCGAAATCGTTCGGCCCGTCCCCCTTACAGGGATAGAGACCCGTCGGGGCGCCCCCCATCAGGTTGCCCATGCGCGGGCAGGCCTGCTCGCCCCAATTGGCCCCAAAGGCGATGCGGGTACGCATGTAATACGTCATCGCCTCCTGCATCGAGAGCTCGATATGCTGGCCCTTTCCCGTGCGCAGGCGCTGGATATAGGCTGCCAGGATGGCCATACCGGCCTGCATCCCCGTGCCCGAATCGCCGGTGGTGGGACCCGGAAGAAGGGGGCCGCCGCCGAGTTCGCCCGTGACCGAGAATGCCCCCGCCGCCGCCTGGGCGACCATGTCGTAGGATTTGTAGTTCGCGTAGGGGCCGGAACTCCCAAAACCCTTGAGCTGGACGTAGATGAGCCCCGGATGAATCGCCTTCACGGTGTCGTAGTCGAGACCAAAGCGCTCGATGATCCCGGGACCGTAATTTTCGATGAAGATGTCGTATTGGGGGAGCATCCGGAGCACGACGTCGCGGCCCTCGGGCTTGCGGAGATCCAGGGCGAGACTGCGCTTGTTCGCGTTCCAATTGCAAAAATAAGGGGAATACTCGCCGCCCACGGCCAAGGAGCGCCCGGGCTCACCGTGGCCCGGGGGCTCGATCTTCACCACATCGGCCCCCATCCAGGCCATGGCCTGGGTGCACGAGGGTCCGGCCTCGTACTGGGTCATGTCGAGGATACGAATTCCATCGAGTGCAGGCATGGCGATCTCCTTGGCGGGCCAGCCTCCTAGCCTAGCCGGATTCCGCGGACCGCGGGACGGAGTCGCCTTCCCAGGCGCCGTATCCGAGGCGCCGCGTATCTCAGGCGCCGTATCCGAGGCGCCGAATCTCAGGCGCCGTAGGCGCCCGATCGGGGCTCGGACACCAGCTTGGGACGGACCCTGCGCGCCGAAACAAAATACTCGTCGCGATACTCCCAGGAAACGGTCAGCGCGTTGAGCAGGCGACGCTTGGTGGTCTGGCGACAGGGCTTCCCCTGTTCGACGGCGTGAACCGTTCGCGGCGAGACGCCCGCAGCCTCGGCGAGTTGATCCTGGGTCCAACCCAATGCCTGTCGTGCCGCGCGAATCCGGTTCATCCTGTCCTTACCATGGGGGGCGCTCGGTGGCCTGTATGATAGCGCCGCGGAGCCGCCGGGCCGCTGTAGCCCGAGAGCCCCGAGCATCTCATTGCCCCACGGGGGGACGATGCTGATTCAACCAGAAAACCCCCTAAGTACATGATTTTATTTATTAAAAATCACGAGAAGAGCGAGGGGGAACGAGGGAGAAATAGGGCCTTGGGGTGGACAACGGGATTTGAACCCGCGACCCCCGGAATCACAATCCGGTGCT
>JAPKBZ010000176.1 GCA_028823175.1 Myxococcota bacterium
CAAGTGGGGGTAAACTGGGGGTAAGTTGGCTCGAGAGCCTCGCTCCCAATCCCGTAACCCCTTGGAATATATGGTGACCCGGGCGCGATTCGAACGCGCGACCCCCAGCTTCGGAGGCTGGTGCTCTATCCAGCTGAGCTACCGGGCCACTCGCCTGGAGCCGAGCCCCCTGCCCTGTCCGTTTCGGACAGCCAGCAAGGGAACACATTTCCAGGCGGGAAATTCCATGGTGGGGCGTAGTGGACTCGAACCACCGACCTCCGCGGTGTGAGCACGGCGCTCTAACCAGCTGAGCTAACGCCCCACGTGGAAAGCAGTTTTTAGCGATCCGGGGGCCGGGCGCAAGGGCCGAGAGCGCAGTTTTGCGCCCCCACGGGCGGTGGGGGGCAAAAAACAGCGA
The DNA here is from genome assembly GCA_028823175.1 of Myxococcota bacterium. Taxonomy (GTDB): domain Bacteria; phylum Myxococcota_A; class UBA9160; order UBA9160; family UBA4427; genus JAZXM01. The sequence continues at coordinate 401 of JAPKBZ010000176.1, forward strand.
CGCAGCGGTCGTGAGGGGCCCTAGGCGACGGAATCCTTGCCCGCATGGGTGCTGGCCGCCTGAATGAAAGCCTTGAAGATCGGGTGGGGGTCGAAGGGCTTCGAGGCAAACTCGGGGTGAAATTGCGAGGCCAGGAAAAAGGGGTGGTCGGGAAGCTCGATGACCTCGGCGAGCCGGCCATCGGGCGACATGCCGGAAAAGCGCAGGCCGGCGGCCTCCAGGCGCTCGCGGTATTCGGCGTTGAACTCGAAGCGGTGGCGGTGGCGCTCGGCGATCTCGAGCTCGCCATAGATCGCATGGGCGCGGCTACCCTGCTCGATCACGCAGGGGTAATCGCCCAGGCGCATGGTGGCGCCCTTGTCCTCGACCTGCACCTGGCCCGGCATCAGATCGATCACGGGGTGCGGCGTCTCGGGGTCGACCTCGCGGGAATTGGCGCCCTCGCAACCCGCCACGTGCCGGGCAAACTCGCAGCACGCGAGCTGCATGCCGAAGCAGATACCGAGAAAGGGGATCTCGTTTTCCCGGGCGTACTGGACCGCGCGGATCTTGCCCTCGGCCCCCCGCGCCCCAAAGCCGTGGGGCACGAGCACGCCGTCGGCGCCCTCGAGCACGGCCGGGTCCTCGAGCTTTTCACTGTCGACGTACTCGATGTTCACCTTGGCGAGCACCGCCATGCCGCCGTGGACGAGGGCCTCGTTGAGGCTCTTGTAGCTCTCGGTGAGATCGACATATTTGCCCACCATCACGATGCGCACTTCGCTCTCGGGGTTGCGCTGGGCCTCGATCAGGCGCTCCCAGGCGCGCAGGTCGGGCTGCCCCGTCCAGATATTGAGAACCTGGGTGATCTTCTCGTCGAGCCCCTCGTCGCGAAAGGCCAGGGGCACTTCGTAGATGCTGCTCACATCCTTGGCGGTGATCACCGCGTCCTCGTCGACATTGCAGAAGAGCGCGATCTTGCTCTTGATGCTGCGGTCGAGGAATCGGCCCGTACGGCAGAGAATGATGTCCGGCGACAGGCCCACGGTCTGGAGTTCCTTCACCGAGTGCTGGACGGGCTTGGTCTTGAGCTCCCCGGCGCTGGATTGATAGAGCACCGGCGCCACGTGGATGAAGCAGGTGTGCTCGCGCCCCACGTCCCCGCGAAATTGGCGGATGGCCTCGAGGAAGGGCAGCGATTCGATATCGCCCACGGTGCCGCCGATCTCCACCAGGATCACGTCGACGCCCTCACCGGCCCGGCGGATGCTTTCCTTGATCTCGTCGGTCACGTGGGGGATCACCTGGACGGTGCCGCCGAGATAGTCGCCGTGGCGCTCCTTGGAGAGCACTGTGTCGTAGATCCGCCCGGCGGTCATGTTATTGAGCTGGCTCATACGCGAGCGCGTGAAGCGCTCGTAATGGCCGAGGTCGAGATCCGTCTCGGCGCCGTCCTCGGTGACGTAGACCTCGCCGTGTTGCAGCGGATTCATGGTGCCGGGGTCGACATTCAGGTAGGGGTCGAGCTTGAGAAAGGTCACCTTAAGGCCCCGGGCCTCGAGAAGGGTGCCGATGGAAGCGGCCGCCAAGCCCTTGCCCAGAGAGGACATCACGCCCCCGGTCACGAATATGTACTTGGTGCTCCTGCTTCTCATGAGGCTCTTCTCCCGGGTCTTTCGAGGGTCAATGGGTGGGTCGGTCGGTGGGGGGTGCCCCTGGGCGTCCGAGGGCGCTGTCCGCGGCGGGGTGGCTCGTGGCGGGGTGGCTCGTGGCGGGATGGCTAGTGGCGGGGTTGGCGAGTGCCCAGCGCCGGAAAGCGCCGGACAAGCCGCTTGCGCCCACACGGGTTCCGATCCGGACTCCAGCCGGAAGCATGGCTTGCAAGCCGACCCAAGCCAGCGGGGGCCCAGGCGAGTTCAAGTGGGCCGGGGGAGGCTCGGGCTTGGCATTCGTCGAATGCCGGTTTGCCCGCTGTTCCTGCGGGGCCGAGCCCGCCTGCTCCCTGGCAATTTGGCCTGCCAACACGCCTCCGAGTCATAGTCCGCTCGGGATGACTATATAGCCCGGCCGGGCGATCCGAGTCAATCACTTGGGGGCCGAAGCGACCCGAAACACGAAAAGAACCGAAAGCTCGGTGCGAAGCCCACCCCGGCTAGGCGCCCCAGCGGCCCTGTGCCCAGGCGATGATTCCCCAGGTGCCCGCCACCACCCCCAGGGCATTGACGCCCCCGCCCGCGTAGCGCCAGGTATCCGAGGGCCAGAGCGACGGATCGAGTGTAAAGATTTTCCCAACGGACGGCGCGGCCGCCACCAGCATCACGATGCAGAGCCCGGCGAAGAGGACCGGCCACTTCCGAGCGCCCGCCAAAAGGCCGACCGCGCTGATGAGGGAAAAAATGATGACTTCCGGGGAAGCCACCGGGCCGGGGGCAGCCATGCCCCGGCCGATCTGAACGAGGCCGACGGCATTCCAGGCGACCACGAGCGCGAGGTAGACCAGACCGAGGCGCAGCGGCGCTTCGAGCGAGTAGGAACCCATCGGCCCTCCCCCGCCCTAAACCGACTTGACCTGCCCCGTCGGCAGGTCGTAGAGAGCCCCAACGATATCGATCTGCCCTTTGGCGTAGCTCTCGGCGATGATCGGCGAGGCCTTCTTGAGCGCGGCCACCTGGCCGCGCACGTTCTCCTCGCACGAGTTGGCGAGTAGGCTCCCCGAAGGCAGCTTGGCGGCCCGCTCGACGGCCGGCTCGATCTGGGCGATGAGTTCGGGGAGATGCCCGGGCAAAACCATCTGGTCCTGCACCACCTTCACCGCCGCGTCGACCGCCCCGCACCCGGTATGCCCAAGCACCATCACCAGGGGCACGCCCAGGAACTCAACGCTGTACTCCAGGGAAGCCAGCAGCCCTGGGGTCACGACATTGCCCGCCACCCGAGCCACGAAGAGATCCCCCGGCCCCTGGTCGAAGGCCAGTTCCGGGGCCACACGGGAATCCGCGCAGCTCAGGATCGAGGCGATCGGGTGTTGGGACTTCGTACGGGCTGCCCGACTCGAAGAGAAATCCCGAGCGTTCATCTGCCCCGCCACGTAGCGGGCGTTGCCTGCCCTCAACCGGTCCAGGGCGGCAGCCGGTTCGAGCGCGTTCTGGGGCGGGGAGTCCGCCGCCCAAGAAGCCGCGCCGCCCAGAGGCAAGAGTGCGGCCAGCGCACCCGTCTTCAAGAAAACTCGGCGGGAAAAGCCCAGCGGGCTGTCTTCGGTGTCATCACGTCGCTTCACGAGAGGGCCTCCTGTAGGAAAACGAGAGAATAGCGAGCAGCCCCTTGGGCTGCCCCGCCCGAACCGAGGTAAGAGCAACAAAAGCCCTCCACGCGACTGCCTCGAGCAGAAGACCCCGCAAAAAAAAGAAGCCCCCGGTCCCAAGGACCGAAGGCTTCTTTGAATACCGAAGGCTTCTTTGAATA
>JAPKBZ010000177.1 GCA_028823175.1 Myxococcota bacterium
TCTACATCGGTCGGTGCGCGGCAGTATGGTTGGCTATTCGCCCGCGTATCCGGGACTGACGGTCTCCGAACCCGGGACCGGCTTGCCAGCGAGCCATGCGGTGAGCATCTCGTTGACCTCCTCGGCGGCTTCCTGCGGAACCCAATGGCCAACGCCCGGAAGGAAGCGCAACGTCAGATCCTTCACCGAGTCGCTGGCACCATCGGTGGTCGACGGAATCAAGACTGGATCGTCTTCTCCCCAAATCATCAACATGGGGGTTTCGATCACGGGGAAGCCGCGTGCAGCCATCCGTTTGAAACCACCTCTGCCAATCTGGGCGCGGTAGTAGTTGATGCCGCCCATCAGGGCGCCTGGGCGCGCCATCGCCTCCTTGAAGATGCGTATGTCTTCTTTGGTGAATCGGTCGGGCCGCCCGCTCATCGGGCCCCGGAACGTGGTCCGGATCGCCGCAAAGTCGCGCGCTGCGAGGGCGCGTTCGGGCAGGAAGGGCAGCTGAAAGAACAGCGCGTAGAAGGAGCGCTTCAAATCGCGAAGCCTCATTCGCCCCGGGCGCTGCCAGGCGCCCATGGTCGCGCCGTTGAAGATCACGATGCGTTCGAGCGGGCGCACTTGATGCGACGCGAGCTGCAAGGCGATCATCACGCCCCAGTCGTGGGCCAGGACGATCGTCTCTTTTGCGCCCGATGCGTCGATGAGCGCGGCCGCGTCTTCGACCAGATGCTCGACCGCATAGTTTTTGACGCCTTTGGGCTTATCGCTCTCGCCGTAGCCGCGCAGGTCCGGTGCCCAGGCCCGATAGCCGAGTGACGCCAGTAGCGGAAGTTGATGCCGCCACGAGTACCCGATCTCGGGGAAACCGTGGAGGCACAGCGCCAGGCGGTCGCCTTCGCCGCACGTGTTCACGTGGAAGTCGAGGCCATTTGCACGGACCCGCTCTGTCCGAATCTCGGCGTTCATGCTTTCGCGCCACCGCGAATGAGCTTTCCGGGCAGCGCCCCGGTCGCCTCACCGTTCTCGAAGATCACCTCACCAGAGCAGATCGTGGCGGTGTAGCCGTCGACGCGTTGGACCAGCCTCGAACCGCCCGCAGGAAGATCATGCCGCTGTTCGGGCGCGTGGATATGGAGGCGCTCCCAGTCGATGACGTTCACGTCGGCTTTCATGCCGGGTGCGAGCACACCGCGATCGTCGAAGCCGTAGAGGCGCGCTGTTTCAGAGGTCTGCTTCCGCACGACCTCTTCTACCGCAATGCCCTCGCCGCGCTTGCGATCGCGCGCCCAGTGCGTGAGCAGGTAGGTCGGCATGCTGGCATCGCAGATCATATTGCAGTGCGCGCCGCCGTCGGAGAGACCGATGACCGTTTGCGGGCTCGTCAGCATGTTGCGCACAGCGTCGAGGTTGCCGTCCACGTAGTTGCCGAGTGGGCGATACACGAAGCCGAGACCGTCGTTGTCCGACATCCAATCGAGGACGACTTCCTCCGGACGTCGGCCCTCCCGTGCGGCCGTCGCGGCCGCAGAAGTGTCTGGATGCGGTTCGTAGTCCGGCGGGTCGCCAAGCAGATACATTCGATCCCAGGCTTCGAGAATCGTTTCGCGGACTATGTCTGGCATCCCGGCGATGGTGGCACTCAACGAGTCCTCCGACAGGAGCTTCGCCTTCACCTCGGGCTTGCGCAGTTCGCGGGCCTTCTCCTTTGCACTGAGCTTCATCATCTTTAGAAACGTGGGATGGAACACGAAGGGATTGATCGAACCTTGCAACCCGAACAACAACCCGGGCGCGCGGCAGCCTACCTGCGGCCAGATCTCCAGACCTTGCTCCTGCAGTGCCGACATCTCGCTGAGTGTCTGCAGGTACGGCGTCGGCGACACGTCTCGCTGGGCGAAAGTGAAAGTCAGTTTTCGGCCCGTCGTCTCGCAGAATTCGCGCATCCAGCCAAGATCCGGATCCTCCCCCATCTGGTCGTTCAGCATCTCGAAGACGCCATGGCCGGCTTCGCCCAGTGCGCCGCCGATGCCCAGCATCTCCTCCGGCGTCGAGAAGGTCCCGGGGACGAGACCGTGCTTCGAGGAGTGGAGGATGGTGCGCGAAGTGGAAAAGCCGACCGCGCCTGCCTCGAGTGCCGCGCGGGTGATCTCGCGCATCTCTGCGATCTCGTCGGCGGTGACTTGCGTCTCGTGGGCACGCTGGCCCATCACGTAGGCGCGCACCGCGCAGTGGGGCACCTGGGCCGCCACATCGATCGCGCGGTCAAGGCCGTCGACCACGTCGAGGTACTCGGCGAAGGTCTCCCAGTTCCAGGGCATGCCCTCCGTGAGCACCGCTTCGGGAATGTCCTCGACACCTTCCATCAGTTCCATCAGGAACTTCTCCTGGCCGGGGCGCACGGGCGCGAAACCCACGCCGCAGTTTCCCATGACCACGGTGGTGACACCGTGCCAGCTGGAGGGTGAGAGGTAGGGGTCCCAGGTGACCTGGCCGTCGTAGTGCGTGTGCACGTCGACCCAGCCCGGGGTAACGAGTTGGCCCGTGGCATCGATTTCGCGACGGCCGGCGCCTATGGCTTTACCTGAGTCTTCGCCGACAGCCACGATGGTTCGACCCTCAATGGCGAGGTCGGCCACACGGCCAGGGCTACCGGTTCCGTCGATGAGGGTTCCGCCGCGGATCACTAAATCGTGCATGGGGGCTTCCTTTCGTTTGATCAAGCTGGGCGCTCGGTCATAGTGTGTTTTGGCATTCGGCGAGCTCTTCGCAGATCTGCCGTGCACCACCTTTGGTCGCTCACGCGGGCTCAGTTCGGGTAGTACACATATTCGTCGTCGGCCGCTTCGGGTTGGTTCACGTGCTTGTCGATCGAGATCGGGGCTGACGCGCGAGACGCCCAGCGAGGCGGCACCTGCTCGGCCAGATGCGCCGTGAGCAGCGCGTCGAGTTCGGCGACCTTGTCGGGTCGTGCATCCGCGAGGTTCTTCTGTTCGGTCGGGTCGCTCGCGAGGTCGAAGAGCCAGACGAGCTCGTCGTTCGGACCGTTGCGCTGCAGCTTCCACCCCTGGTGGCGTACGACCCGGTAGTGGTCCTGGGTCCAGAAGAGCGTGTCGTGAGGGACGCCGTCTGCGTCGCCACGGACGTAGGGCAATAGGTTGACTCCGTCCATTTTGCGGTCAGTAGGGACCTTGGCACCCGCGGCTGCGGCGGCAGTCGCATAGATGTCGAAGTGGTGAATGGCCGGATCGAAGGTCTGCCCAGCTGGCACTTGCGCCGGCCACCGCATCATGAACGGCACGCGAACGCCACCCTCGAAGAACGTGATCTTCCAGCCGCGATAGGGGCGGTTTACGTCGGGGAGGCCAAGGTACCCCGCACCTCCATTGTCGGAGGTAAAGATGACGAGCGTATTTTCGTCGAGGCCGTGCTCGCGAAGCGCGGCCATCACCCGTCCCACACTTCGGTCGAGTCCCCGAATCATGCCCGCGTAGGTGCGTTCGGTGTGGCTCTCGATATGGGGGTAGGCGTCGTAGTCCTCGCGCGTCGACTGGAGTGGTGTATGGATTGCCCAATGCGCCAGGTAGAGGAAGAACGGCCTGTTGCGATTCGCCTCGATCACCTTGATGGCCTGGTCCGTGTAGTAGTCGGTCACGTGGCCCTGGGGTTCGAATGCCGGACCTCCGTTGTAGCTCACGCCGTATCCCCCGGCGGTCCATAGGAAGCGGTCAATCGGGTCGAAGAGCTGCTTCGAGTTCACAGCATTGGGATGATCTTCGGGCAGGTAGAGCATGCCCCCCATACTCAGGCTCTCGTCGAAGCCCTGCTGGTACGCCGCCATGCCGTT
>JAPKBZ010000178.1 GCA_028823175.1 Myxococcota bacterium
CGCGCCTTCTACCACTCGCCATTCACCTTCGCCATTCGCTGGGAGCGGGCTAGCCTTGGAGGGCCAAAAAGAACAGACTTGGAGTCAGCTCATGAGCTATGCCGGAGACCGCCGCATCATCGACGTCGATAGCCATGTGATCGAGCTCGACGATTTTCTTTGGAACGCTGCCACCGAGCGCGAGCGTGAGCGGCTGCCGAGGATGGCCGACCAGAGCGTGCTGCCCGTGGCGGAAAAGGGCCTCGAGCGGGCCAAGGAACTCTTCGCCCGGCGCCAGACCGAGCCCGAGATCCTGGCGAAATTCGAGGCGAGCCTCGTCCAGGTCCACCGCAACGGCTGGAGCCGGCTCGGCGCCTTTGATCCCGCCGAGCGCTCCCACGCCCTCGATCTCTTCGGCTTCGAGCTCCAATGGGTCTTGCCGACCTTTGCCTTTCACCAAGTGGCCCACCAGCAGGATCTCGCCGTGCTCGCCCTCGGCACCCGGGTACTCAACCGCGCCATGGCGGGTTTTTGTGCCGCCGACGATCGGCTCCTCGCCGTGGGCTACCTGCCCCTCAGCGTGGGTCCGGAAGAGGCGGCCTCGATCATGGACGCGGGCCTGGCCGCGGGTTGTTATAGCTTCATGGTCGACACCAACGAGCCCGATCCCACCGCCCGCTCGTTCACCCACCCCGATTTTGACCCCGTCTGGGCGCGCTTCGACGCGGCAGATGTGCCCTTCGTGGTGCACGTCGCCGTCAACGGCGACTACGAGGCCGTGTCCAAGAGCTTTAGGAACAACCGCCGCGCTTCGCCCGAAACCGCCGGCGACGCGCCCGGCTCTCCCCTGGACTTGACCACCATCAACAACAGCGCAGAGATTTTTCTGACGGCCATGATCTTCGACGAGGTTTTTGGTCGGCACCCGGGGCTGCGTTGCGTTTCCATGGAGCACGGCGCCTTCTGGGTTCCCTCGTGGCTGAAGGCCCTCGACTTCGCGGCGGGCGCGCGAGCGCGCGGCGCCCGGGAGGGCGTCCTTCCTTCGGAGATCGCGCGCGAACGCATCCGGGTTTCGCCCTTCGCGGGGGAACCCGTGGGTTGGATCATCGAGAACGCGGCGCCGGAGATGATCGTTTTCGCTTCGGATTTCCCGCATCCCGAGGGCGGCAGCGATCCCATCGCCAAATTCGAGGCCTCGATGACCGGCTGCAGCGAAGAGACCCTGGCGGCCTTCTATCGCGGCAATATTGCCGCGTTCATGGGACTCGCCCCCTAGGCTCGGGCTGGCTGCAGCAAGTTTCGGGCTAGTTCTCGGGGTCGCTACTTCTCGGGGTAATAGCGGCTCAGGGTCTCGATCACGCAGCCCGGGCGCTCGCTGCCCTCGATCTCGACGGTGACCCGAACCTTGGTCTGGACGCCGCCGTCCTTGGTGTCTTCGGCCGAGATCAACTCGCCCGTGCCGCGTACCCGGGAGCCCACGGGCACCGGGGCCGGGAAGCGCAACTTGTCGGCGCCCACGTTTACCCCCATGGAGATGCCGCGCACGTCGATGATCTGGGGGAGAAAAAAGTTGACCAGGGATTGGGTGAGGTAGCCGTGGGCGATGCAGCCGCCGAAGGGCCCCTTGGCAGCGCGCGCGGGATCCACGTGGATCCACTGGTGGTCCCCGGTGGCGTCAGCGAATAGATTGACGCGTTCTTGGTCGATTTTCAGCCATTCGCTGTGCCCGAGGGCCTGGCCGACGGCGCCTTTGAGTGCGGCGGGGGTTTCGAATACGGTGGGCATGGCGTGGTCTCCGTTCGGGGGTGCGATTGGCGCGGGGCTAGTCCGAGGTGTTCGTGGCAGCGGCCAGGAAGGCGGGCTTCTCGCCGCCTCCGTGAAGAAGGAGGTTGCTCCCGCTGACATAGGAGGCGAGGGGTGAGGCCAGATAGAGGCAAGCATTGCCCACGTCTTCGGGTTCGCCGATGCGACCCAAGGGAACCGTGGCCCCTACGGCCTTGATCCCTTCCTCGTCGCCATAATGCAGGTGCGACTGTTCGGTGCGGATCATACCCGCCGAGATGGCGTTGACCCGAACCCGGGGAGCCCACTCCACGGCGAGGGTCATGGTGAGGGAGAGAAGGCCAGCCTTGGCCGCGCCGTAGGCGGCGGTGCCCGGGGAGGGACGAAGGGCGCTCACGCTCGAGATGTTGATGATCGTGCCCCCATCGGCCTGTTCCTGCATGACGGCATTGGCGGCTTGGGAAAAATTCAGGGGGGCGATCAGGTTGAGTCGGAGGATGGCTTCGGAAAAGCGCGGTGAAACCGTGGCGGCGTCGGCCTCGGGCGCGCCGCCGGCGTTGTTGACGAGCACGTCGAGTCGCCCGAGTTCCTCTTTTGCGTAGCTGATCACCGCGCCGATCTGCTCGACGTCGCGCACGTCGGCGGCGCAGAAATGTGCCGAGCGGCCCGCCGCTTCGACGGGCTCTTCGAGCTCGCTGCGTCCGCAGACCACCACCTCGGCTCCTGCCTCGAGGAAGCGTCGGCTGATGCCCCGACCGACGCCCTTGCCGCCTCCGGTGACAATGACGACCCGACCCGACATGTCGAAATCCACGGCCATGCGTTTTCCTTTTCCGGGATGCCCCGTTGGCTAGAGCCCGATCTCTTGGGCGATGAATTCGCGGTGATAGGAGGGCTCGCCGAGCAGGGTTTCCCCGGCCTTCGCCCGCTTGAAGTGGAGGTGGATATCGTATTCCCAGGTGAAACCGACTCCGCCGTGGATCTGGATCGCGTCCGCCGCGCAGCGGAAATACGCCTCGGCGCATTCGGCGGCCGCGAGGGCGGCGCAGGTGGGGAGTTCGTCACCCCCTTCGGCCGCGACGCACGCGGCGTAGTAGGCGGCCGAACGGGCGGCTTCCACCGCCACCATCATGTCCGCGCACTTGTGCTTGATCGATTGGAACGACCCGATGGGACGGCCGAATTGTTCGCGCTCGAGGGCGTATTCGACGGACATGTCGAGGCAGCGCTGAGCGCCTCCGACCTGCTCGGCGGCGAGCCCGATGGTAGAGAGTTGTAAGGTTCGCTCGAGGGCCGCGCCGGCTTCATCGCTGCCGCCGAGCAGGGCGCTCTCGGGCACGCGCACCCCGGTGAAATCCAGGCGCGCGAGGCGGCGGGTCTGGTCGAGGGTCGTGAGGGCCACTCGTTCGAGGCCCCCGGCGTCGCCCGGGACGCTGAAGAGCCCGATGCCTTCGGCCCCTTGGCTCCCCTCGCGCCGAGCCGCCACGATCAGGAGATCGGCGGAATGACCGTCCACGACGAAGGAGTGGGTCCCGTCGAGGATAAATTCGCCCCCCTCGCGTTTCCATATCGGTGTCACGGCCTCGCAGCCCGGTCCGCCCCCGGGGCCCGCGTGGGCGAGGGTGGCCCGGCATTGTCCCTCGGCGATGCCGGGAAGCCATTCGGTTTTCTGGGCTTCGCTGCCCGCCGTCAGCAGGGCGTTGGCGCCCAGGCAGGCGCTCGAGAAGAAGGGGGCGCAGAGCAAGTGCTCGCCGGCGATCTCCATCAGGGCGGCGAGTTCGACGTAGCCGAGATCGAGCCCCCCGTAGGCTTCGGGGATCTGGACCGAGGCCCAGCCCAACTCGCTTCCCAACTGGGTCCAGAGTTCCTCGCTCCACCCGAGTTCGCTCTCCATGGCCGAGCGGACCTGCTCCGAACCGCTGCTCTCGGCCAGAAAGGCCCGGGCGATGGAGCGAAGCTCTTCCTGTTCTTCGTTGAAGCGGAAATCCATAGTCTTCTTTTGATCGAGAGTTGAGGGTGATGA
>JAPKBZ010000022.1 GCA_028823175.1 Myxococcota bacterium
GCGGTCCGTAGCACTGTTCATTCCGCTCTTCCCGCTCCTCCCGTTCTTCCCGCTCCTCCCGCTCTTTCCACCCCTTACTTCGCGCGATAAACCGGGCATACCCGCACACTTCTTGGAGTCAGTGACGATGACGATTTCCACCCAAAAATTATATGACGGAGCGAGTGAGGACTGGATCCGTAAGGAACCCATGCTTCTGTCGGACTACACGGCCAGGCCCTTTCTCCTCGACTGGTGTCAACCCGTCGCCGGACTGGATGTTCTCGACCTAGGTTGCGGCGAAGGTTATTTCGCCCGAAACCTCAAGGTCCTCGGAGCCAGAAATATTGAGGGTGTCGACCTCTCCCCCGAGATGATCCAAAGAGCGATCAACGAGGAGAATCGCGAAGGCCTCGGCATTCAATACCGAACGGGAGACGCCACAGAGCTAGGCGCCTTCCCCGATCAGCGTTTTGACCTCGTCGTTTCCGTGTTCCTCTTCAATTACCTCACTCGGGAACAAACCACGCAGGCCATGCGAGAAATCTATCGGGTTCTCCAACCCGGCGGTCGCTTCATTTTCGCGGTGCCGCACCCTAGTTTTGCCTTCACCCGAGAATCCCAAGAGGGTCAGGCACCTTTCTACTTCACGACCGGTGACTCGGGTTATTTCTCGGGCCGCGACCAACTCTTTGAAGGAGAGATCTACCGGCGAGACGGCGTCGCTCTGCCCGTTCGCTGTGTCCACAAGACTCTCGCAGACTATTTCTCCAGCCTTAAGTCCGCAGGCTTCTCCCAGCTCCCCGAGCTAGAAGAGCTCCACGTGACACCCGAAATGTTGAAAACCGACGAGAAGTTTTTCAGCCCTCTTGTCGACCGGCCCCTCCACATGGCGTTTCGGATGGAGAAATCGTGATGTTGCAGGAAAGCATGCTCCAAACACCCGGCCCCGCATTCGTGCAAGCAAACCCGCCCTGCCCTGCCTGGAGAGCTCCTGACGTGATCGCACGAGGGCAATGGGAAATCTCGCTGGGCCAGGAAGCCATCGACGAATTTTTCGAGGAATACAGACGCGGAGCCTTTGATTCGACAAGTACATCCAAGCCCCTGATCGCCCCGGAAAGAACCCCCAAACTCAAAGAGTTAAGCCTATCCCTTCGCCGGAAATTGCTCTTCGGAGACGGCTTTGCCCGGATCAAACAAGCAGAAAACATTAGGCTTTCAGCCCCGCAGCAGCGCGCGCTCTTTCTCAGACTCGGCACCCTGATGGGACGAGTCATGACGGAGTACGGCCAACTCTATCCGGTTCATGACCGCGGCATCGATTACAAGGAACAAGCTGCGCCCGTCTCCATGACAACTTCCGAAACAGGCATGCATACCGACAGCAGCGCCGTCGGGGCCCTTCCTGATTTCGTCGGTCTCCTGTGCGAAGAACCCAGCCTGGAGGGTGGCGACTCCCTGATTTCGAATGCTCTCACCATTTATCACGACCTCAAAGGCTCTCATCCCGAAATCATCGACCTCCTGGAGAACAATTTCATTCGCGACGTGGTCACGCCTGGTGCATCCAAGAGCCTCGAATCTCTTCTCCTCAACACCTTCCCGATCTATTCTCCGGGCCGCCACGGAGAAGGCAGCACCTTCCGCTACATGCGCTACTGGATCGAAAAGGGAGCCGAACGAGCCGGCCTTTCCCTTAAGCCCGAACAGTATGAGGCGTTCAATCGCCTGGACGAAGCACTGAATTCTCCCGAAAACCAGATAAAACTTCGGCTAGATCGAGGAGATATCCTTCTGGCCAACAACCGCACACTGGCCCACGGCCGTACCGGTTATTCCGACCGCCCCGGTCATCGCCGGCAACTCCAGCGCATCTGGGTCGATCTCGGGCGATGAAGCGAGACGCCCACCCTTCCAAGCAGAAGCGCGCTCCCGCCTAGAGCATTGGGGTGCGGCCGCTGAGGCCGACACGCGCCTAGCAGCTTATCGCTCCCGCACTTCCTCTCCTCGAACCGACACAGGAGACCTTAATAGGTGCCCCAAACGAAAGTCGAGGAGGGCGATATACAGAGAGCGTTTCTATTCGTTATCGAGAGGGCATCCCATTCTCGGTAATCCATTACGAAGACATCTGCGACGAAAGCGAACTCTGTGAAACCTTCTCCGAGGTCTGCGGCGTAGAGACCCCTGTGCATGACGTGGGAATGCTCAAGCGTCACGACAAAAAACTCTCTGATATCATCTCCGAGTCCTAAGCAGAAGGTCTAGCCGAAAACTGCGCTCCCAGTTAAGAAATTACCTAGGCACCTTCACTCTTCCATTCACCAGGCGAAGGGTCACACATGAAATTTGGCGTCTGCATCGCGAGCGATATCAGCGATATCGATTATGTAGTAGCGGCGGAAAAACTGGGCTATAGCGATGCCTGGTTTGCGGACAGCCAGATGATCTGGTCCGACTGTTACGCGACCATGGCACTGGCCGCCGAAAGAACCGAGCGCATCCGGATCGGTACAGGGGTCGCGATTTCAGGCACTCGGCCCGCACCGGTCACCGCAGCGGCCATCGGAACCATCAACGTGCTTGCCCCGGGGCGCACTTTCCTGGGAGTCGGTGCCGGGAATACCGCCATGCGAATCATGGGCGCGCCTCCACAAAAAATTGCCGACCTCGATCGCTACCTCAGTTGCCTGGCGCCGCTACTCCGGGGCGACGAGACGGAATGGGGCAAAGCTGGCAACGAAATTCCGATTCGTCACATCATGCGAGATCAAAGCTTCGTCAACTACACCGATCCGATCCCGCTCCATATTTCGGGCTTCGGCCCCCGCTCTCTCGGACTCGCCGGGCGCCATGGAGATGGCGCTGTGCTGCCCATGCCTCAGAATCCCGCCACTATGGAAACACTCTGGTCCCTCATCGAGGCCGGAGCTAAAGACGCAGGGCGGCACATAGACCGAGGCCTTTACGAAACTACAGCTCTGACCATGGTCTCAGTCCTCGACCCCGGCGAGACTGCCGACTCAGACCGTATCCGCCACGAGTGCGGAGCTTTTGCCATGGCGACCGTGCACTACGCCTACGATCAGTGGCGGCAACTCAGCCAGCCCCCTCCTCAAATGCTTTCCGAAATCTGGGATGACTACTGCGCCATGCTGGACAAAGTCCCCAGTGAACGCCTACATCAGCGCATCCATGCGGGACACAATTGCTGGGTCGTCCCTGAAGAAGAGCGTTTCCTCTCGGGATCACTGATCGAGGCAACTTGTATGGTCGGCACCCGTGACCGACTCCTCGAACGAATCGACGGACTGAGTAACGCAGGCTTGAGCCAGATCATGGTCCTGCCCGCGCTTGAGCCCCGGCACTCTGCCCTCGAACGCATTTCCAGGGATCTCATCGCCCCTCTCTCCGAACTGCAGTAAACCGGGGCACTGCCCGATGACCGAGCGCAGGCGTTAGGGCGCACTTCAGCCTAGGCCCAAACGGGCTCCCGACTAAGGGAAGCATTCTCCACAAAGCGGCTTTCGGCGTGCACCGGATGATTCAGCCACAGTCGCCTATCCAACCCATTGCCAAAAGGTGATGAGGGTCTCGGTCCCGTCTGCGCTTGCTGTCATTGCGACAATTTCGAATCCCGAAATTCCTTCCGATGCCTGCCCCTTGCGAACGGGTCAACCCAAACGCCGAACCCCGAGCCCATTGCCGCCGAGCATCGCCTCAGAAGCGCCGGCGACAATGCCCGCCTGGTCCATGGGAAGAGCCAGGAAAAAGCTAGTCCCCTTTCCGACCTCGCTATCGACCCGCACGTACCCGCCGTGCAGTTCTATCAGCCTTCGCGTTATGGCGAGACCTATCCCACTACCTCCCAACGCCTCATCTCGCGACCGGCCACTCTGGTAGAACTCACCGAAGATCGCCTGCTGCTCATTCTCCGCAATACCAATTCCCTCGTCCCAAACTTCCACGGAGAGCCAGCCCACTTTTTCGATTTTCCATCGAACGCCGACGGAGCGGTGCGCGTCAGTAAACTTCACTGCATTGGAAAGAAGATTTTCTAGACATTGCCCAAGCCGTCGCCTATCCGCAGTGAAGGTCGGCGCGTCGACTCCAACTTCATTGACGATCTCAACCTCTGCCCCTCGACTGAGCTTCCGAGTACTCTGAACAACCTCAGCAACCGTTTCGGCTAGAGATACCTCCTCAAGGGTAAGCTCAACGGCGCCCATCGAGATCTTGGTTATATCAAGCAGGTCATTGATCAGTGCGAGCAGATGGTCTCCCGACTCGCGTATGCCCTCGACAAAACCAGTCTGATCCTGATTTAGCGATCCGAAATGCCGATCCTCCAAAAGCTCAGCAAAGCCCAGGATCCCGCTCAGAGGCGTCCGAGTCTCATGACTGACCCACGACAAAAATCGAGATTTCGCGATATCGGCATCTTCGGCGGCATCTCGTGCCCGCTCAAGATCGTCAGCTTGGCTCTTCAATTGCCCTTTCAGTTCCGTCTCGACTCGCTGGCCCCACCAATTGCGCACGCCCAGGGAGATCACCAAAACGACAATCGCCCCAGCGAGCAGTGGGAAAACTTCAGGGGAAAGACTCTCCTCAAAAATATAAGTGACGATAAAAACGCCAGCCACCATCAAAGTAGGAAGTAGCGTCTCCCATTGTTTGGCATTCTCCTCAAACTCGTCATGTGTCTGAGAGTCCCTGACCTTTTTTCCTGTGTAGTACTGCTCGGAAGCAGCGATGAACCAGGCTGTGGAGCCAACGAGATAGAGTGCTGAGAACGGACTGTTCTCGTTGTAGGCGCCATGCACCAACAAGTAGATATAACTAAAATATTCCACCGTCAGGCAAATCATCCCGAAGAGAACGAGTCCCATAATCATTCGCTTCTTCCCCCGAAGACGAAGGAGAACGATTCTCGCGCCAACGACCGGGGCGGCCAGGATAAAGATGCCCTGAACCTGCGACGTGATGACGACTTCGGAGTCGAGTCCAATGCTATCCAGCATCTGGTAGACAACGACAAGGTAGCCGTACACCACAGACGCAAAAACCACGCCGAGACTCCCCAACTGCGCCAGGGTGAACCCTGTATTTCGTGCTCGATCTTGATAGAAAACCATGCCCAGCATAAAGAGAACGGGGGAGACGACGTAGCCGGTTGTCGCCATGGCGGTCATGGGAATACTCTCGGAGAAGTTGATCTCCAGATATGTCCAGAACCCCTCGGCGCAAAACATGCTGAAGCAAGCCAAGCCGATCAAGGTCCACGCGTGACGGTCTTGCCCCTCTAGACTGAACGCAGTTCTAAACGACGCTGCACTCGCGAGCAAAGGAAAGGCCGAAAAGCTCAGCATCGAGCACCAATAACCGAAGCTTCCCGGCTCAGCCTGGCTCACGAGGAAGTACTCACAGACCAGGATCGTAATCCCAAACGAGAGAAGCGGAATCATCTGCCTGCGCAGAAGCCCCTGGTGACTCGTCCGCCTCTGCGGCTCCGTGCGTATTTCCTGTTTATTGGTCACGGTGATCCCGTGAATTCGTCGCCCGAAGCTCCATTGGCCAATTGTAGGGCATCGGCAACTGCGCAAACCCTCAATGGCGTCGGGCGCAAACAGGCATGAGGGCTCCTAGAAACGGTTAGACGCGGTTTCTCCCGAACCATTGGGAATACCCGGGCAGCCCTATTTTTCGCCTCTGGGGAGACTGCCTCTCAGGCTGCGGGGAGGCCTTCGCCTTCGTCTTGAAACGAGCGAAAGGGAAAGCTCCAGCCCCCGGCAAAGCAACTTCGAAGCGCGATCAGCCGGATCCGGTAAGTACCGGTCAAAATTTCTTCACGAAAAAGGCCGAAGGCATGAAGAAGGTCGCTCGTGCGCCGACCCGATCCAACTCATCAAGAAAACGGGGAACAGAATCGGAAAAGAAGCTTATGCCGGACTTCTCGCCCTTCGAATTGACCAGGCTCTGATAGCCCCGGTAGTTGTCCATATCGATGGAGATGCAGGCTTTCACTGCCTTGCAACATACCAATCAAACGATTCGAGTGTCTACTCGCCGCTCCCACGGCAACCATCCGACCAAAATCAGAACGCCTGGACGAGAAGCCTTGCCGACTGGACAAATACCCCCCCTACCCCCCAGCCTCACCCTGCCCAAACCCATGGTGTGCAGCCGCTCCACACACGGTATTCTCGAGAGGTTCCCGATTGGGCGTGGATCCAAGAGTCACGCGCCGAACCGTCCCAACGACACAAAAACCCGAAGCGCCTGCCATCGGTGTTTCAGGAGCCGGCCCCATGAAAGCCAAGCTAATACAGGCAACGTGGATGATCGTCATGGTTGGCCTCGGGGTCGGCCTTCACGCTGGGTACCAGGACTACGGCGGACGCGACCTTTTGGAGTCATTCCAGCTCGAGGCGGCGCGGAAGAAGACTTCAGAGCGCAGCATCCTCCCCGCGTCTCTGCCTCGGCCCGAACTGCCGGTTGAGAAAGTCGTCCCACCCAGGACCAACGCCACCACCATCGAAGGGCTCTCGCTCTATCCCAAAGTCGTCGTTGGGGGCCGAACCCCCCTCGACTTGTGGGCCTACTACGGCCGGGGAGCGTCCTCCTTCTCGTCCCCGACTCTCCCTATGCGTTTCGAGGAATGGCTCGATTTTCATCGCGCCCAGCAACCGGGCCTGATGAAGGACGTTCGGGAGCACATGGCTTCCCGCTACGACTTCACGCCGGCGATCCTCCCCAAAGCCTTCATGTCGGGCGGAAAACCCATTATGGCCGGGCCTGCGGCAAGACTTCCCAAAGATCTCGCATCCTGGGAGGAACTCGCGGATCTCACCCCTGCAGAAATCCGAGAGCGAGACGTATTCCCCTTCAAACCACTGGCCCACCCTCTGCAGTCCACGGCCCATATGGTTTTTCCAGACTCTTGGATCGCGATCCACCCAGAGCACACAAGAATCGACGTGGGCTTCGACATTCCGGAACCCTTCCTCCCGGAGTTCCCACCTCCCATGTACCTCACCACCCACAAGGAAATGGGTGACGTGACGAACGGCCAGGAACTCACCTTTGAAAACTACTACCAGATCTTCGACGGGTTGCTCACTCCCGAACAGATGGAAGGGCTAAAAGAGCTACTCCAGCCCTCGCCCAGTCTTTGGTTCAACCAGACCGATCACCGACTGACCGAGGAGCCCAGTTCGGGAATCGCTTGCTTCGACTGTCATGTCAACGGGCATACCAACGGGGCCTTCGATCTCGCCCCGGATTCACGCCCCAATATGGCGCGTCTCAGAGTGGACACGCCCAGCCTACGTGGCAACTACAACCTGATGCAGTTCTCGACGAAGCGCTCGATTCGAAGTCTGAATCATTTTGCCGGTGTGGGAGAGTTTTTCGGCGGCGACCCCGGCATGCAGCAGGCGATCGGGTCGCGCGGAGCCAGCCGATCCGCACTCAACGGCATATCCGAATTCAACGCCATTCTTGACTACCCCCCCGCCCCCAAGCTCACCCCACTCGGCCTGCTAGACCCCGATCTGGCCTCAAAATCTGAGCTTCGTGGAGAGCAGATCTTTTATGGCGAAGGCCGCTGCGTCCAGTGCCACTACGGCCCTGCTTTCGTCGACGATTATATGCACGACCTTCAGGTCGAGCGTTTCTACGTGGGTCGGCCGGAAGGGCCGATCAAGACTTCTCCCCTTCGCGGAATCAAGGACACCCCCCCCTACCTCCACGACGGGCGCCTTATGACCCTCGACGATGCGGTGGAATTTTTCAATCTGATACTCCAGCTACAACTCTCCAGGCAGGATAAGCAGGACTTGCGCGCGTACCTTCTCACGCTCTAGCCAAGGTCCTCGAGAATTTCCGATTGAGCCCCACCCACTTTGCCAACCCGAGCCGCTCCGGCGCGACTGCCGCTAACCTATCCAGCGGCGTGCAAGGGTCGACATAGCGGAAATTCGAGAATCCAGGGATTGGGCCTCGCGCTGCTCGGGGTTCCACGCCATCACGACAACGCCCTCGACGCCGAGGGCCGAGAGAGCAAGTAGGTAGGCATCGGATAATTCCTCGTTCGGGATCACAAGTTTCCGGGCGCCTCCACTCGAGAGCGAATCAAGTTCGCCGAGCTTCTCTCTCAGGAACTCAAGGGAATGGTTCATCCCGATCCAGCCGCTGTAGCGAGCCGCTCGCTCGATGGAAATACGCGAGTGTCCCCCCACGAGAATATCCGGAGGCGCTGCGGGCCGGGGAGAGATGCCCACTTGCTCAAAATCATAGAATTTCCCTTGATAAGTGAGCAGATCCTCGCGCCACAGGCCATGAATCACCTCCAGAGCTTCCTCGAACCGGCCGCCCCGAGTACGCGGGTCGTGCCCAAGCAGTGCAATTTCTTCCCGGAGCCAACCCGGTGTAATCCCCAGTGAGAACCGACCCCCACTCAAGTCGGCGAGGGCAGCCGCCTGTTTTGCCACGCTGAAGGGGTCGCGCATGCCCATCACGTAGGCATAGGTGATGAATCGCAGGCGCTCTGTGACCGCGGCCATGGTGGCGAGGGTGGTAATCGGCTCCGGGTAATTATTCAGCGGGTCGTAAGGGATCCCTCGGGTAGGATGAAGGCTCTCCTGGGCCCTGGGGAGCGCGACGTGATCAGAAACCGCTACGCCCGTGTAGCCGAGCTCCTCGGCGGCGACCGCAATCGCCTTCACCTCGTCCCCCTGATTCGTCTCCGCGAACCAAGCCAACCAGAAATCCAACCCCATCCCCTTCCCTCAGCGCCCGGCGCGAGTTCCCAGTATGCCCGCAACACTCGGCAATTCCCACAGGGCACCCCTTTTTCCACGGCCACGAGGAGCGCTAGGGACGGTCTGCCCCGGGGCATCGCCGGATTCGCCTCCCAGCCGATTTCGGCCTGTCCCTCCCCCATTGGGGCCGGGCCCTTGACGGGAAACCTGCTCTAGCTAGTTATTGGGTCGGGGCGGCCTTGGGCCGCTCCTTCGTTACCCCTTTATGAATAGCCGCAATGCTAAAGAGGAGTGAATCGTGGGGACAGGAACTACGTTTGGTGCGCCGGCCCATATGGCCGCATTCACGGATGTGGATGAGCGATGGGGCCCCCTCGCCAAGTTGGCGGGGCAGTGGTCAGGCGACCAGGGTCGGGATTTCTCGTATTCCTACTCTGCCAAAGCAGATACGGAAAACCTCTATCGCGAGGAAATCACCTTCGACCCCTTCGGACCCGTCGATAATGGGAAGCAGCAACTCTTCGCCCTGGATTACAGAATGAAGGCCTGGCGCCTCGGTGCCGACGACTTCTTCCATATGGAGGTCGGCTACTGGCAGTGGGAACCCGCTACGAACACGATCACCCGCTGCTTCATGATCCCGCGTTCGACAACCATGATCGCTTCGGGTACGGCAGAAGCGGGTGCAGATAGCTTTTCCCTGTCGGCGAAGCTCGGCTCCGAGACCAACGGTGTCCTGCAAAACGCCTACCTCCAGGCGGGTGCTGCGAAGACGATCGCCTACGAATTGTCGGTCGACCTGACGGGCGGAAATTACGCCTACGAGGAAGACAGCGTGCTTGAAATGGCTGCCCACGGAGGCGCGGCCATGCACCACACCGACAAGAACACCCTTCAGAGGGTCTAGCCCGAACTCTTAGGGCGTCACCCAAGAACACCGGCCCCGGCCCCACCCTTTTGGGGTGCGGCCGGGGTCTGCTCGACCCGGCAGCCGGCCCCAGGCGACTGCAACCGAGTTCCGAGGCGCGACACGCGCCTCCCCATCTTCCGCTCGGCCCCATATCTTGCGGGCCAGCTGGCCCTCGTTATATTGACATTCTTCCTGCCAATAGAAGGAAGCTCCACCCTCGCCCAAAGCCGAATCGGCCTGACGGAGCATTCTGCTGGCTCGCGCCTCCGGCGCCCAAAGCCCCAATCATGAGGGAAAAAAGCATGGGACTGATACTGACCGAAGATCAGGTGATCTTGCGCGAAATGGCCAAAAGCTTTTTCGAGGAAAAATCACCGGTCGAGAGAATGCGAAAGCTTCGAGACTCACGCGATGAAACGGGCTTCTCCCGTGCCTTGTGGAAAGAAATGGGGGAACTCGGCTGGCTCGGAATCCTCTTTCCCGAGGCCGTAGGTGGAGCCGAGATGGGGTACGGAGAGCTCGGGGTCGTTCTCTCGGAAGCCGGGCGCCTGCTCGCCCCGGAACCCTTTATCTCCACAGTCCTGCTCGGGGGCAACGCGATCCTGCTGGGAGGAACTGAGCCCCTCCAAAAGGAATTGCTCCCGGATCTCTGCACCGGCGACCGGCTCGTCAGCCTGGCCTTCCAAGAGCAAGGCCGATTCGCCCCCTACTCCGTGCAAACAAGCGCTATCCGGGAGGGTGACAGCTATCGCATTCGCGGGAATAAAATCTTTGTTCTAGACGGCCACGTGTCGAATCAGATCGTCACCCTGGCCCGAACAGCAGGGAGCACCGACCAGCGAGAAGGGCTCTCCCTCTTCGTCGTGGATGCCGACTCTCCAGGCATAACGATCGAACGAGCCGAAATGCTCGACGGACGCAACGCGGCGAGTATTTCTTTTGAAGACGTTGCCGTAGACGCTTCCCGTGTTCTCGGTGAGCCCGACCACGCAGCCGACATCCTCGACGCGGTATTGGATCGAGCGACCGTCGGCCTGTCAGCCGAAATGCTGGGCTCTTTCGAAGAAGCCTTCGAGCGCACCCTGGAATACCTCAATACCCGCGAGCAGTTCGGTGTCAAAATCGGGACTTTCCAAGGGCTACGCCACCGAGCGGCCGACATGTTTGGCGAGCTCGAGTTCGCACGATCCATCGTTCGGGACGCCCAGAACGCTATTGATGAAGGGCGAGACGACATCGCAGAATGCGCGAGTGGCGCAAAAGCTCGGTGTTCGGATGTCGCCCAACTCATCGGCGGTGAGGCCATCCAGATGCATGGCGGAATCGGAATGACGGACGAAGAAGAAATCGGCCTCTTCTTCAAGCGCCTCAAGGCAGCCGAGATCACCCTGGGCGACGCCATCTACCACCGAGATCGCTTCGCAAGCCTGCGCGGCTACTAGAACGATCAAAGGAGAAGGCAATATGTCACCTGAGACCCTCGAAGAGTTCCAGCAGGGCGTTCGTAGCTGGATCGACGAAAATCTCCCCGCAGATCTGCGAGTGGGCAACCGTAAGGATCTTCCCGGGGATAGCCTGGGCAAGTGGATCAAGGCTGTCGCGTCCAAAGGCTGGGTCACGCCCCAGTGGCCCACCGAATACGGTGGCGGCGGTCTGGACCGAAAGCAGGCCGCGATCCTGATGAAGGAACTCAAGGCCGTCCGAGCACCCATCATCAGCTCCTTCGGGACCAGCATGCTCGGCCCTACCCTGCTCGAATTAGGGACCGACGAGCAAAAACAGGAATTCCTTCCGGCTATCTCGCGCCACGAAGTGAAATGGTGCCAGGGCTATAGCGAGCCCGGAGCCGGCTCCGACCTCGCAAGCCTCCAAACCCGGGCGGTGAAAGAGGGCGATGAATATGTGATCACGGGTCAGAAAATCTGGACAACCGGGGCCGACAAAGCCGATTGGATCTTCTGCCTGGTAAGAACAGACCCAGATGCACCCAAGCACGAGGGCATCACGTTTATTCTCTTTCCCATGCACCAAGATGGCGTCGAGGTTTCCCCCCTCACCTTGATAGATGGAAGCGCTGAGTTCTCCCAGGTTTTCTTCAACGGTGCCAGGGCCAAGGCAAACCATGTCGTGGGGCCGGTCAATGGCGGCTGGACAGTGGCGAAGCGTCTCCTCCAACACGAGCGCACGACCGATGGCGGGAGTGAAGGCGGCATCACAGGCGCCTTGAAGGAAAACCTGACCGATATCGTAAAACGTGAAATTGGTCTCAAGGACGGGATCCTCGCCGACCCAACGCTCCGGCAACGCCTCGCCGCCCAGGAACTCGAAGCTCGTGCCCTGAGCCTCACCATGCGCCGGGCAGGAGAAGAACTCCGCTCTGGCCAGGTGGGCAGAGATATCGGATCTCTTGGAAAATACCGCTGGGCCAATATGGTCAAGAACGAACAAGATCTCGCGATGGCGGCCATGGGCGCTCAGGGCCTCGGCTGGTCTGGCCCCGGTTTCGAGGACACCCAACTCGAACGAACCCGCGCCTGGTTGACCACGCGGGCTGACTCCATCTGGGGAGGCACGAACGAAGTCCAAATGAACGTGATCGCCAAACGCGTGCTCAAGATGCCCGAGTAGAGCCCCCGGAGGCAGCCCTCACCGGGCCAAAGCCCCTGGCGCATCGAGGCCCTGGGCAGTGCGACCCTGGGCAGTGCGAGTAGAGAAGCCACCCGAAAGGACGGAGCCATGATCGATCTTGAGCAAGAAGGCGAAGTCTTCACCCTGACCATGGATGAGGGTGAAAACCGCTGGAACACGACTTTCGTGCGCGCATTCTCGGCAGCCATCGATCAAATCGAGGCCTCTGAGGGGCCGGCCGCGTTGGTGACGACCTCGGCCAACCCCAAATTCTTTTCCAATGGTCTCGATCTCGCTTGGGCACAATCCCCAGACGCCACCGTAGAACACCCTGGCGGCGACCGAGACGTTTTCGGGAGCGAGTTCATGACCCTCATGAGCCGCATCATCACTCTGCCAATCCCAAGCATTGCCGCCATCAATGGTCACGCTTTTGGAGCCGGCCTAATGCTTTCCCTATGCCACGACCAGCGCATCATGCGCGAGGACCGCGGCTTCGCGTGTGCGAATGAAATGCAGCTCGGCATGCGCATTCCTATCCCCGAGCTCGCGCTCTTTCGGCACAAGCTTCCCGCAAATACCTTCTTCGAGACGGTTCAACTCGCCCGCCGGTGGACCGGGCCGGCGGCGCTGGAGGCCGGCATCGTCCAGCAGCTTGCCGATTCCCAAAATCTGCTCGGCCTCGCACAAGCTCGGGCCGCGGAACTCGCCCCCCTTGGTGCTCACCGCAAAACCTTCAAGGCCCAGAAGGAGAACCTCTTCGGAGAAAATGCGGCGATCAACGAAATTCACGGCCCCGCCTACATGCTTCGGAATAGCGAGAAATACCACGATTAGGGCGCCACACGAGCCCTCGCCGTCTCAAGCGAAACCCTGCGTCGACGACGTCATTGCGTCAACGGTGAAGGGTTCCCCCGATTCCCCCCGAGACGAGTGACGAAATATTGGCCAGGGCCAGGGGGAAGTTCATCCCCCCCGGCGATGCCATATAACGGGCCTCCCAGGTGGGGCCGTATTTTTCTTTGTAACGCCGCAAGCCTTGAAAGTTGTAGAAGTGCTCACCATGGCGGAAGAGCATGCTTCCAAACCGGTTCCAGGCGATTCCGTGGCGATACTCGGCGAGACCCGAGAGCGGAGCCATCCCAAGGGAGAACCATCGGTAGCCCTGAGCCTGAGCCCAGAGCATGCACTCGATAAAAAGGAAATCCATCGCTCCGCCGGGCGCCCGGGCAGGATCGAATCGCATCAGGTCGGGCGAAGCTTCGTCTTGCTCGCCGCCGAGCCACAAGTTGGCGAACGCCACAATCTCTCCGGCTTGTCGGATGACTGCGAGAGGCATCTGTCCGAGGTAGTCGGGCCGGAAGGAGCCCAGGGAGAAGCTCTTCTCTCGAGTCTTTTTTTCCGAGAGCCAGGCATCGGATACCCGGGTCAGGTCTTCGATCAGCCCGGGAACGCCCGCCTTCGGAATTACCTCAAAACTGCAACCGTCGCGCTCCGCTCGCCTCAAGGTCTGGCGCAGGCCCTTCCGGGACGATCCCTCGAGGCTGAAATTTTCGAGAGAGACCCTCCCCATTTCGCCGAGTTTGTGGATGCTCAGCCCCAAATCCAGGTAGAGGGGCAGGTTCTCGGGGCCCACTTCGTAGAAGACCGGCCATCCCCCGGACGCGTCGCTCAATTCGCGCAACTTCCAGGCCAATTCGCTGCGAGTCGCCTCGCTCCCCACCGGGTCCCCCATCGAAACCCAGGATCTCCCCGAGACCCCGTACATCAAGAATCCGTCACCCTGGGAGCCAAAGAGCAGGCTCTTGTCTCCGAGTAGCGCCAGATGCGCAGCAGAGTCAGGCGCCGCCTCCACCAGCGGACGAGCCGATTCGAGTTCCGCCTCCCCGGCCGGCGCGGCGACCACCGCTCGGGGTCGACTTACCCGCCAGCCGGCGACTACGATTCCGACCCCGCCCACGAGGGCCAGGGCGCGCAGGGCCCTTGGGAAATGGGCCTCCCCCCCCACCTGAGCCCAAAGTGCGTGGCTATAGGCCTGGTCTTCATACACCCAACCCACCAAGCCCAGCAAAGCGAGGAGTCCGATGCCGAGCAGGCCGACGAAGCCGGGCGGAAACGCAGCGGGAAGCAAGGACCCGCTGCGGTCGAAGACCCGGCGACTCGGAATCAACCCGAGCAGAGTCAGGCCAAGCGCCCCTACGAAGAAGGGATGACCGCCGTGGAGCAGCGATGCCCCCGCACCCAGAACGAGCAGAAACAGACTCGCCCGATAGGCTACGTCTACCCTCTGCTGGACCCCACGAGCCACGAAAATCAGGCTCAAGCCGCAGCATAGGGCCAGGGGATGCGAAAGCTCGACCCAAGTGAACGCGCTCAGTTCCTGAAGAGCAGCGAGTCGGGACGCCTCGCCAGGGATGACGCCCGCGAGCACGAGCAGCACACCGGAAATCAGGATGCCTGCGGCCAGGACCGAGGGCAGGATCGTCTCAGTCAGGGGAGCCCCCCATTCGCGCAGTCGACCCCAGTCAGAGCGATGCTGGAGAGCCTCGATGATTCCCAAGGCAGAGATCGCGATGAATATCGGGAGCAGAAAATAGATCACGCGCCAGGCGAGGAGCGCGGCAAGAATCGCAGGGGCTGGCGCATAGGGAGCCAAGAGCAGCATCGCGATGCCTTCGAAGACCCCCAGGCCAGCCGGCACCGTCGAAGCTAGTCCCAGTACTTCGCAGGCCATAAAAATCGCCATAAAGGTGAGGAAATCGAGCCCCGTCGCCTCGGGTAGAAGAGTCCAGAGTACAGCGGAAGCCAGCAGCCAATCCGTAGCCGCGACACCGACGGTCAATAAGATCAGCCGCACCGAAGGCAAACTGAGTTCGAAGCCCCTGAAAGAAAAACTCTTTTTCTTCCGTGCGCCGGCCAGTAGAAGCAGAACGAACCCGAGGCTAAATACGACTCCAATGGGTCGCGTGGATTCGAGAGGAAGTGCGAGACCGGCGGGTAAATCGATTGCGCCGAACAGAAAGAGAGGTCCCCCCACCGCCAGAACACCGACGAAGAAGGTAAAAGTAGAGAAAGCAACGATCTGGGCGATATCCCCGGCCTTCAACCCCCAGATCGTGTAAAGGCGATAGCGGATCGCGCTACTCCCGAGAACCGTCAAGCCCATATCCATACTGAAGACGTAGGCGATGAACGAGGTAATCCCGACCTTGGGGTACGCGAGCGAGCGACCCACATAACGCAACGCGAGAAGGTCGTAGAAGGTCAGAGTGATATAGGAAACCACGGCAAAGCCGATGGCAGCCAAAAGCAAGGAATCTGAAATCGCCCGCAACTGCGTTCGAACCTGGGCGAGGCTGTGGGCCTCGAGTTGCTTATCAAGGACACCCAGCGCCAGCAGAAAAAGAGCCACACCTAGGAGCGGGCGCAGGCTGCGTCGGATTAAAGCGGTCATGGAGCCCTAGCCTACCCCAGGGAGTTCGGCTTTCCGCCTGCCCCAGACGAGAAGCCCTCGATTCGCCGGACCGGGAACAGCGGCAGGCTGGCAGTGAATAAGGTGGCGGGGGGTCCTAGCGAGAGTAATCCAACTTCAGCCGAATGGTGAACTGAAGGCGGTTGTCGTGGCCCTCATTGCTGTCGTAGCTGCTTGAGCCCGGAGCCACCTTTCGGTGGCCGTAGAGGTACTCCACCCCGGTATCGAGCCAGGGGGCCGGGCTCCAGACCACGTTGACCGAGCTGTAGAAGCTTTCGCGAAAGATGCCGACAAATTCGCCCGGGGTGTTGGAGCTATATGTGGGGCCAAATTTCCGGTCGATAAAATCCGTATACGCCCTCAAAAAAGAGACTGTTGCCGTCGAGTGCAGCACCGGACTCCACCTGTGTTCGTAGCCGACCCAGGCCCCCAGCAGCCCCACCGTCTTCAAAGCCCCGCTCGGGAAGGCAACGGGCGCCGCATCGAGATTGAGCCCCGCCGTATCGTCGATATAGGACGCGATCCCGCGCCCCCCCAAAACCCCGAACATGACTTTCTCGGACGAAAGGAAGCGCGCGAAGCCCGAAAGATGAAGGCCCCAGCCGTTCAACCCGGCTTCGTAGCCTCCATTTCCCTTGGCGCCCATGCGGCGATAAACCGCACCGAGTTCGACGTTGGCCTCCTCGGTCTCGTAGCCGAGCTTGAGCAGGAGGGCGGGCACCTGACTCTCGGCCCGAATGCCCACGACTTCGGGCAGTATGAAGTTTGAGCCGGCATCCTCCATTCCGGCCACCACAAAGAGATCACTATTCTCTCCACCGGGCCGCCCGAGCGAAGCGCGCACGCTGAGCTGGGCGAAGCGGGCCTCGGCGAGCACCGGCGGTCCCTCGAAATCGAGAGTGGTTGGGAGAGCTGCCTGATTGAGGAAAAGGGAGTAGTCCAGGCCGAAGCGCAGGCCACCCACCTCGCCGACCGCTTTGTAGACCTGCAGGCGGGTATCGAAGAGGTCCCTGGTCATATTCAAGACGACTTGGCCCTTGGCCTCCCCGTAGCGCGTGGGAGTACTTGCCCAGAGCGTCAACGTACTCTGATTGGGACTGAAGAGAGTTCGGTTCGTGAACTCCGATGCCCGCCCGCCTACGGGAATCTGCGAGGTCACGAACTCATGGGGAACCCCGTCCCCTCCGTTCAGACCAATGGCGTCGAAATCGTGGATGATGTCGAGCTGCACCGAGGCCAGAAAACCCATGTGAATCTCGCGCCCAGCCCACTCGGAGATCGTATTGGAGGCGTGCTCGGGCTGGCTTGTCAGCGGAGTTTCTGCGCTCTGGCTGCTCGCCGGAAGGAGAGCGAAAAAAACAACTGCAAGCCAAGCAGGCAAAACTTTATGGAACCCGAACTCGGCGCGCTGAGCGCATCGTCCGGCCGGGTAAAAACTCCCCTGGAATCTTTCCAGCAAAGCCAACCGCATTTCCTGTCCGGCCAACGCCCTATTTCGCCCTGCTGCCATCATTTCTCCTTGGACTTTCCCACTGGCCAGTCGCTTTCAGGCGTCCCAACCGATCGCTCTCTAGAATCCCAGCCAAAAGGCGGCGGCTCGACTCACTGCTCGGGCTGTCGCTCAGTTCCCCGCCATCCTGGGCAAGCTCTCCGGGGGTTCCGTGCGAGTGACGCGACCTGGGAAACCCTTAAAATGGGGAACCCCCTGCTCGTAGTCGAGAAACTCGGGGGCATCGGAGCACAGCACCGCATCGCTCGAAATAAAAGCGCCCGAGAGCAGCTCCTGTCCCCGAAGCTCGGGATACCACCAACCATGGGGAACCCTGACGTGCCCTTCTTTCATCGAAGCTTGCACAGAGACCCGGGCGGCGACTGCGCCGAACTCGGTTTCCAACTTGGCCCAGTCACCATCCTCGATCCCCTCCCGGTCTGCATCCTTCGGATGCAGAAAGAGCTCGGGCAATGGAGTCTTGCGGCGCAATACCTCAATATTTCGCTGACCCGTCTGGAAGAATGAGTCGTCGCGAACCCCAGTAAAGACTCTATACGGGTATTCGGCGCTAGTCGCTGGACCTTCCCGGTGATAGGGAAGAGGATCGAAGCCAAGTTCATCCAGGACACTCGAGTAGAGTTCAACCTTTCCCGAGGGCGTCGCGAAACCGCGCTTAAGATATTTTTTGTGTTCATCTTCTTGGAAGAGCATCGAGCTCTCTCCAGCGAACTCTGAAAACGTTCGACCCGAGCGCGATAGACGATAATCCAGGATCTCATCGAGATTTTTCCACGGAAAATGCTCGGCCAACCCCATGCGTCGACCCAGATCTCCCCAGAACTGAAAAGTGCTTGAAGCTTCGCGAGGCGGTTCCACAACCTTCTCCGAGAGCGTCAACCGAGTGCCCCAGCTCCAACTATCCGCAACATGATTGCGTTCGGTAAAGACATCGCCGGGCATCACATAGTCTGCGAGCATGGCCGTAGGCGTCATGAAAATCTCATGGGCCACGATAAGGTCCTGGGCGAGCATCGCTTTGTGCACCTGATGCTGGTTGGGATAACTGAGCAGCGCATTATTCCCCAGGACGAAGAAGGCTTTAATTGGATAAGGGGCGCCCGTACTCATGGCGCGGAAGAGATCCGACGGATTCGCCATCTGGCAGCCCATCACAAGATCCGCATAGGGATAACCCCAGGTTTTTTCCGTGGGCTCCTTCAAGATCTCGGCGACCCGGTAGGTGTAGACGGGGTGCTCGTCGTAGCCCATCTGCTTGGCCTTCTGCTCCGGTGCGAGTCGCTCATGAAATCCAAGCTCAGATTCGGGTATATAGTTTTGGCTGAAGCCGCCCAGACTCTCCCCGCCCTCGACGTCCAGATTACCGGTCACGGCGCGCAGGATGGAGTGCAAGCGAATCGCCGACGTGGAAGAAATTTGCTGATCGGTGATCGGCGTCCACGGGATCACAGCACTCTCAGCGCTGGCGTACATCCGGGCAGCCGCTGCGATCAACTCGCGGTCGACCCCGGTAATTTCCTCCACCCTCTCCAGGGGGTATTCATCGACGCGGCTTTTCAATTCCTCGAAACCGACGCACCAATCCCGAACAAATTCTTCGTCGTAGAGCTTTTCGTCGAAGATGACCTTGAGCCAGCCTAGGCACATTGCGGCATCGGTCCCGGACCGAAGGCGAAGGTGCAGATCAGACACCTCAGCCTGATCGGAAACACGAGGGTCGAGTACGATCAACTTGGCACCCTGGGCCTGAGCCAACTTGATCATGTTGTAGATCGGCGTCCACGAGTGCTGACGTGGGTTATGGCCGAAGAGTACGATGCACTTGGTCTTCATATAGTCGGGCATCGGGAACCAGCCATAGGTCAGACGATTCACCGCTGCCGTGTTCCCAGCGCAGAGCGAGACGCCGCTCACCCAATTGGGGCTCCCAATCAGGTTCATGAAGCGGCGGTCCATGCTGTGGGTCGTCTGGGTATTCCAACCCGATGTTGAAACGGCGAACGCCTCCGGCCCGTGGGCTTCGATAACACCGGAAAGCCGCTCAGCGATTTCGTCCATCGCCTGCTCGTAGGAAATCTCCTCCCACCGGTCGGCTCCCCGCTTACCCACGCGCTTAAGCGGCGTACGCAAACGATCTGGATGGTTGTGAATATGCGGCGCGGCGACTCCCTTGTAACAGATATTCCCCGCCAAGAGTGGATTCTCATGGGGAAGAATACGAGTGACCTGGCCACCCTTAGCCTCGGCTCGAAGCTGACAGCCGATATCACAAATCGTACAGACCACGTGCTTCGTCGTCTTTTCGGCCAAAGTCGTCTCCCTATTTTTCAGCCGTGCGTCACCCACGGTCCCGATTCAACTCCGAGCCCCCATCCGTCTTCACCCTAGCAAAGGAATGGGGCGGCCCTCTCCTCGGCGAATCCTGTACGGGCCCTCAAGTACCGCCGGGATCGAGGCTATACACGCAGAGCTTATTGCTATCAGGGTCTCGAAAATAGCCGGCATAGAAGCCTGGACTCCGCTCGCCGGGAGCCCCTTCATCCGTAGCCCCAAGATCCATCGCCGCCCGGTAGACGGCAACGACCCTATCAGGCCCCTCGAGAGCGAGCGCCACCATCGTTCCATTGCCCACGGTCGCGGGCTTCTGATCGAAGGGCCTGGAAAGCGACAGTATGGGACTGCCCTCGGCATTGGCCCAGGCGACAAAATGGCCTTCCTCTTCGAGGGTACGAGACGCCCCCAAATCGGCGAGAAGAGCATCGTAGAAGGCACTCGCACGCTTCAAGTCGTTGGTGCCAAGCATGACATAGCCAATCATTTCGAATCTCCTCCAAGCCAAGAAAGCGCCAGCCTTCGTCTCTAGCCTATGACACAAGGGTATAGCGTCTCCGCGAGAAGCAAGTTGCCGCGTTCTCCCTCGGCGCAGAGGCCATCAACATGGGCACCCGTTTTCTCGCGACCCAGGAGGCGGGCATCCACGAGAACATGAAGGCCAAGCTGGTGGAGTCGAGAGAGAGGGATACCACCCTTTTTTTTAGAACGCTGAAGAGGTCGTCAAGATCGAAGCCGACGGCGGAACCATCAAAGATATCGCCCACCTCGTTTCGGGCGAGCGCGGCCGCAAGGCCATGGCTGCGGGCGATCTCAACGCCATCAATCCGGGAGGATGAGCACCCGACCCGTGGTAAGGCGATCCCGGAGCCGGGTCAGAGCTCGGGGCAGGTCTTCAAAATTGCTCACCTCGCCGATGACGGGCCGAACTCCCCCACTCCGAACGGCCTCGACGATCTCGGACATGGCCCTGGCGCCCAGGGCATCCGGACAGAAATTCCAGCCCATGGCCTTTTTCATCAAGGGGGCCACGGCGTTGTCCGCATAGGCGAGCAACACGCCACAGAGCTTCAGATTGCCCACCGCGACTCTCCGTGGAACGATCATTTTTTCGTCGGCCACGGCCTTGTTCGACGCGAAGCCAATCATCACGTAGCGCCCGTTATACGCAGTGCAGTCCATGGAGGGGCCCATTACGGATTCTCCCACCGGATCGAAGACGACATCCACCCCGGCGTTTTTGGTCTCGCTCATAACGATCGCCGAGAAGTCCTCCGTCGCGTAGTTGATGGCTAGATCGGCGCCAAGTTCTCGGCACAACTCAACTTTCGCATCGCTGCCCGCCGTGGCAAAAACCGTCGCTCCACGCTGCTTCGCCAGCTGGATGGCCGCAGAACCCGCCCCCCCTGCCCCGGCATGGATCAGCACCTTTTCCCCGGTCTGGAGTTCGGCGCGATCGACCAGCCCCAACCAGGCCAGGTGGTAGGGAAAATAGAGCGCACCCGCCTCGGGCACCGGAATATCCTCGGGCATATCAAACGCCGAGGCGACAGGGCAGACGGCGTACTCTGCAAAGCCGCCGGTGGCCTGCTTGGGCATGGCGACAACGCGTCTCTCCAGCCAGTCACCCACCCCCTCGCCTGCGGCCACAACCACGCCCATCACCTCCATCCCGGGAACCACGGGCAACTCGGGCCGCGCCATCATGTTTTTCCCCGTGACCCGCTCGAGATCGTTCAAGTTCAACGGAATCACCTGGGCGCGAACCAGGAGTTCGCCAGGCCCGGGCTCGGGAAGCGGAACTCGGTCGAGTGTCAGGGTTTCCTCGGGCTCGGCCCCCCAAGCGTGTACGCGCCAGGCGCGCATGCTCTCGGGAAGCGTGGAGATACTTTTCATGGCGACCTTTCCTTATCCATTATTCGGGCTGGCACACCCTCGTTATCACACCGCCTCCCGGACAGCCACGCCCCGGATATCATGGGAGCCGGGCGCAACACCCCGGGCCCCGACTTGGCCCCCTTGCGATCCGTAGGATGAATTGGCACATTAGCTGACAATATAAATCCGAAGACAGCGTTCGGCAGGGCCATCGCCGGCCCACCCCGAAAATCCACTCATGGAGACCCACCGTGAAAAAAGCCCTGATCAGTCTCCTCGCCCTCCTGACCGTTCTTTGTCTTGGCGCGTACCTCTTTCGCGGCCCCATCGCCCTGGCCCTGATGGACCGGGTTGTGGCCGCTCGCATGTCGACGAGCCTTCTCGATCAGCTTCCGGACGGGTTGAATGTCTTGCTTTGCGGCGCCGGCTCCCCGTTGCCCGATCCCAAGCGTTCGGGGCCCTGCACGGCCATCATCGCCGGCGATCACCTCTTCCTCGTCGACTCGGGAACGAACTCCTCCCGGATTCTCTCCCAACTTCAAGTGCCCCAAGGCGAAATCGACGGAGTCTTGATCACCCATTTTCACAGCGATCACATCGACGGCCTCGGCGAGATGCTCCTCAACGCCTGGGTGGGCGGCTCACGAACCCAGCCCGTGCCTCTCTACGGCCCTGTCGGTGTGGGAAAAATCGTCCAGGGACTCAACCAAATCTACAGCCAGGACAAGGTCTACCGGACAGCGCATCACGGCGAAGACATAGTGCCCTCATCCGGGGCCGGAGCCGTAGCCCGACCCTTCCCGGAACCTGCACCCGGAAAAGCCAGCGTCATCTTCGATGACGACGGCCTCAAGATCACCGCCTTCAGCGTCGACCACCAACCGGTCGAACCGGCGGTGGGCTACCGCTTCGACTACAAGGGGCGTTCGGTCGTCGTCAGCGGCGATACCAAAAAATCGAAAAACCTCGAAGAGTTTGCCCAGGGCACCGACCTTCTCGTCCACGAAGCACTTTCCCGAACGCTCGTGGGCGCCATGACAGCGGGCGCCGAGAAAGCCGGGCGGCACAAGACTGCGAAGATCACCCGGGATATTATCGACTACCACGCCAGCCCCGTCGAAGCCGCGCAATCCGCCAATGCCGTCGGCGCCGACCACCTGCTCTTCTACCACATCGTCCCGCCTCTCCTGCTCGCCCCCCTCGAAGCCGTGTTTGTCGAGGGCGTATCCGACGCCTACCCCGGGCCGTTCACCGTGGGGCGCGACGGCACCCTGGTCAGCCTGCCCGCAGGCTCTGACGAGATCACAGTGGAACAACTCCTCTAAAGCCTTGAACGAGGCGGGTGCCTCTAAAGCCTTGAACGAGGCGGTTGCCTCTAAGCCTTGAACAAGGCGGGTGTCGCTACGCCGCGAAAAGGACCCCTGCTCAGTCTGCGACAGGCAGACCACTGGGGACCCGGGACGGGATCTCAGAGCGATCGGTGATCACCCGCATATCGGTCAGTGCAAAGAGAAAGTCCATCAGTCGATCGACCTGACCATCGGACAGGGTATTGGGTGAGGTATCGCATTCCGCGAGCAGGCTCTCCACGAGCCTCGGGGTCTGCATTACCTCGTAATCGGTGTTCGACTGATCCGAATCGACCGCCAACCGCGCATCGAAGTCATAGGTCGCCATTCCCTCGGCCGCGTCGAGGTGATGGAGAACGACTTCTCTCAGGTCGCTATACGCACCCGCATGCCCCCACGGCCCCGTGGCTGCCACGTTGCGCAGCGAGGGCGTCCTAAAGGCGAAGAGATCACGCTCATCGCCGGTCACCCGGAAGCGACCAAAGTCTTCGAGGCCCGAAGGGCCGTCTCCCTTGCCCGGACCGATCTGAGGCATCGCGACGACATGGAAGTCCTGATCGGTCTGGAGCGAGCCACTATGACAATCTCCGCATCCGGCCTCTCCGTAAAAGAGCCGCATCCCTCGCTTCTGATCCTTGCTCAACGCGCTCTTCTCGCCCCTCAGGTAGCGATCGAAGGCGCTGTTGTCCGTCCGCCAGGTCACGCCCTCGAAGGCGCCGATGGCATTCACAGCGTCGACAAACGTAATGTCATCGGCCGAGTGGATATGCCCTGGGAAGGCTGCTTTGAAGAGTTCCACGTACTCCGGAATGGCTCGGAGCCGTTCGGCAAGGAGCGCCCACACACCCGAGGTCCCGGCAAGATCACCCACCGCGCCGGCGGCACCCACCGGATTTTCGTGGGCTTGGCCCGCCATCTCGAGATCCGAGGTCACCGGGAACAGGGCCTGGGCGGCCAAGAGGTTCTCAAGGCAAGGGGGTGTGGGATCCACGTGGCAGCCCGTGGGCATCTGATCCCCGGCAGGGCTCAGAAATCCCGAGGGCTCGGAGAGATCGATTGCCAGGCGCCCATCGTGAAAGAGGGCCTGGAACTCGTGGGCCGCGAGGTTGTAAACGGGCGGCGCGTTCCGGGGAACTCGGCCTTCGACGTGGGCCATGTCCCCTTCGTTCGTGTCGCGCACCGTACCGAGGCCGAAACCGCCTTCGCCAACCGGGAGCGCCAGGCCATCTCCGGTGCCCATAGAGGGATGGTGACAGGTGGCGCAGGCGATATTCGCGTTGCCGCTGAGCACCTTGTCGAACATCAACACACGGCCCAATTCGACTTTCTCGTCGGCCTCGGGACCCGCCGAGAAGAAATCCGAGTCCTCGAGCGCCGGGGGAAGGACGAGACGACCCCGACCCCGCTCTTCGCCGTCGCGCCGTCCCGGGCTCGCGAGCACCGGGGAAACCAGGGTCAACAAGAGGATCAAGGCAACGAGAGCGCCTCCGATCCGTCCAGTTGCCGGGTGAGTGGTGTTGCCGTGCTCCGCTGCTTCGATGCTCATGGCCGATCCCTCCTCTGCTCCGGAATCTGCCCCCGCCTGGGGCCGCATTCCTGTGGTCTATGAGAAGAAGGTCGGAATGGGGGCGCAATTCGGACCACCAAACCCTGTGCCCCTGGGGATATCCGGCTTTTTCGACCCCCCTGGGGCTGGGGCTCCACGATCGTCCTCGCCGAAATCGTGCCCGCCCGGGACACCACCCAAGCCCGGCAGCGCGCCAGGAACCACGGATCACCGGCCGGGGTGGATTCAGGCGGTGAAGGAGGCGAGCACGGATCGAGTGCCCTCGAAGGTTCGACGGCCGTGCATCGTGACAAAATTATCGATCAGGACGATGTCGCCGGGTTCCCAGGCAATATCAAAGCTGAGTTGCTCGCCCAATGAAGCGGCCAGCTCCGCCCCCGCGACATCGAGCGGCGACCCATCACCGTGCAGAATCGAAGCCTCGGGCCGATTGCGGCTATCGCGCCATCCCGTGAACGCGGCGATCAACTGATTGAAGAATGCCGTGCGCCCTGCTCCCAATGGCCTCACTGCGGGCAGAGCCGGCGACGTCACTCGCAGGCATCCGTCGTCCAACCACTCCCCCGTGTAGCCCAACTCGAGCATCCGCTGAGAAGCTTCGGCTCGGCTACTCACGCTGAAAGTGCTCTTCCAACTCCGACCCATCCCCGAGTCGGGGTCCTCGATTTCGGGCATTGTGTGCCGATAGCGAAGCCCCTTCTCCTGGCAGGCCGTGGCAAATGTCGGGGCCTCGGCCAATAGCCGCTCCCACAACGCATCCGAGCGACAGATCGAGGTTGCCCCGCCCACCTCGGCTGGTTTTTGACAGTAGAAGAAGAGCCGACTGGGGTAGAGCGGCGTTTGGGCCATCTCATGGTGGAGGTTGATGGTCGCCTCCGGAGGCGCCTCGTTGGCCGAGAACACCCTCTCGCTGTAGTTGACACGGACGGCGTTCGACAGGGAGTCATCGTAGGCGAAGTAAGGTAGATCGAAGGCCGAAACGGCGAGGTCGAAATCCTCGGCCGACCGAATAGGAAACCCCCGAAAAAGGACAGCGCCGTGAGCGTTCGCCTCGGCGACCCGGGCGCCTGGGTTTTGACGAACCCATGCCATGGCGTCGCTCAGGCCAGCATCTTTGGACTCGCAGAGATAGGTAAGGGGAAAGGCTCCCCCAGGGTATTCCTGCTGCCCGGGCAGCTCATGGCGAACGACTCGCAGCAAGGCAACGCTCCTTAATTATGATCGCAGGCAATCCAGCCCTGGATCAACCACGCGGGCCGTACTCCTCTCGGTACGCCAGCATACGGCCGTAGATCGTCTCGTCGAGAACCACTCGCCCATCCACCGGCCTGCCATGCAGGTAAATCATGATCTCGTCGATGGTCACAATGGCAAAGGTCGGCATATCCCAGGTCTCAGCGATTTCGGCCAGCGCCGCCTTGTCCCCGCTGCCCCTCTCCATTCGATCGACCGAGACCACCAAGCCAGCCAACTCGACCCCAGCCTCCTCCCGCAGGATCGGGACTGTCTCGCGAATCGACGTTCCAGCCGTAGTGACGTCCTCAATGATAAGAACCCTATCCCCCTGCTTGGGAACAGCCCCCACAAGGGCCCCGCCCTCGCCGTGATCCTTCTGCTCCTTGCGATTAAAGCAGAACCCCACGTCGTGCCCGTGATCGCGGTTCAGGGTCATGGCCGTCCCTGCGGCAAGGGGAATCCCCTTGTAGGCGGGCCCAAAGAGGATATCGAATTGGTCCCCCAAGCGATCCCAAATGGCGCGCGCGTAGAACTCGCTGAGTCGGCTGAGTTGGGCGCCTGTTCGGTAGCGCCCGGTATTAATGAAATAGGGCGTCTGCCGCCCGCTCTTCGTCACGAAGTCCCCAAAGGTCAGGACTTCTGAGCGGACCATGAACTCGATAAAATCGATCTTATAAGGAGAAATTTCCTGGGGCATCGTGCCTCCTGCTCTTGTCGGCGGGCAAGTGTACAAAGGCGACCCGCCCCCCGCATCTCGCCAGCGTCGACCGGGCGCAGATCCGAGCCACCTTTCCTGAATTCCGGTTTCACCCTATTCTCAACCTCGCCAGCGCAAAGGCTCCTGTCGGGCCATCCAGCGCGCATTACATCGCGAATCCACCGGGAGCCCCGTGCAGGAACGTTCTTTTGAAGACCTTGCTGACGATTTCCCCGTCATCTTCCTAGACGCCTTTGGCGTTCTTATCGATGCCTCCGGGCTCATGGGACCCTCTCCAGAGGTCATCGAGCGCCTGTTGACTGCGGGGAAAGATCTCTACGTGGTGACGAAC
Organism: Myxococcota bacterium; assembly: GCA_028823175.1. GTDB lineage: Bacteria > Myxococcota_A > UBA9160 > UBA9160 > UBA4427 > JAZXM01. The sequence continues at coordinate 26,675 of JAPKBZ010000022.1, forward strand.
GACGCCTCAAGAAGCCCCGAGGCGCTCGCCCAGTACTACGTAAACTCCGAGGGTCGGCCGACCATAGCGGCCGACCGCATCATTTCCTCAGGCACTCTGGCCGGAGAAGTGCTCGCTGAACGCATCGACGGCGGGAAGGTGGGCTACTTGGGCACCCCCGCCTCTGCGGAGTATATCCGACGCGCTGGGCTCGAACCGATCCCGATTACCCAATGCGACGAGGACTCCGCGATCGTTGGGATCGCCCTGCTTGACGATGAAGGCTTCGACTGGCGCGAGGGAATCAATCGGACCCTCGCTATTCTACGCCATAAACCGGTGCCCACCGTCGTCGCCAATGGCGACCTCGGCTATCCGGTCGGCAACGGTAGGGTCGAGGCCGCCATCGGAAGCATTGCCCAGGTCCTCGAGGGGATACTCGACACCCGGTTCATTCGCTGTAGCAAGCCCGACTCGATCATGTTCTCCCGGGCGTTTGAGAAAGCAACCCAAGATCACCCGGGCCTACTCACGAGCGACGTCTTGATGGTCGGCGACACACTCCAGACAGATATTCGCGGGGGGCGAGATTTCGGGTTAAAGACCGCGCTCGTTTGCTCGGGGCACACCCAGAGAAGCCGCGTCCCTGAGCTCGTTCAACGCCTCGGCATCACGCCGGATTTTCTCTGCGAGTCAATTTTCACCTGAGAATTTCGAGCAAAGGGCCGAGGTCCATTTCGTCGATGCTCGGCAGGTAGGTTTCGACCGCTTCGTGTTGCAGGCGCTTACACAGGCTCCACTGGAAGAAATGCTCGCCGAGATGCAGAACGTAATTGAGGACAAAGAATCGGTACGCCTCTTTGAGGAAGAGGATATCGGCGGGTTCCAGGGGGTTTCGCTCGTGGTAGGCCTCCAAGAAAAGCCGAAATCGGGGCTCTAGAAGCATGTCCGCCGTATAGGAGAAGCGGCTCGTATCTCCCTCTTCGCGCACCACCCTGCTCATGAAGTAGAAATCCAGCGTGCGGGGCTCAATGCGAAACCAATCGTAGTCCCAGCGCCGAAAGAAGCGAAAATCGTCGCCTCCTTTTTTACCCGAAGCCGTCTCGGTCGAAAAATTTGTGATATTCCAATCGACCAAAACCGGGATTCTTTGCATGCTGTGATACCCGATTCTCTCGGCATTTCGAAAAAAGCTTTCGCAATGCCTTTCGATCATCGCCGCTTGATTGCGCGTAAAGTTGCGAGCAGATCTCCATTCCGGATCCGTCACCCTATCGAACAGGGCAGCGACATCCGAGCCCATTGTCTTCCAGGTCGAATCAAGGCTCTCGGCCGCGACCTGGCTTTCCTTGTGAAATTCAGCCAAAGCGTGACCAAGACTGCGAACTTGGCCTGTAGACAGTCGCCTCGGCAGCGATTCTCCGGGCTCCACTTCCTCGCAGAAAACCAGCCAATCCCGATTGGATCGATAGACGAAGGGTTCACCTTCCTTCGACAAGATCGGCGCCAGAAAATGACCAAAGGGAGACTCGGAAAGGAGATCCCTCCATTGCGCGATACGCTGGTGATCCTGCCGAAAGTGAATAAAGGATCCGTAGGAAATAACCTTGGCAAAGACTGAGTTTCCGTCGCTCAACTGCACGCGATACACCCGGTTGCTCGAGACGCCCGGGCTCGCGTCCCAGTAATTCTCGGCCTCTCGACCGTCACCCAGAGCAACCCACGCGCGCCTCACCAACTCTACCGACACAAGTTCCCCCAAATATTTATTGCCTAGGCGCTAGAATACGCGATCTATCGCCGAAGGAAGTCCTAACTCCCGCACACCATTTTTTCGGGCTGACAGGGGCCGCGGGCAAGCGAGCCTGTTGGCCGCAGAAGGCCTCCAAAAATCGTCCCTGCGCCGACTCACCGAAGGGCGTAGGATTAATCGCACCCCAATCGCAAAGAGGATCAGCGCCGTGACAAAATCGCCCACATATACTCCTCCCAAGGTCTGGAAATGGGACACCGAGAGCGGTGGCCGCTTTGCCGCCATCAATCGGCCCGTGGCTGGCGCAACCCACGAAAAGGAGTTGCCCGTCGGCGACCACAGCCTGCAACTCTATTCCCTGGCCACCCCAAATGGAGTCAAAGTCACCATCCTCCTCGAGGAGTTACTGGCCCTCGGAAAAACCGAAGCCGAGTACGACGCCTACTTGATTAATATCAGCGAGGGCAACCAATTCGGAAGCGACTTCGTGGCCGCCAACCCCAATTCAAAAATCCCAGCCCTCGTCGACCACAGCACCAATCCTCCGACCCGGATCTTCGAATCGGGTTCAATCCTCGTCTACCTCGCCGAAAAATTCGATGCCTTCCTGCCCAAGGAGGCCGCCGCACGCGCCGAGTGCTTTTCCTGGCTTTTCTGGCAAATGGGCAGCACGCCCTACCTCGGTGGCGGTTTTGGCCACTTCTATGCCTACGCGCCCGAGAAATTCGAGTACCCCATCAATCGCTTCGCCATGGAGGTAAAACGCCAGTTGGATGTTCTCGACAGGAATCTGGCTGAACGAAAATATCTGGGCGGAGACGATTTCACCATCGCGGACATGGCCACCTACCCGTGGTACGGCGGCCTGGTGCTCGAAAACCTTTACGACTCGGAGGTTTTTCTCGAAACAAAGTCCTACGAGAATGTGGTGCGCTGGGCGACCGAGATCCGAGAGCGCCCTGCAGTTCAGCGTGGCCGCAGGGTCAACCGGGCGTGGGGCGACGAGGAATTGCGCGTCCCCGAGCGCCACAGCGCCAGTGACCTCGACTAGGTGGATCCAGTCCCCCGGATCACCTCCGAAGAGTACGGAAAGCGCCTACCGAGCTGGTTTCATCGACTGAATTGGGCAGGCGGAGCCCTGGCCTGTTTAGCCATCGGACTCTACCCCGGGCTCGCCTCTGGATATTCTCTTGGCCGGATTCTCTGGGGTTTATTCTGGCTCGCGATGGCCATCGGAGCCGCAAACAACGCTCGCCTCGGAATCAACAGTGTCCATATTCCTGCGCGCTTCAGGAAACAGCGAGATCGCTGAGTCGGCGAAACTCGGGAGCGGCCGAATTCGCCACTGCAGCTCGGAGAAGCAGCCCCGCAGCCCGAGCGTCAGGCGAGTCAGCCATGTTAAGATCGCGCCACAGCTGAACAAACGAATAGGAAACGCTGATGACACGGAAGATCGCCTTCGCCGTCGCAACGCTTGGACTTCTTTTCCTACTTTGCCTCTACCTCGCTGGGCGTGGCTTTTTCGGCAGCCACGAGGACCCCGGAGAGATTGTCGGTCAGGCCCGAGAGGCCACTAAGGTCGCTCACCAGAGCGAACAGGTTCGGAAGGCAACCACCGGGATTGGCGCCCCTAGCTCGAAACAAATCCTCTTCGGCGACTTCCATGTTCACACCACCTTTTCTTTCGATGCGTTCATGATGAGCCTACCTACGGCTACCGGTGAAGGAAGCCATCCCCCTGCAGATGCCTGTGATTTCGCACGCCACTGCTCAGCCCTCGACTTCTGGTCCATCAATGACCATGCCGAGCAGATTTCCCAGCGCAATTGGAGGGAAACCATTGATTCTATCCAGCAGTGCAATGAGATAGCCGGCAATCCGCAGAATCCAGACCTCGTCAGCTTCCTCGGCTGGGAGTGGACCGACGTGGGATTTACTCCCGAGGATCACTACGGGCACAAGAATGTCGTCTTGGCTCATACGGATGCGGAAAATATCCCCACGCACCCCATCGCCTCCTACAGCACCTATAAGCGCGCAGCCGATGCAGCCAACTTCCCGACCCTGGGTGTAGGCGCCGTGGCGTTGTTCTCAGGCGAACCTCGCCTTCACGACCTGGCCCGGTACTTCGCAGAAAGGGTCGGCACAGCCCCCTGCCCCAGCGACGTCGATGTCCATGATTTACCCGAGGATTGCCTCGACACAGCAGCCACCCCAGCCGATCTCTTCCGAAAGCTGGACGAATGGGGGGTCGACTCCATCGTCATCCCCCACGGCACGACATGGGGAATGTACACCCCGACCGGAGCCACCTGGGACAAACAACTCAAGGGCCGCCTGCATGACCCCAACCGGCAGACCCTGCTGGAAATCTATTCGGGCCACGGGGACTCCGACGCCTATCGCGACTGGCGCGCCGTTGACGTAGCGGCCGATGGTACCGCCTCCTGCCCCACTCCCACGGCTGCCTATCTGCCCACCTGCTGGAGAGCGGGTGAAATCATCGAGTCTCGCTGCCTCGACGATGGCGAAGACCCCTCTGAGTGCGCCGAGCGCGCAGTCATTGCCCGGCGCAATGCAGCGGCCGCCGGCCTCCAGGCCCACCTCACTGTTCCAGGAGCCAAGGCCAGCGACTGGCTCGATGCGGGCCAGTGCAAGGACTGCGATCAGCCCTCGTTCAACTATCGGCCGGGCGGCTCCGCCCAATACATCATGGCCATATCTAATTTCGACAACCCGTCTGAACCCCGCCGTTTTCGCTTCGGCTTCATGAGCTCTAGCGACAACCATTTCGCGCGGCCGGGGACGGGCTTCAAGGAAGTACACAGGAGCGGCTTCAGCGAATCAAGGCCTTCCACGCAAGGCAGTGCGGGCTTTCTGAACGAAATCATGAATCCGCCCGCCTCTGAGCCCGAGAGTTATTCACAGCCATTCGATCCGGCCGAAAGCAGCCTCCAAGGGTTTGCCGCCTTCGAAATGGAGAGACAGGGCTCTTTCTTCATGACCGGGGGACTGATCGCCGTCCACTCCGAGGGGCGGGACCGCGATTCAATCTGGCATGCGGTCCGGCAACGCGAGGTCTATGGCACCACAGGCCAGCGAACCCTGCTCTGGTTCGACCTCATCAACCCTCCCGGCACCCGCGGCTTGCCCGTCTCCATGGGGGGAGAGGTGCAGATGAGCGAAGCTCCGATCTTCCAAGTTCGCGCCGTGGGCTCCTTTGAGCAGAATCCAGGCTGCCCCGATGAGACCGTCCAGGCCCTCGGTGAGGATAGACTGGCCCATGTCTGCAAGAACGAATGCTACAATCCCAGCGACGAGCGAAGAAGCATTACCCGTATCGAGGTCGTGCGAATTCGACCCCAGATCCAGCCCGATGAACCCATCGCGCCCTTGATCGAAGATCCCTGGCTGAGTTTCGACTGCGACCCCAACCCCGCAGGCTGCGCCGTAACCTTCAGCGACCCGGACCACGCGCCCGGTGGCCGGGACACCCTCTACTATGTCCGAGCCATGGAATCTCCGGCCCTCGCAGTGAATGCGGGGGGCGTCCGCTGCGAATACGACGAAGCCGGTCAATGTCTTGAAGCCAACCTTTGCGACGGCCCCAACAACGATTGCCTCGCGGAACAGGAACCCCGAGCCTGGTCTTCGCCCATCTTCGTCGACTATGGCCCAGCCAGCAGCAGCACCCTCTAATCCCCAGCCCCACCGGACAGAGCCCGGCGTCTTTTCGGGCTTCGAAACCCACCTTAAATCGAAAGCGATGCCCAAGAGCGTCTTCAATAAACTCATGAGAAGTCTCATCTCCCGGCAACATCTCCTCGCGACCCTCTCAATCCTTGCTCCGGCGCTCCTGCTTGGAGCCTGCCTGCATCGAGCGGCGATTGATCTCCCTCCTCTGGCCACCAGCGCACCAGCAGGCGCCTCTCCGGCACCCGTCGCCTGGGAGACCGCAAAAACAGTCTTGGACAACCGCTGCGTCGTCTGCCACGGGTGCTACGACGCGCCCTGCCAACTGCTCCTAAGTTCGGCTGAGGGCCTTGATCGGGGCGCCAGCCAGAAACCTGTCTACGACGGGACTCGACTTCTGCCCTCTGAACCCTCCCGACTTTTTTTCGACGCCCAGACCACCGAAGCCTGGCGCAATCGCGGTTTTTTCTCGGTGCTCGAAACCCGAGAAACCAGCTCGGCCAATCTGATCAAACTCATGCTCGAATTGGCTGCTGCCAACCCGCTTCCGCCCGGGGAACGGCTTCCGCCCTCGGTTTCACTCGATCTCGAACGCGAGCTGACATGCCCCACTCCGAAACTCTTCGACCGCTACGTCGAGCAACATCCCCGGGGCGGGATGCCCTACGCCACGGCTCCCCTCCCACCGGGGGAGCTTCTGATCCTCGCGGATTGGCTGGAGACGGGTGCAGCCCATGCACCCCGCGCGCTGATCCTACCCGAGCGTGCCCAACCCCAGATCGAATATTGGGAGGGCTTCCTCAATGGTCATTCCATCAAGGAAAAGATCGTTGCGCGCTACCTCTACGAACATTGGTTCACTGCCCACCTCTATTTCCAAGATTTACCCGATGGGCCGTTCTTCAAAATAGTTCGATCAAGCACACCGCCTGGAACGCCGGTTGTCCCAATAGCGACGCGACGCCCCTACGATGATCCAGGCAGCGCGGAATTCTGGTATCGACTCCAGCCCATTACCAGCACGATCGTCCACAAAACCCATACCACCTACGAGTTAGGGGCCAAGAAACTCACCAGGCTGCGGGAACTCTTTCTGGAGAGCGAGTGGGAGGCGAGCAGCTTGCCCAGTTACAGCCCGAAAAAGGCCAGCAACCCGTTCATCACCTTCGCGGATATTCCCCCGCGTGCTCGCTACCAGTATCTCCTCGACGATGCCCAATTCTTTGTGATGACTTTTATTCGTGGGCCAGTCTGCCGAGGACAGATCGCAACCAACGTGATCCAGGATCATTTCTTTGTCGCTTTTCTTGATCCGGATGATGACATCTCCGTCCGCGATCCCTCTTTTTTGGCCACCACGGAGAACGACTTGAATCTCCCCGCCGAGCACCTAAGTCGCCTGGTGCCTGGCGAGTTTTTCATTGAGTACGGAAAAGAACAGAGGGACTACCTTGACCTTCGCGACCAGGCATATGCCGTGTCTTACCCAGATGGCCTGGGACTCGAAGCAATCTGGGACGGCGACGGCCACAATGCCAATGCCCTTCTCACTATCTTTCGCCACTGGAACAACGCCACGGTCCTGAAGGGATGGCAAGGAGATTGGCCCAAGACCGCCTGGGTTATCGACTACCCGATCTTTGAGCGTATCTACTATGACCTTGTCACGGGCTTCGACGTCTTTGGCAATGCGGCTCACCAGGCCGCGACGCGCCTGTATATGGATCATCTGAGAATGCAGGCAGAAAACAACCTGCTCGAGTTCCTGCCTCCGGGCGAGCGAGAGCCAACCCACGCCTCATGGTATATCGGAGCGACCCGCAGTTTGGACTACCGACGGGTCGACCGACTTCTCAATACCGAGCGACCCACTCAAGTGATCTTCGACACCGACTCGGATGACAAAGCCTACGTCCAGTTGCTCGGTTTGATCCTCGAAAAGAACGCCTCCATCGCAGGCTCTCCCGACCTCATCAATCGATGCAAGGGCGCGAACTGCGAGACGAAGGCCGGATCGGAACTACAGAAGAATGCTGAGCGCACCCTGCGGCGTATCGCATCCACCCAGGGCCCTTGGGTGGCTATCCTGCCCGAAGTGGTTCGACTGCGCGTCAACTCCCCAAGTGAATCAGCTGTATGGACTCTGATTCGAAACCTCGACCACGACAACGTTGCCTACATATTTGGCGAAGCCAACCGACTCCGCCCCCAAGGCGACACCCTGACAATCCTAAGGGGCTATCTGGGCAGCTATCCCAATTTCGCTTTCGATGTCGAAACGAACGAACTCGAGGAATTCGTCGATCGCCTTACCCAAGCGTCCTCCGAGCAGGACCTCGAAGCCATCGCAGTACGTTGGGGCGTTCGCCGAACGGATCCAGATTTCTGGCCAACGATGGATTGGTTCGTGGCCGATTTCTACAGCCAGCAACCGACTGCCGCAGGACTCTTCGACCTCGGGCGCTACGAAAATCGCTAGAGCCTGCAGTTGGCCCTGGCCGAAAGGCCCTAGGAGACCGCTTCGATCAACGCGCCCAGGGCGGGTTCCTGAAGGGGTCCTTTACCAGGTGCCGAGCCACAACCATCCGATGGACCTCGTCGGGTCCGTCGTAGATCCGGGCGTATCTTGCCTCCCGGTACATGTGCTCGAGCGGCGTGTCTGAGGTCACTCCCATAGCTCCGTGTACCTGGATCGCCCGATCAACCACGTTGTGGAGCATTCGGGCCCCCCAGAATTTGATCAGCGAGATCTCTGTCCGCGCCTCTTCCCCGCGGTCGAGCATTCGAGCGGCATCGAAGGTCATCAACCGAGCGGCTTGAATTTCGGCCGCCGACTCGGCGATGTAGCGTTGTATTTCGCCTTTTTCGGCCAATACCGAACCGTGGGCATGCCTGACCTTTGCCCATTCACACATCAACTCGAAGGCGCGCTGTGCCTGCCCGAGCCATCGCATGCAGTGAAATATCCGACCTGGCCCCAGCCGTCTCTGCGCGATAACAAAGCCCGCCCCGCGTTCGCCGAGCAGGTTTTCCTTGGGCACCCGGACATCCTTAAGCCAGACTTCGCAGTGACCGCCATGAGTCGACCCCATGGTCGGAACCACTCGGGCGATCTCATAGCCGGGTGTATCCGTGGGGACGATAATGGAAGAGAATTTTGCGTGCCTCGTTGCCTCGGGTTCGGTTGCGCAGAAAACCGTCGTAAAGGCCGCTCGATTGGCGCCCGTGGTGAACCACTTATGACCGTTGATCACCCACTCTTCGCCCTCGAGACGAGCCGTTGTCCGCATCAGCGTGGGGTCCGAACCAGCCACTTCGGGCTCGGTGAGCCCCACAGAGGGGTAAATCTCGCCGGCGACCAGGGGCTTCAGCCAGAGATCCTTTTGTTGCGGGTTTCCGAAGAGGTGGAGCATGATGGAGTCCTGCATAGAAACCGAACCGACGGCCATTTGGCCATAATGCGACCTTCCGATCACTTCGTTCATCTCGGCGAAAGCCAGGAAAGGCAGGCCTCCACCCCCAATTTCCTCGGGGTGACCAAGCGCCCAAAGTCCCTTTTCCTTCGCTCGTTCGACGAGTTGGCCCATCTTCTGGGTCGCCGCATCGTCGTGAAGATTTAATTCGGCCTCCGCCGGAATCACTTCGTCGTCAATGAATCGTCTGAACTGGACCTTGATGGCCGCCACTTCGTCGGAGTCAACCTCTCGAAAGCTCAGCTTTGACATACTATCTCCTTGTCCCGTCAAATAATACCATGTCCGTGTGACCCCAGCAGTCGAAACCTTCCACTCGACTCCCCCTCGCCTCCCCATTTCCGAGTAGGTGCTTGGGAGTACTCTTCGGTGCGCCTATGACTAGCCTGACCTTTCCCCTGCCCGTGGCATTCTATGGCTCGCTCATGCGCGGACTCGGCGGCGTGGAGGAGATGGGGATCGCGCGCGGGCTACGCTTCGTTTCGGAGTGCAAAATTTCAGGCCAACTCCTGGACCTCGGCGACTACCCCGGCCTCCTTTGCGGCCCAGGGCGTGTTGTCGGAGAACTGTTCGAGGTCCTTCAACCCGAAACCCTCGCTGCTCTCGATCACTTTGAGGGCTTCGATGCGGCGCGCCCAGAGAGTTCACTCTATCTGCGGGAGACGACGCAGCTGATATCACCCCAACGACTGGCCTCGGTCTATCGCTATAACCAGACAAGTGAGGGCTACGAGAAGGTAAGGACAGGCGACTGGCGAACCTATCTGGGCCAGAGGGAACTCGCGCAAAGGGATCCCTGAACACGCGGGGCTACCCTGATCCGTGTCCGGTGCCTCGGGTTTGACAGACTCTAGCCGGGAACGATGGCGACTATTCGTAGCGGTCCGCCGCTGCCGCCTCGGATCTTCATAGGAAGCGCGATCACCTTTACCCCCCGAGCAGGGAGCCCGTCCAGACTCGCGAGCTTTTCGAACCCGAGGACCCACTTGCCCTGGGCAAAATGCTTGGGGGCATCGAGGTGGGTGCCCCCGTGCTCGGCCAGGCTCGGGCCGACGATTTTGAGCGAAGCGGCGCCTATATCGGAGTGGGCGGCGTCTCGTTCAGCGCGGGGATCACCTACCGATTCTAAGCGCTTGATTCTAAGCGCTTGATTCCAAGGCTGCGGGCAGCTGGGTAGCCGTACCGAGCGACCTCCCTTTTGGGGAAGAAGCGTTCCCAGGGAGCCCTTGCACCAGGAGCTGAAGCCTCGGGCACATGTACGCCGACCCAAGGCTCGAGAAAGCGTCTGCGCTAGCTCCGTTGCCCCACACTCCGCCGAACCTCGACCCCATCATGTATGAAGACCACCCCGGAGAGTCCGATGGTTCCGACCTTCAACTCTCCAACCTGATCGCCTTCCTGCAGTTGCAACTGGGTCCCACTGGGGACAGCGATTCGTGCCGTCCGCCGCTCGGATTTCGGGTGCCAGAACGTCTGAATAACGATATATCTCGAGAAGAGCGATGGCTCCTTTGGCGCTACATAGGGCCGAAAGTCTTCACCGAAAAGTCTTTCCGCAGAGCTCATCGAACTTTTTCCAGTGACGGCTCGCGAAGGCGAGTCCCCAAGTTCCTGGAGCCGAAGTTCTGCCTCACCGGCCGCCAATTCTGCTGACGATTCGGGGGCGGAGGGGTCCGGAACCCGGGCAATATAGATCGCCGAGGGAATTCGACCGACTGGCCCCAGGTAGCCCGCGACTGAATCTTTGCCGGGGCTCTTGGAATCCCGAGCTTCTTCCCCAGTCTTTTTCTCAGTCTTTTCCCCAGTCTTTTCCCCAGTCTTTTTCCCAGTCTTTTCCTCAGTCTTTTTCCCAGTCTTTTCCTCAGTTTTTTCCTCAGTCTTTTTCCCAGTCTTTTCCCCCGAACCAGAAGTACTCACGGCGCGGGAAACCCCGGGTAAGGGTTGCGGAGTAGAGGCTTGCCCCATCGCCCACTTTCGCCGCATCTGAAGCTCCCACTGAGAGCGCTCGGCGCCAGCAGTTGCACGAGCAATCTCTGGAGATCCATCCTTCCCCGATCGAACCTCCTCTGCCAGCCCAGGACTCGTCAGAATAAGCCCAAGAAGACAAAGGAATAGGGATAGCGGCCACCGCGCGATCGGCAAACTGGGACGGAGGCATTGAGCATCAAGAAGTGCACCGCCGGGGTCCCGCGGAACTCTCATTGGTTCGAAAGCAGCTCGAAGGACTTTCCGCTCAGAAGGGGGAAAATCGTCTTGAGCCCATCGAATCGAGCGACTACGCGCATATGGTCTCCGGCCTGGTAGCCCTGAACCTCATCATAGAGTTCGGGAGAGACCCGAACGAGCGCGGCATCAAGCCCCGTGGCGCCCTCCCGGATGCCAAGCACCAGAGTCCCGCCACCCGCGGCAGCATCTGCGACCCGATTCACGTAGCCATCCCAGGTCACCTCTGTTCCCACCATTTCCTCGCGAATCTGGCTGGAAACTCCATCGCGAAGCGTCCGGGTCCTTAGATCCATCACGGTCAATGCACCGAATTTGTCGACATAGGCTTCAAACGAAATGTCGTTGTCCTCGGGAATTTGATCGATTTCCTCAGCAGCCGTCGGCATATCGACTACTTGGACAATCGCCGCCGGGGAAGTCGCCGTCTCTGGCGACTCGACCGTACGATCCGCAGCATCTTTCAGCAGCCACGGCGTGGCCCCGAGAGCGAGCGCCGTAATTACGAATTGAATACCAAGAGTTCTTTTCGTCGTCATGATTTTTCTCCCCCAAGGCTACGCGAGCGAAGGTTGATATTTCCCTCAGTCGCCTGCCGTTACAAAATTCCCGCTGCAGCATGCCCGTTTGAGCGATTCAGTCGAGGCTCCAAGACGTGGTCCTGCAGAGGCAGCGTTGGCGAAGAATCGGAGTCCATCAAGTAACCCCGACCCCGCACCGTCCGAATGGGGTCGACTTCAAGAACATCCTTGAGCTTGCTGCGCAGGTTTCGGACATGAACGCAAATGAGGTTTGTCGAGACACCAGACCGATTTTCCCAGACCGTCGATCCCATATCCTCGGCAGACAACACGCGACCAAGGTTCTCGAGAAAGACTGTGAGCATTCGCGTCTCTATTCGCGTCAGTTCGGCCGTTTGCCCATCGCGAGAGAGAGTTCCACTCTCCGCGCAGAGCTGGAATCCGCACTCCTCTAGCGCCGGCCTCCACTCCGTATGCGTCCGCCTACGGCACAGGGCCTCGGTCCGTGCGATGAATTCGGCCAGCGAGAATGACGGGCCAAGACAATCGTCGGCCCCGCCATCCAGGGCAGCGATTCGACTTTTGACGCCGTCTTCGCCGACCAGGCAGAGGATCGGGTGCGTAAAGCCCGACTTCCGCAGGCTGCCCACCATCGCCGTATCCTCATGAACGATCAGGCAGTTGCAGGCGGCCAGTTGCTCGTCATCGAAGCCCAGAGAGGACGAGCCGAGCGTCGCCGCCTCGATATCTATGCTCGCGGGCCAACTCGCTCCGAGGACCAACTCTTTGCAGTCACTGTCCCGGCTATAGATGATCACCCTTCGGCGCTGGGGAAACTGCATATTCAACGGCCTCGCATTGCTATTTGGTTATCTCGATATAACTCTTCGGTTAGCTTGTGGTTACCGATTAGTAATTTCCTTAAAAACCACTATTACATGAAACTTCACTTTTCCAAAGACTTTCGATTTGCGAATCGCCAAAAAGAGAGCTTTTGACCCACATTAGAGCCTCGAAGACCTACCGATATGTCAAACAGGTGCAAAACATAGGCAAGTCGGTTCCCGAGATCTGAAAGGCGCCCTAAAGACAGCCCCAACTTCAATCTTTGCAATCTCGCTAAATTCGCACGCGGACACACCTCACCCGTTCGGTGCCACCAGGCAGCGCGCAGACAAGGCTGTCCCAGGCTCGCTCGAAGGCCAGACTTTTTAAGCCTGGGGCCGGACCGGACTGTGATCGCTGCCTAGCGCGAGGCGTCGAAGGCGCGCTTTGCCCGGGACTTCGCCTCATCGTAGGCCTTCCGCTCGGCCTCGCCGGAAGGCGCCAGCTTGATCTGTTCTCGAGGCAAACCGGCTGCGCCCTCCCTCGCGGGCCCTGCCTGAGGATGGGAAGGCGGAGCCTCGCCGAGGGCAGCCGCCTTCTCCTGCTCGGGGCTCGCCTCAGCATCGGCCGCTTGCTGGGCCTCCGCCCGGGGAACGGCCGTCGAATCACTCTCTCCACAACCCACAGCAAGCCCCAGAACCAGAAGCCAGGGCGCAATCCAAAGTTCCATCTTCATATCAGTCTCCCTCATTAGTAGTCGACAATTATCCCATCGAGCTTCTCGCTCGGATTCACAGTTCATCCCAGCCAACCCGAACCGTCTTGCTCCTGCATTGCCTTTGCATCGCCTTTGTATTGCCTTTGCATTGCTCCTGATGGTACTGCATGGCTCTCCATGGCCCTGCATAGCTAGCGACCATCCTCGTTCCCCCAAGTTGCGCACCCACTCCGAACCCACTCGTTTGCTGCTCACATCTGCCACCCAGTTGCGTCCGCCTTACCTGCAGACGCCAGGCGCTCTGCCGATTATGAATCCGAGATGAGTCCGGCACTATTCGTGGGGTGAAAAACTCACTCAGTATGGGCTTTTCCCTGTATTGATAATTTTGATGTTCATTACAGGAAGTTCATCTCAGGATAACAAATCCGTTAACACACGCCGGGCCTTGTCCTCGGCACCGTGGAGTCCATTCTAATGCAGAAACTCAAGCAAACGCGATTCATTCTCAAGAGCGTCGCAGCCCTCATCATCGGGCTGCTCAGCTTCGCCGGAGCCGCTCAGACGGCTCGGGCTCAGGCTCAGGAAGCCGTTGGCAACATTGCCTTCGAGCGCCTGGATCTGGACTTCATCCTCAAGGGGATCAAGATCTCCGAGGATCATTCCGCCTCGAACGGCGGCTGCGACGCGTTGCTCGCGCTGCTGCCCAATGCCCACGTTCCCTGGGGTATGCGAACCGTCGATGGCACCTGTAACAACCTCATTCCTGGAGGCGAGACCTTCGGCGCAGCCGACATTGAATTTATGGAGGCTGTCGCGCCTAGTTTCATCGGCGCACAGGTCCTGACTCAACCCCTGTCCCCCAATGATGTCATTGGAGCCGAGACCTCCTACGTTCGCGGCGACGGTCGAACCGTCCAGGACTCCACTCCGCGCTTGATCAGTAACCTGATCGTCAATCAGTCCATCGCAAATCCGGCGGCCCTGAAGGCCCTGGAGGACGAAGAGGGTGAAATTCTCGGCGCAGACATCGCGGGTGTTCCCCAGATCAAGATCCCCAATACGGCGCCGGATGAGGGACTCTCCGCGCCGTTCAACGCGTATATGACCTTCTTCGGCCAGTTTTTCGACCACGGCCTCGACCTCATCAACAAGGGTGGAAACGGCCTCGTCTACATGCCCCTCGCCCTCGACGATCCGCTCTACGACAAGGGCGCCGACGGCGTCGCCGGAACCGACGACGATGGACACATGAATTTCCAGGTCCTGACCAGAGCGAGCCGAGATGCCGGTCCCGATGGGCTTATCGGCACCGACGATGACGTTCAAGCCATCGTCAATGCGACCACCAATCATGTCGATCAGCAGCAGACCTACACAGGCCACTCGTCAGCTCAGATTCTCGTTAGGGCCTATAGCTTCGGGCCCTGCCCGGCTGACAACACACCGGCCACCCCCCTCGCCCAAGGCTGCGTGCTCTCCACCGGCTACCTGATCAACAATTTCGGAAACGACCGGATCTTCGGTAACGCCGATGATGGCGGTATGGCCACCTGGGATGCCGTTCAGCTTCAGGCTTCCTCCATGCTCGGCTTCCTGCTGGACGATTTCGACGGTGCGAACATCCCGATGTTTGCTGCCGACCCCTATGGCAAGTTTCTTCCCGGTCCCCAGTTCGGCCTTCCCCAGCTCGTGATCGGCGAAAATCCCGATGGAACGCAGATGCTGATCGAGGGCAACTTGGACCTTCCTGTCGACGCCAGCCAGGCTTATCGCATCAACCACAGCTTCTTCATTGATGTCTCGCACACAGCGAACCCGGGCAAATTTCCTGGGGTTGGATTCGCGCCCGAAAAGGCTCCCGACGCCGACAACACCATCAACCCCCGCACAGACATGCTCAGCGGGCAGCGAACTCGTGGCATCCGTACTCCCGGAGTTCCCCTCCCCTCTGGCCAAGTGACCTATGATGACGAACTGCTTGGCTACCACTTCATCTGCGGCGATGGGCGCTGCAACGAGAACATCGCGCTCACCACGGTCCACTCGATTTTTCACCGAGAGCATAATCGTCTCGTGGACATTACCCGTCGGGTCATTCTCGACCAAGGCGACCTTGGCTACTTGAATGAGTGGACCAACTCCGGCTCGCCGGCCACGCAGGCACAGCTCGACGCATGGGGGACTGGCCTTGCCTTTCCTACCAGCAGCGCATCTCTCGCGAACCAGGAAGAGACTACAGTAGCCATTGAGGCCCTGGGCATTGACTGGAACGGCGAACGACTCTTCCAGGCCGCGCGCTTCGGAACTGAGATGCAGTACAACCGAGCCGTCTTCGACGAGTTCGTTCCCACTCTCTCGGGCCTCAAAGACGGCTTCGAGGGCTACCACACGAACATCAACCCCGGGATTACGGCGGAATTCGCACAGAGCGTATACCGATTCGGCCACTCGATGCTCACTGAAACCGTCGATCGATACAACCCCGACTTCAGCACGATCACGGACGCCGGCGCACTCGACCCGATTACCGCGAGTGAGCAACTCGGGCTCTTCGAAGCATTCCTAAACCCCACGGCCTTTCTAAACTACGATGATGACACTCAGGAAAACACTCTGACTCCCGAGGAAGCGGTTGGCGCCGTAATCCGCGGCATTACTCGCACCGTCGGCAACGAGATCGATGAGTTCATCACGGGCGGAATGCAGAATAATCTGGTCGGCCTAGCCCTCGACATCGGCGCACTCAATATCGCCCGAGGTCGAGATGTCGGCGTGCCCACCCTTAACGCGGCCCGGCGCGTATTTCACGCCGCGACCCAGGACGCCTCTCTCACTCCTTACGCCAGCTGGGTTGACTACGGTGACAACATCCGCCACGCCGCGTCTCTGGTGAACTTCATCGCGGCTTACGGCACCCATGAAATGGTCGCCGGCGCCGACAGGATCCCGGGCAATAGCAGCGCTGGGGAACCCCTGACCGTGAGTGACCGGCGTTCAGCCGCGTGCACACTCGTCGAGGCGATCGCGCTCGTACCCAACTATTGCGCCGATGTCGGATTTGGAAGCCTCCCCATTGGTCCTCCCGCTGATGCTGCGGACTTCCTCCGCAGCCACGGCGATTGGGCCCCGGTCGGCGGGTTGGCCACGAGTGGCATCGAACTCGTCGACTTCTGGCCCGGTGGACTCGCTGAAGAACGCCGACCCTTCACCGGCTATCTGGGCGCGACCATGAACTTCATCTTTGAGAACCAGATGGAAGCGCTGCAGAATGGCGACCGCTTCTACTACCTCGGCAGGACGGCAACCATCCCCTTCTTTGCTGGTCTCGAATCCAACAGCTTCACCTCTCTGATCATGCGAAATTCCGACCTAGGCGAGTTTGGTGGCGGAGTGCTGCCCCTGGGCATCTTCTCGGTTCCGAACCACTATCTCGAGGTCGATCAGAGCGTCCAGTATACTGGGAACGGCATCGACGGCACAGAGGATCCCGAACCCGAGGAAGTATTCGTGGCCCTCGTGATACGAGACCCCAACGAATCCTCAACCAATATCTTTGTTCCTGACCCGTTTCGATTCCTGCAGTACACCGGTGGGGACCACGTCGCCATCGGCGGTACCATGGGCAACGACACGATCATCGGCGGCATCGGCGACGACTCTCTCTGGGGACGTCAAGGTAACGACCGCATCGAGGGTGGCGACGGCGCCGACCATATCGAAGGCGGGGACGGTGACGACATCATCACCGATCTCTCTGGTCCAGACATCATCGAAGGCGGGGCAGGCAACGACGCCATCCATAGCGGCAACGAAGAAGACGCCATCTTCGGCGATGCCGGTAGCGACTTCCTGATCAACGGGAGTGAATTCGCCTCGATGTTTGGCGGCCCCGGAAACGACTTTATCCTGGACGGCACATTCCTCGGCCACACGCGAGGCGGTCAGGGAGACGACTGGATCGAAAACCTGGGAGGTGGCGAAGACCTCTTTCAGGGCGACATGGGCGTCGCCGCCGAGGGTGGCGAGCCGGCTCACCGGGGTAACGATGTGCTCATCGCCCACGCAGGCAACAACGACGGCGATATGGAAAGCGGCGATGACATCGTAGTTGACGGTCCCGGCATTGAGCGAATCGAAGGTCAGCTCGGGTTCGACTGGGCCAGCTTTCAGAACGACACGTTTGGTGTTGATGTCGACTTGGATCTCTCGGTTTTCCTTGCACCCATCTTGCCTCCCTCCAATGCCACCATCCAAAACCGCTACGACCGGGTTGAAGGACTCAGTGGCTCTCCGATGCCCGATATCCTGAACGGCACCGGCAACCAAGTCTTCGGTGACGATGGAAACGCTTTGGTAATCGTCCGCGATGCAAATGGGGCTATTGTTCACAATGGTTTCACCTTGATCGACGGACTCAACGCTACCGGCACTGCGATGGCTCTCGTCCCTGAGGTCGAACGAAAGACTCAGCCCGATGATACCATCACCGGCGAAAGCCAGTTCGGTTGGGCCGGAGGAGACATCATTCTTGGCGGCGGTGGGAGCGATCTAATCGAAGGTGAAGGCGGCGAGGACATCCTCGACGGCGACTCCTCCTTGGCTGTCAACATCGAAACGCCCGATCCCGCAGTCAGAACGGGTTCAGCCAGCATGGCTGCGTCCGTCGCTGGCGCTGCGGTTAGTGCAGCTGGATCCGATCAGTCCTATTTCACTGGCCAGATCGCAGTTGGCCAGGCGAACATGGAAATTGCACAGATAAACCTGGATGACGTGTCAGCCAACATTACTACGATCGAAGCGGCAGTGCTTCTCGCCGTGGGTGTGGCTGAAGCCGCACTTGTCGACGCCGACGCGGCGATGGACATAGCAGTAGCGGCCGCCACGCAAGCCGGTATTAACAGTGCGGCCTTCGACTCTCTGGTCATGTCAGCCGAGGCCGAAGTCGCTGCTGCCACCGCGACCCTCGCCAGCGAGGAAGCGGCAGTCCAGGGCAATAATATGGCGGTTCTGGCCACACAAGCGGCGGTCGTAACCGCAGGGACGGACCTATCTGATGCCCAGACTGCACTAATGAGTGCTCAGGACGCACTTTTCATGGCCGAGACCGCAGCCGCGGCTGCAGCAAATGATTCGATCACTGCCTTGATCGCTCTCATCAGCTGCGGTGGCGACACCGATCCCAACTGTGCCACTGAAAGTGGCGCCTACGACGACTCGATCCAGATAGTTATCGCTGCCCAGACCGCGGTTGCTACCGAGGAAACGGCAACTTCGATGGCCACTTCACTCGTAACCATCAGAGAGGCGGGAGTCGATACGGCTCAGACGGCGTTTGATGCAGCCGTCGAAATGGCCCTCAATGATAGCACCCTGGTTTCTGATGCCGAAGATGCTCTAGCCATGGCTGAGCTCCAGCTGGGACTCAAAACAACCGCTGCCGGGATGGCGGCGGATACTTTGGTCGACGCTACGATGGAAGCTGCGGCGAAAGCGGCTCTCCGGCTTTCGGCGATGGCCGCACTTGACATGGCCGAGCAGGCGGCAGGCGGCATCTCTGGTCTGATCGCTCAGGCTGAAGCTGATGTCATGGCGGCGATGGTTCAGGTCAACGCCGGCGTCGCAAACTTGGAACTGGCTGACCTGGCATTCGACCAGGCGGTTGCCGCTTCGGCTCAAGCTCAGGCTGCGTTGCCTACCAACATGAACGCACGCATCTTGGTTGCAGGAATGCAGCAAGTGCAGGCGGCAGTTTTCCTTGGGGTAATCAACCCGGGAGAACTGGCAATTTCTCGAATCATCGCAGACCGCGATGTGGACAACATGGACACAGACAGTGTCCGCTACCAGGGCGACTTTGCTGATTACATCATCGAAAGCGATCCGATAACGGGGGTGTTTGCAGACGTCCACTCTCGCAACGCGGAAGCAGGTACCGATGGCGCTGGAATAGACTTCGCTGCCGGATCAATTAATCCCACTCCCGATGGCCTCATCGAAATTATCGATACTCGGGAAATCGCGGTCAACCTCGCGGCCAGAAAGACTGGAAATGAGGGACGGGATCTCGTTCGGAACATCGAGCGACTCATCTTTGACGATATAACGGTCATCCTTCCAGAGGGCGCAGCCGGATCTGCCGGGGCAATCAATAGCCTCGCGATGGGCGCTGTGACCGTAACACCGGCGAACGGAGGAGCCGTGGGCGATACGCTGATGGCCTCACTCGCGGGCGTCACGGACGCGGACAACGTGAGTCTGGACAACCCGACTGGCGCGATTACTGGGCTGACCGACTACTACTGGCAGATCGAACTCGAGCCTGGCTCGGGTGACTTCCTGGATGTTACCAGGTTGGGAGGCCTCAACGGCAACGGGGACGCCTTCACTCCTCACGGCTCGGAGTTTGTCGTGAGTATCGAAGAAGCGGGCCTGCGACTCCGAGTCGAAGCCCTCTTCCTGGACGATGACGGTGTATTCGAAATCGTCCGATCGACTCCTGTCGATGTGGAAAACTGCCCGGGATGCCCGGTTCCGCCCGGGCTCGGTGGCATCATTCCGGCCACATTCCTAGGCGGTCCGCAAGATATCGCCAACGCGATTGCGGCTCAGGACCAGCTCCTAAGCCCCCTCTTCGAGAACGCCTCTAGGACCGGTCGACCGCGCCTCGACGTCACAATCACAAACATCGCACTCGACCTCTTCAGCAATACGGGATTCGGAGCCGAAGTTCTCGGAGGCGACGAAGTCCTCACGTCTGGATTTTTGCTGACCTTCACTGACTCCGAAGGAAACGTCACCGGAACGTTCGCGCCTGAGATCGTGGCCATCACAGACATTGTCACGGGTCTTGTTGACCAGGATCAAGTCGATCTTCTCTTCTCGATTCGAGGAGCAGACGTGTCTGGTCTCGTTGTTCCGCCCTACTCTGTCGCAACTCTGACAGTGGACGGTACTGTAGTGGCCAACGCGACCCTCTTCGGAGACTCGAGCTTGTTCGATGCCACTGGCGTGGCTATAACACTCCCGAACCAGTCGCCGATTATCGGTGGGGCTCCCTCAGCTACTTTTGTGGGAAACGCGGCGTCTATCGTCGAACCTATCGAGTTCAGCAATCAGACGATCGGTGGCGGTACGCCGAACTTCCAGTTCACGATTCCCACCGTTGATGTGTCAGCATTTTCGGATACAGGGTTCGGCACTCTCATCACCCCGAGTGAATCGGTCGCCGTAGGTAACGGCCTTACGATCCGATTCGAGCAAGCTGTCGCCATCGCCCCAGCAGACATGGTGTTTACTACGGGTGTCATTCGACCGGCGCTCTTTGCCAGTCTCGATGAAAACGGCGACGTAATCCAGGGCGTGGTGGACGTAGTGTTCTCGGCATCCGGTGCTGAAGCCGAAAATCTGATCAATGGCCTGACCGTCCTCCTGATCGAAGCCAACGGCTTCGGCGTAGCGAATGAGATCGACAGCGAGTTGATGTTCGGCGACTCACTCGGAGAGCCCGAGAGCGTCGTCCTGCTCACCACTGCGGCACAGCTCATGGCTGCGCAGGATGTGATTGATGCCCATGCATTGGGTGATCCCGCCGGGATCACGGCCGCAACGGACCTACTCGTCGCAGCTAACCTTACTGCGGCGGCCGATGCCACCCAGAACCAGCCGGGCGGTCCGGCGGCTATGCTCGCGCTGAGTGGTCTGCCTCACGCCAATTACCTTGGCAACTTGACCGACCTCAATCGACCTCTTGTCTTCGAAAATGCCTCAAGGAATCAGTTGCCGAGGCTCGACTTCAGCATCGCGAACATGGACCTCTCATTGTTCGCGAACTCCGGCTTCGGAAACCCGATTCTCGGGGGCGACGAAATTCTCGTCGACCGAATCTCGCTGATGTTCACCACTCAGTTGGGTGCTGTGGTGGGAGTCTTCCTCCCGGAAATCGCAGCCCTAACGGATCCGGTCACCAGCTTGGTAAGCCAGACGCAGGTTAACCTGCTCTGGTCGGTGCGAGGAGTCGACGTGACACCGCTGGTCTCAGGTCTCACGAATGTGACCGTGGTTCTCGACGGGAATCCAGTGAATGGCATTCAGCTGACGGGTCAATCGAGCCTGAACGACGCCCAAGGCGTGGCGGAAGTCACCGGCGCTACTGCGGTGGTCGCTGCTCAGGCAGTGGTCAATGCACTGGTCATCGGTGACACCCAGAACGCGTTGGTTGCCCAGGCGGATCTCGTCTTCGCAATGGCTGCCGGGCTGGATTCCGATGGCGACGGAGTAGCGGACAACAACGACGTCTGCGCCTTCGATGCCAACAACGATGCGGATGGCGATGGAGTGTGCGGGAATGTCGACAACTGCCCGAGCACGGCCAACGCCGACCAGTCGGATATGGATTCGGATGGAGTCGGTGATGTTTGCGACAACTGTCGCTACGTCGCCAACGGCACAGCGATTCCGGATGCCGGTGGTCACAGCCAGCGCGATACGGACCTCGACGGGTTCGGTAATATCTGTGATCCCGACTTCAACAACGATGGTCTGGTCAACTTCGCCGATGTGGCCCAGCTCCAGATGGGATGGCTGCAGAGCGACAACCCCGACCTCGATCTGAATGGCGACGGCATCACGAACTTCGGTGAACTGTCAATCATCTCAACCTACATGTTCGGTCAGCCGGACATGGCGATCTCCCAGGATCGATAGACGATCTAAAGGGACAGACACCCAAAGGAAGGTAGGGGCGTCAGCTTAACGGCTGGCGCCCCTCTTTCGTTAGGACCGCGATGCGAGCCGCTTGCGACGGTGGAGCAGTCCAAGTCCAGCGACTCCGGCGGCCAGTGCCTGGCCCAGAGCGGGCTCGGGAACCGTGACGACCGCATCGCCAAAGGTGACGGCCAGGTTTCCTGGTGAAAAACGGGTCGAAGGTGAACGGCTCGAAGGTCAGAACTGCCGGATCGTAAACAAGACCGAAGCCCCCTCCGACAACCGGAGTCTGAAACTCCATGGTGGCCGTCACTTCGACGACATCGCCCTGAAGGGGTAACTCGAGCCTGAACGACGCCCAAGGCGTGGCGGAAGTCACCGGGCTACTGCGGTGGTCGCTGCTCAGGCAGTGGTCAATGCACTGGTCATCGGTGACACCCAGAACGCGTTGGTTGCCCAGACCGATCTCGCCTTCGCAATGGCTGCCGGGCTGGATTCCGACGGCGACGGAGTCGCGGACAACATCGATAGACGATCTAAAGGGACAGACACCGAAAGCAAGGTGGGGGCGTCAGCTTAACGGCTGGCGCCCCTCTTTCGTTAGGACCGCGATGCGAGCCGCTTGCGACGGTGGAGCAGTCCAAGTCCAGCGACTCCGGCGGCCAGTGCCTGGCCCAGAGCGGGCTCGGGAACCGTGACGACCGCATCGCCAAAGGTGACGGCCAGGTTTCCTGACTGCCCGGCAAAAGGAACGTTGGCTAACCCCTGGGTTACCAGATCGCTGGAGCCCATCGAGGCAGCCGCCGAGAAGCGGAAAACTCCGATGGCTGTGGGCCCTGTCGGGGAATTCAGAAGAAACCAACCGAAGGTCGAAGCCAGGGGGTTTTCAGTGGCTCCCGGGCTCGGACCCGTATTAGCAAAATTCGCTGTGAAAGACGGGTCGAAGGTGAACGACTCGAAGGTCAAAACTGCCGGATCGTAAACAAGACCGAAGCCCCCTCCGACAACCGGAGTCTGAAAATCCATGGTGGCCGTCACTTCGACGACATCGCCCTGAAGGATCGACGCCGGATTGGGCTGAAGGCTGATCTCGTCTGCCGAGACGGCCGGAACCATGAGAGAAAGCGCGACGAAGACACGAGCGAATAACGAACAGGCCATGAAGAATCCCCAGTCCAATCCATCCCAAAGCCCTCAACCACTGAGAGCCCATACACCCCTATTGTCGTCCACCAGGGAGTCCGGCTTGAGTTCGGGTTCATTTGCACTTCAGACGCGGCTTAGCCTCAACCCTAACCCATCCCCCGGGGGGTGGGGATCATGAACCTGGGGTATGTGCCTCTTCTCGCCGCAGCGGGTGCTTCGGCGTCCTAGTCCACGGTGAAGCGCTCGAGGAGACCGGTCATGATCAGGCTGCCTCGCTCCATGTTCTCCACAGAGATCCGCTCGTTGTTGCCATGAATGCCACGTCGCTCGGTAGATTCGAGCACGAAGGGCGCGTAGCCATAGCTCACGATGCCCCTATCTCGAAAGAAATGGCTGTCCGTAAAGCCCCCGGATACGCTCGGGACCACATGAGAACCCGGGAAAAACTCTGCGCTCGTCTCTTGGATCGCCTCGAAGAGTTCCGTGTCCGTTGAACTGACCGCGGGCGTAAAGCCCATGATTCGTTCGATCGTGACCGCCTCGTCGCTGATAATCCTGCTCAACTCGAGAATGAAGACCTCGGGATCCTGATCCGGCAAGAGGCGGCAGTCGAGTTCCGCGTAGGCTTCGCTCGGTACCACGTTGATTTTGGCGCTGCCTTCGAGCCGGGTGACCGAGCAGGTATTTCTGAAGAGCGAGTGCAGCGCGGGGTTCTTGAGCTGCAACGAAAGCATGAACTCTTCGTCCTGGATGGCGCTCTTGGGGTCGGCGAAGGCCTGGGCAAGGGGTTCAGCCTGCAGGGGAGCCAGCCCCTGAAACATCGCTTGCACCGTAGGCACAAGATGCGGCTCGAACTGGGTTTCGGCGATACGATGCGCCGCCCGGACGAGGCGCGTAACCGAGGTTTCAACTTGGGGAGCCGAGCCGTGCCCTGGGCGCCCCACAGACCTCAGTCGAAGCCAGAGGGGGACTTTTTGGGTGGCTTCGACCATTACCGCCAGTTCTTCCCCAAATTGTTCCACCCCTCCTCCTTCATTAAGGAGGAAGCCCACGTTCGCGAAGACCTCGGGGTGGTTTTCGATCATCCAACCGGCGCCGAAAGCACCGCCCGCTTCCTCGTCCGCCGTGGCTACCAGCCAAACATCACGGTTGAGAGCCTGCCCTGACTCCTTCAGCGCGATAAACGCCTCGAGTTGGACAATCCCCAACCCCTTGGTATCGAGTGCGCCCCGGCCATAGAGGTAGCCATCCCGAATTTCGCCGGATAATGGATCGAAATCCCAGTAAGCGAGATCGGCTGGAACCACGTCGATATGATGAAGCAGGACCAGGCCCGGTTTATCGCCGCCTTCGAGTCGAGCCCAAAGGTTCCCCCTCCCCGGCGCCGACTCCCCAGTCGAGTAGGCGATCCCGTGTTGGTCCAGAATACCCGCCAGGTAGGCAACGCCTCGCGACTCATTGCCCGGTGGGTTCACGGTATCAATTCTCAGATACCCACTCAGATGCGAGGCCGCCTCGGACGCTTCCCCACCCGCCGCCTCAGCGCTCGAATACACGAGCAAACCAGCGAGAAGAGCCGACAGCATTTTTCGGGAATAACTCAGTAAAACCCTGGCTCTACGCAAAACTAAATTCCCCCCAAGACAATCACCAATGCTCCCTATTCGAGCCACTCGATCTCGTCACCTTGTGCAATTCGACCGGGCTTTTCGATCTCTGCGTAGAGACCCAGGTTGCCCTCGTTCTCACGCACCAGGGAACGCATGATCTGCGGGTCCTTGGGCAGATCTTCGAATCCCCGGGTCACCATCACACAGCGAGGGCAAACGACTCCCATACGCAGAGTCGCCGACCCGATCCGGGCTCGCTTCCCCTCCCAGGCCGACTCGGGGAAAGGATCGCCCGCATCGGCTGCATCAATGAGCAGATTAGGCCTGAAGCGACGCACGTCGAAACGTGCCCCCGGCGCTCGACTTTCCATGCTCTTGAGGGAAGTGGTGGTCATGATCAAGAGCGGAAACGCATCGAAATAGGTCCCGGGCGGACACTCATTTTCCAGCAACTCCGGCGGGAACGCGCCAATATCGGGGAGAGGCTCCTCGGGTTCCCGGCCAAAGATCTCCCGGAGCTCCTCTTCCATGTCCGAATTGTCGGGAGCCCCGCGCCGATAATGGCTTCCGTCGCCGATCTCGACGAGCGGCCAGAGTGTCACCGCGTGGGCAAGCGCGTCAGAGATCCGCTGATGAATATCTTCGTCCCCGGTATTCGCTGTGGATCCGTCCTCGAAGCGAATCGTCGCCGGGCTTGAACCTTCTACGCTCGGAGAGCCGGGATATTCCGCAGCGATCTTCATGAGTCCAGCGAGTTTTTTCGCCCCCCGAATGCCACCGCGCACCTCGTCCCGCACCGCCCACGCGCGGTCTCCGGCGACCCCGCGAGAAGTCACCTCACTCGCAGTGACCCGCTCCCCCGCCATACTCTTCACCGGATATCGCCATAATTCCTGAACCCGTGTCATCCTGCCTCCTTTGCCATGTCTCGCGGGAGCTGACTCTATCTAAAGAAGCCGCTTCAAGCAGGTCCTCGGGCCGGCAACGACAGCCTGAATCCGTCCTCACGAAGCCGCCCAGGCCCTAGCCTCTGCTTCGTCTGTGAAATAGCTGGTTTTGCCCCGGATTACCCGGCCGGCCACCCGGCTCAAAGCCTTTTGCCACTTCGCATCGCCCAGGAGAGCCGCGCGTTCGATCACGTTGCGATGCCCAAAGATCAGGGAAAGGTGGTGTCCGAAAGCACCGATTCCGTGCCAGCCGGTAAACTCTCGAACATCGATTACCAGGCGCGCTCCGTCGCCTCCAGCCAGGGCATCGTCTATCCGCGCACCCAGCTCGTCGTAGATACGGCTCTCCAATTCACCGATGACTCGCAGGTGGAGAACACCCTCGGTCATCTCGAAGTGCACCGTTCCCAGGGATTCCTCAAGCCAGCGGCGAGCGTCTTCGACCTCGGCAAGAGGAAAGAGCTTTACCGGGCATGGAAAGAGAGGCGCGAAAGCCCGCATGGAAGTGCGTATCCAGGCGACGTCCGTCGCTAGGGCGCAGCGTTCCCAAAAAGACCACATTTCTGCACCCAGCTTGGCGTCATCCCATGCGGCGCCAAGATCGTAGCCCTCGAAGCCTTCATCAATGACGATCAGGGCCCTGAGCCCTCCCTGCTCCTCTGAAATTTCATGAAGCCTCGGCACGAGGGTCCTCTCGTAGTCCTCCACCCTGACCTGCCCGGTGATTGTAATAATGACGAGGTTCCCCGTCGGATTATTCACTTCGATCATGCTCAACTCCCAGCCTCCCCATACACGGCTTTTGCTAATTCCCCGAAAAGTTGCCGAGAAAGCTTTCGCGAGGACGACCCTACCCCTCTGCCTCTCGCTATTTCCTTTTTGAGCCTAGCCCTTTGTCAGATACGCACGGGATTTTCTATACTCGAAGAGACAACAACCCGGTCGTCTATTCGAATCGAATTCTTCAAAACCAGGGGAGCAAGGTTGAATATCCGAGCTGAACTGAGCTACATCCAGCCCACCAAAGGGCCCGCCTTCTACTTCATTCACCAAATACCGGAAGGCGAATCCCCTTCCAACGTCGAAGGCGATCGTCGAGTCGCATCGATTGAGGACGCGCGCGCCTTCAGCCCCCCAGCCAGCCTCGATCGAGAAGGCGCCCAACTCATTCCATTCGCCGGGATACCCCTCAACGAGAATGACCCAGACTCGATCGAGCGCGACTTCTACCCGAAGGTCGAAGAACTGGTCCGCGCGCAAATCGGGGCGTCCAGGGTCCACGCTTTCGATCATAATCTGCGATCAAGTGATAAGGATAAGACTGTCGACACAGACGTTCAGAGCCCCGTATGGCTCGTCCACAATGACTACACCGAAACCTCGGCGCCGCAACGGGTTCGCGACCTGCTACCCGAAGAAGCCGACTCGCTGATGACGAAGCGATTCGTTGTGATCAATTTTTGGAAGCCCATCCACGCCCCGGTCCACGAGGCCCCATTGGCCATCTGTGACGCCCAAACACTGCGGAAAGAAGACTGCATCGAGACCGAGTTGCGTTACCCCGACCGTACGGGTCAAATCTACTCGTTCTCATACTCGGAGCGGCACCGCTGGTTCTACTTTCCGGAGATGACTCCCGACGAGGCGCTCCTTCTGAAATGTTTCGATTCGGCGGAGGGGCCCTCGGGATTCACGGCTCATACTGCCGTCCGGGACCCCAATACACGCCCCGGCACGTTACCGCGCCAAAGTATCGAAGTCCGAACTCTGGCATTTCTCGACTAAGCCTAGAAATACGACCCGCAGTAGTTCGGGAGACGTTCGGCCAGACCCCATAGACAAGCGCCTAGCTGAAGATCCCAGACCGTTCGGCCAATCCCCGCTCGAAGCCTTCTTCGATGGCCGCCCTCACCCGATCGACCCGATCCTCAATATCGGCATCATCCTCCGAGGCATCGCCTTCGAAGCTCATGGGTTCGCCGAAGTAGAGATGATATTTGACGGGCAAAGGCAAGAGCCCGAGCGGACCGAGCAGGGGGAAGGTCGGCGTCAAGGGAAGCGCCGGCATACCGAAGAGACGGGCGAGCCCAGACAAATTAGCGAGCCCAGGCTGCTGCTCCTCGGAGCCGATGATCGAGACGGGCACGATCGGTGTGTTCGTCTCTAGGGCGAGCCGCATAAAACCCAGCCCAAAGCGCATCAGCCGGTAGCGATCTTCATAGAGCTTGTTCATCCCGCGCACGCCCTCTGGAAATACCATGACGCACTCCCCAGCGTCGAGCATGGACGCACAATTCTTCGGTGTCCCTACCAGCGCGCCTCCGCGCGCGGCGGCAACGCTCACGAAGGGCAGCTCAGAAACCCAATATTCGGCCATTCCCCGGGCTATGCGCGGAGGCTCGCCCTCGAGCAACATCGCGCTGGAAAGCATCATCGCATCGAAGGGAAGCTGTCCAGCATGGTTCGCCACGAGAAGAACTCGGCCCCGAGGAACGCGGTCTATATTGACCGTGCGGACCCGGAAATAATATTCATAGAGCAGTGCAATCGGCAGCATGTTCTGTCTGACGAAATCGGGCGAAAGTCCCTGATCGTCGAAACCATATTCGTTAAGGCGGGCCGGAACCCGCGCCATGCGCGCGTCTATTCTCTCCTGAAGACGGCGAAGCCAACTCGGGCGCAGCACCCCAGCCACCTCCCGGGCTATCGCGAGCACGCTCTCAGGGGAATCGGCCATCATCCGCCCCGCTGGCGTATCGAATCGAACATTTCGCTGAGTGATACCTTCGGGCGGAAACCTGTGGCGTCCTCGAAACGGCGCCCGGACAGGCAAACCGGGTAGCGCAGATAATCCACGGCGCCCGAGGGGTAGTGCCAGAGCTTAAGAGCAAAGAGCTGCCGGCACACGGCATTGAAGAGCGGGCCAGGAATGGGCCAAGCCCTTGCACCGATCGCCTGGATCGCCGTGTGGATCGGAACTTGCCCAGCCCCAACCACATTAAAAACACCGGAGAGCGGCTTGACCACCGCCATTTCAAGGGCATCGAGCAGGTCTGCCTCCCCGATGAACTGCACGACTGGATCGAAACCCATCACCGTCGGTACCCAAGGCAGCTTCAGGTAGCTGGACATCATCGAGCCCACCTTCGGACCCAAGGCGTTCACCGGGCGGAGAACGACAGTTTCGATTTCTTGATGCTGCCAAAGGAAAGCGCTCGCAAGCGCATCGACCTCGACCTGGTCCCTGATCTCTGGGTACGAGCGACTTGCCGAAATCGGACAGTCTTCATCCATGCCATAAGGATTCTCCGGAAAAGCGCCGTAGACCGCACTACTCGAGAAAACCACTACCTTTCGAACGCCGTATTTTGCACAGTGATCGAGAAGTTGTTTGGTTCCGCGCACATTGACATCGTGGCGAACTCGGTCTCCGCGGTCGAAATGGCGAACGAAACCCATGTGCACCACAGCATCAGGCCGCTCGGCCCTGAGCAAATCTTCAAATTGGCGCTTACGAAGATCGACCCGGTGCACGCGAATATCGGGACGCGGCCCCTTCCAGCGATGTGTGTCCACCCCGCACACATCTATGGTCAGGGAAAGCTTCGCGGCCAGCAGTCGGCCGAGAGGGCCAGCCACGCCAGTAATCAACACCTTCTTTATAGTCGCGTCCGTTTTCGTCAACTCACGTTCCTGGGAGGTCACTGGCGGGCAGGCCGGGCCACGTTCAGGAAGCGTGTCCAAGCCCACCTCTCAGCCTCGGGAAGCTTTCTCAGCTTCTACCTTCTCGACACTGGGGTGCTCGGCCATGCGGGCCATCACGCTCTGGATCTTGGGATGTCCCTCCAAGAGGTCCTCCCCAAAAACCTTCTGAACGATGCCTCCCCCAAGACCGAATGTGTAGAAAGTATAGAAGTCAGCGAGAGTGGGCTCTGCGCCCGCCGCACAAGGATCGCCCACGAAAATTCGGTCCAGTGCCTTCATACCCTTGGCGAGGTCCGCTCTCGTGCTCTCCTTGGTTTCATCGCTCACCTTGCCTCCAAAGAAGGCTTCCGGCAGACAGCGCCTGGCCACGAGTTCTACGCCAAGCTTCAGATGGCAGACCAACTCCACGACCTTGCCCGCAGCGAAAGCATCCGCGGGAAGCAGCGCCGGCGTCGGTTGGATCCGGTCGAGGTAGGACGCGATGGCAAGCGACTCCGACAGATAGCTGCCGTCCACTCCGATCGAGGGCATCTTCCCCATTGGGGTTCGAATGAGGTTGTCCTCTTCCTGGGTAGGCGGAGCCTTGATTTCCTCGAAGTCGACCCCCTTCTCGACGAGAAGTGCCTTTACCAGACTGTAGTAATTACTCATTCGCAGGCCGTAGAGCTGAATCATTTATTTCGCCCTTAGTTGGGTGATCTCAAGAGAGAAAAAGCCTAGCCCCTTTCCCAAGGACTGCTCGATGTCTAATTCATAGCCTAATCCAGTTTCGGCACATTCCCAGCATGATAGAATCCCCGATCTCAACATCAGGAGAAACCATGGCACAGACCCACGACCACGAGATTGTCTCGATCTACCCCTTCGACGAAGCAGAGGTCGATCAACTCATGAATCATTCCGGTGAATGCGTCCTCATGTGGGCAACGAAGGATGGCTGGCCCGTGGGCGTGACGCATACATTTCTTTGGCACGAGGGCAAGATCTGGCTCACCTTCGCCTCTCATCGCCACCGTGCCGAGGCCATCCGGCGCGACCCAAGAGTTTCTGTGAATGTCAGCAGCGCGGGATACGGCCCGCGGACTCCAAAGGAGCTTCCCGCCGGCGCCATCACGTTCAAGGGAAGGGGCGAGTTCTTCGACGACGACGAGACCAAGAAGTGGTTCTACCCTGCCCTCTCCAAGAAACTGAGCCCCACCAACGACGGCGCGGCCAATTTTTTTACCGGCTTCCTCGACTCACCTCTACGCACAATCCTCGCGGTGACCCCCGAGAAGCGAATCATGTACAACAGTCGGAATGCGGACAGGCATGTCGCCGGCACAATCCAGGAAGAGGAACTCGGCGAACGGCTCCCGGGAGACGCTGTTCGAATGAATGCCGAGCGCGAGCGCCGAGGGCTTGAGCCCCGCTAGCAATCCTCCGCACTGCATTTCCCCGCTTGGAAGGGCGCGGTTCTCCCTCCAGACCTCTAAAAAAGGCCGTACTCGGTGATCCCGGAACCTTCCACCGCACTTCTCCTCGGCCTCGGCCTTGCGCATCTGGCAGTTCGCAAGCGAAGTTAAAACCAAGGGATGAAGACTCCCCCTGTCGTGACGCAGGTCTTCTCTTGCGCCGCAACGGGGGGTGATCGCGGCCGCGCTACGCGCCCGCGAGCCCACCGGCGATCGGTCGCCTAGGCAGCCGCATCAGGCGACTTGTCAGCACTGTCCATATCGAGAGCGAAGAGCAGCAAGCATGCGAGTACGATAGCCCCCACGTAAATCTGCAGCGCGTCCGTGAAGCTTCCCGTCGTGTCTGCGCTCCAGCCCGCAATCAAGAACCCGGGCATGACGAGCAGTCCTATCAGGGGAGACATGAACCCCATCACACGACCGAAATTCTCCGTCCCAAAACAGCGGGCGACCATCCCCGCCCAGACCGGCAGTACGCCCCCGGACGCCAGACCAAGTACAGGCGCGGCGATCCACATCACCGTCAGGCTCGGCTCGGTCGAAAAAATTGCCAACCCTACCGCCGCTAGACACAGAGCAACCCAAAGCCCCATTCGCAGATCGATTCGATCCGTCGCCGCCCCAAGCGCGATCTTTCCGATCAGCCCGAAAAGCGCAACCAGTTGAATCAGCCGCGGCCCCACGCCGGGATCCAAGCGCATGGACTCGACGTAAAGCCCGATATTGCTCAAAAATGCTGAGTAGCTCATGATGAGCAGGCCGAACGAGAGACCGATCACCCAAAAGGAGCGATCGTGAAGGATCTCGGCCATGGATAGCCCCTGGCTCCAACCAATCTCCTGAGCCTCGGCTCCCGCTCCTTTATTTCTCGCCTCATTTCTCGCTTCCAGTTTTTTCGCTTCCAGTTTTTTCGCCCCCTCTGGCTCGAGGCCCTTGTCGCTCGGATGGTCACGGAGAACGAAAATGACCAGGGGAAAAACACAAACGGTCGTCAGGGCGGCGAGAGCGCGCAGGCTAAGGCGCCAATCCCAGACCTCGATCCACTGACTGATCAGAGCGGGGAGCAACAGCCCCCCCACCGAGGTACCCACAGCCGCCAAGCCGAGCGCTCGGCCCCGACTGGCCGTGAACCATCGTGTGACAATGGCCTGGCCCGTGATCGGACCCAGCAGGATATTGGCCGCACAGATCATGACGGCGAAGACCGCGACGAATTGCCCGATCCCCTGGGTGACCGAGAGTATTAGGAGGGCGGCGACCAGCACAAAGCCCCCGATCACCATCATTCCTTTCGCCGACCAGCGGTCGGCCAAGGGGCCCAATAATGGAGACAGAACCATTCCAACGGCACCCGAAGCGGTCATCGCGAGGTTGGCCTCGGTCGTCGACGCGGAAAACTCTGCCTTCACCGCGACGAGCACGAAGGGAAACGCATACTGGACGAATCCCACCACAAACATCTGGGCCACAAATACACTTGCGACGATCCACCAGCCGTAGAACATCCCCCCCCCTTTTTGCCTCACGCGCCCGCGACTATACATCAGTATATCAGAGTCCCTTCACTGGCTCCTCTGAATGGAGGCGGTGCGCCGGTGGAAGCGTCCTGGCTAGGGCTCTCCCCCCGATCACAACCGCGCTTAGACCCCGCCCTGAGTCCGCATTGCGGGCCATGGTATCCTAGGCTCGGATCCGACTTGGATCGGTGAGAGTCAGTCCGAAGGGGGACCGGCGGGGCCATGCCCGAAATCAATCAGCGGCGAAGAGAAAGTCGAGATCTCGCGCACCGACGAGGCCTAACCCTCACGGGACTCCGGCTCGCCCACCGGCGCCGGCGGGTAAACCGGTCGGAGCCCGCATCCGTTCTCCGGAAACGAGGACCGCAATTCATCCGGATCCTGGCGGTCAGCTTGCTCATGGCGTACGGGGCCGAGAGCCGCTCGTCCGATTCCGCCCAACAGTCCCAAGCCCCCGAGACTCCGACGGCGGTGTCTGTGTCGGTGCCGGTACCCACCGCGGCTGCGACCCCGACTGCGAAGGCGACCCAGGCCCTGGTGCTCTCGCTCGCCCGCTTCCCGGTGTTTCAACCGGGAAAGCCGCCGGTTCCGTTTCCGGCGGCCCTTGAGTTCC
>JAPKBZ010000073.1 GCA_028823175.1 Myxococcota bacterium
TGCCGCGTCGACTACCGATCGAGGGTTAGTGAATAGACATGTCGCTGCGCTCGCTAAGTCCATGCGCGAAGAGATATCTCATGCACTCGTGGTGTCGGGTCCGAACGCTTCAGCCTTTCTGGAGCCGTCGAAGAAATTCCCGAAACTCGTCGTCGCCCAGGCTCGGAGCGGAGAAGCCTGTGCGATCGATAAGCCCGCCAAAGCGTGCTCGCATCTTCTCGATGACCTCGGGAGGACGGCCGACGATGGCGAAGGTATTGACCATTTCGTCCGTGATGAGCTTGGCCATTTCTTCTGTCTCGTGTCTCCGGTGGAGAGCGATCAGTTCGTCCTGAAGATCGCCCCAACCGTGAATCTCGAGCACGGGTCGATAAGCGACGGTGCAGCCATAGAACGCGATTCGGCCACGAATGAAGGCTATGCCGCGCTCGATCTCCTCGTCGTCTGAGCCTGTAGCGATCATCGGAGCGTAGTCGAGCTCAAAGTCGGACAGGGACCGATCGCTTTCATGGAGCCCCGCTTCGATTGCCGGGATCGTGACCTCTCGCATATACCTCTCGGTCGAGAATGGGTGCATGATCATTCCATCGGCGACCCGTGCGGCGACTTTGGTCATGAGCGGTCCCGTCGCAGAGAGGGTTATGCGCGGGCGAGGCCCGGCGGTATCTTCCGGTCTGAACGTGTCGGGCATCAGGGTGTGTTGATAGTACTCGCCAATGTATTGCAGGCGCTCGCCGTCATACCAGCAGTCAAAGATCGCCTGCATCGCCTCTATGAATTCGCACATTTGGCGGGCAGCCTTATGCCAAGGCATGCTGAATCGGCGTTCGATATGGGGCTTGACCTGGGAGCCGAGTCCTAGGACGAAGCGTCCGCCGGAGAATGCGTTCAGGTCATGGGCGAGGATCGCCATGGACATCGGGTTTCGGGAGAATGCGACGGCAACCGAAGTGACTAGCTCTATTCGATGGGTGTTGGCGGCGGCGAGCGCCAGGGCCATAAACGGATCATGGTTCAATTCTGCCAAGCGCAGGCCGTCATAGCCGAGGGCCTCGAGTCTTTTTGCTTCGCTGCCGATTTGGCTCAGGTGAGCCGCGATGGCTGCATCGACCTTCATATCTTGCCCTCCAGTTTTGCGCCAAGTCCGACGGAAATCCTACGCGACGATGGTCCGCACCGAAAGCGCTCGGCGGGAATTGCCGAATAGGATACTGGCGACTCTCTCGCCTCAGTCTTCCTGGCGCTGGCTTGGAGACTGGGGGTAAGGCGGATCAGAATTGAAAATAGATGAAGTCGCCGCCCACGCCGCCGACCATGAGCGCCAGCCCTATCAGTGCCCCGAGAACTGCGCCCTCTGCCATGCCGCCCCACCAGTATTGGCCGAGTCGGTTTCGGATAGCCGGTGCGTGCACTCTCAAGCTTCTCTCCGCCAAATGAAGGCCAATGCATAGGCCCACGACAGCAATCTGAATATGCGGCCAGGCTAGGGGGTTCGAAAAAGTAAAGAGTCGCTCGAAATAACGCAGCGCAAACTCCAGATCGGGTGCGCGGAAGAAGACCCAGAGAAGACAAACCAAGTTGAAGAAAAAGAAGACCTTGGGAGCGTCACGCCAGGCAAGGGGCTCTGCCCTTGTGATCCCTCTAGGGCGAACGAGCCGATGAAGAATAAGCAGGAGCCCATGCAGCCCCCCCCAAATGACGAAGGTCCAATTAGCACCGTGCCATAGGCCGCCGAGCAGCATGGTCAGGGCGAGGTTCGAATAGGTTCGGGATCTTCCGCGACGATTTCCGCCGAGGGGGATATACACGTAATCCGCAAGCCAACGTGAAAGTGTCTTGTGCCAGCGCCGCCAGAATTCAGACGGGTTCCTGGAAAGGTAGGGCTCAAGGAAATTCATGGGTAATTCGAATCCGAGGAGTAGAGCGATGCCGCGTGCCATGTCGGTATAGCCCGAAAAATCAAAGTAGATCTGAAAAGCAAAACTGTAGAGGGCGACCCAGTGAAAGTTGCTCGAAGCCGGGGCGGATTCCAGGAAAACTTGATCGACAAAGGGGGCGAGTAGAAAGTCGGCCAAGATGACTTTTTTGCCGATTCCCGTGGCGATCAGCCAAAGCCCTCGGCGGCTACGATCCCAGGTGGGCTCTCCCCCGCGTTCCAGTTGAGGGAGGAACTCAGACCCCCGCAAAATTGGCCCGGCGATGAGTTGAGGAAAGAAACAAACGAAAAGGGCGTAGCGGCTTAGGCTGGGAACCTCATCGAGTTGGCCTCTGTAGGCGTCGATGCTAAGCCCGAGGAGCTGGAAGCTGTAGAAGGATATTCCCAGAGGCAATAGGATTTCGGGAATCTGAAAACCCCAGCCGAAGTTGGCTGCCAGGCTCGGGAGCAGGGTCTCCAGTAGCATCGCGGTGTATTTGAAGTAGCCGAGAAGCCCCAGAGTGAAGAGGGTTGCCGCGACCAGATACAGGCCGGGACGCTTGCTACGAACCATCGCGCGAAGGAGTGCGTAATTGATCCCTATTTCGGCCAGGAGAAGAATCAGGTAGGCCGGAGTCCACAAGGTGTAGAAAATGAGGCTGGCTGTGAGGAGAGTTGCGCCCTGAAATTTTCGGGGCAGGCCATAATAGAAAAGAAGAACGAAAATCAGAAAGAGCGCGAACTGGACGCTATTAAAAAGCATTTCTCTCTACAGTTCGCTCTCGTTTAGGGGCCCGGATGGGGAACTTCCTGCAATCTCGCTGATGCGCTCGAGTTCCTCGACCAAGATTGGATGGATACCGTCGATTATCCGAGAGGCGGGGTCGAGGCTCGGGCTAGCCCTGAAGTGTCCCGACGCATCATAAAAGGACGCATCGGGCAGCACGTCGTGGAGATCGATAAAATTCGCCCCGTATTTCTGGGCGACGTCTCTGTATGCCTGAATGCTTGCCTGAAGTAGATTTTCGTTGACTACGTTGATGCTGCGTAGATATTCGATATTGATCGGACCCAGGTAGATCACAACCGGGATTCCGGCATCGCGAAAGATCTCGAGGGACTTTGCCAGGGATCGAAGCAAGATATGGTCAGGCCCGATTCCCTTGAGCGCTTCGCCAAGCCGATCGACGGCCCAGCCGCGAGAGGAACGTTGGCGACCATCCACTTTAACAAATCGATCGGCGAGCGATCGTAACCCCTGAAGCCCCAAGAAATACTTCTCGGGGCCAATCTTTCCCTCGCCGGAGTACGTCTGCTCCAGCTCTCTGCGGGCCTTCTGGACCCGGGACTGCTCATTGATCAAGCCGGACCAAATTGGGCGCAGTCCGGGATTGGCGAGGAATTTGTAGGCAAGCAAAGTGTTCAGGGATAAACCGAGTTCATGGATGGGAAGAAGAGAGAACTCGAGGAGGTCCAAGGTGGAAAGGCGCCCCGCGAACTCGTGGTGCGTATTGCCGCGTAGCCAGTAGTCGTTGGTATGGACTAATGCGAGCTGCCACACGATGACATCGGGCTTCGCCGCAATAATGTCTCGCGCGAGAAAATGAAAAGAGACGCTCCCGAGGGCAGGCCGGGCGATGCTGTAGACCTCGGCGGAAGATTCTCCGGACTGCCAGCTCTTCATGCGCTGGTCCAAAGCGAAGGGAAGGCTTTTCGCTTGAATGGCCGAGTGAACGGTTGAATCACCCAAGAACGCAACGCGCAGAGCTCCGTGCTCCTGAGCGCCCGTGGCAAGTTTAGCGAGCAGGCTTTCGATAGCGACAAGGCTGTCCAGCTTCGACTGGCCTGGGTCGAGAGATGCGGCGCGGGTGGTCTGCATGACAAGGCCAACTATGCTGGCTGAGCCGAGCAGAAAACCCAGAGCGATACTAACAACGCGGAAGGTGGGACTGTCGAAAAAACGCATTGGCTGGGAGTATGCCATGTCGACCCCTGAAAGCGGTGTCGAACGCGGCTAAAATAAGTGAGGGATCAACCACGGGGGCTCGCCCCCCCGTGGGAGTTCATGCGGCGAACCCGTGAAGGGCCCCGGCCGAAAGCGGCCTCCGGACCAAGCCGAACGCGGGGCGTCAGGTGACCGACTTACGCTTTCGAGCCCGATGCGAGTCGAGCCGCGGCGACAGAGAATGTACGTGCGAGAGGATTTTTCTTGTCGAGATGGCCCCGCTGCCATCGGATCATTATTCTCTGCCTTCGAATCATCTTAGGGGGGTATTAATCCTAATGAGTCAATGGGAAAATCAGGTTTGCGTCGTCACTGGCGCTGCCAGCGGGATCGGCGCGGGATTGGTGCGACACGCGGCTTCTCTGGGCATGAGAGTCGTGGCAGCGGATATCGATGCGGGCGGCCTCGACGTGCTGAAACGCGAGTTCGAAGGCGCGATCGAAGTGGTCGGCACGGATGTGACAATCGGTTCAGCCGTGGACTCCCTGGCGGAATACAGCTTTCAGGCCCACGGCCAAGTCAACCTTCTCTTTAATAATGCCGGGGTGTTGGTCGACGGGAAGAGCTGGGAGCGGACCGAGCAGGACTGGCGGTGGAACCTGGATGTCAACGTCATGGGAGTTGTCAACGGCATTCGGTCATTCGTTCCGAGAATGCTTGGCCAGGGAGCGCCAGGGCGAATCATCAACACTTCATCGATTGGGGGTCTCCTGGGTGGGGGCCAGTTCATGGGGCCGTACCAGGCGAGCAAGCATGCGGTTTCTGCGATTAGCGAGACCCTTTTTCAGGAGTTGAGTCTGGAGCCGGCTCCGGTGACGGCATCCTGCCTTTGTCCGGGAGAGGTAGATACGCAGATTTGGGAGTCAGATCGCCTGCGCGACCCTGCGAAAAAGAATCAGCTGGCGAGTGAGGCTGAGCAGAAATTCCATGACCATGTGGCCGGAATGGTCGCAGAGGGCCTGCCGGCGGCTGAATTTGCCGAAAAAGTCTGGCAAGGGATCGAGGCGGACAGCTTCTGGATCTTTCCCCAGAAAGAGTTCAAAACCATGTTTCAGGTTCGCGCTGATTCGATTATGAAAGAAACGCAGCCCGCCGCCCTTGCCGATTTGATGCAATAGGCGAGGCGACTCGCCCCAGTCCTTCCTACCCTCAGGGATGCCCGGGATGAACTTGGACTTCGAGACCGGCCGAAGGGGAAAATGTCGCGGAAGGGTTTTTCCATCGTTGTCATCACTCGGATCAAAGCGATCTTGGGCAATGGGGTGAATCCGGGCTAGAGCTCCGCAAGCTCGAGGATCTGCTGGCGGACTGAGTTTTCCGCGCCACGTGAATGAGAGGTTGGATGTCACAAGGTATGCGGTCTGAGAGATCGAGGGGGGCAGGGCGCCGACCCCCGAGCGAGGTCGGAAAGGTTTGGACGCCCTCGGATTCGTTTGCTCAGCGTGCAGCGAGCTCGACTCTAAGGCGCTTAAAAGGCTCCCCGCTCGGATTGCCTACGTCGCTGCCAGCGGGGATTTTGCGCGCGTGGCTTTCGAGTCTGAGGGACTTTTTCGTGCTGGCCGTTGCGCTGGCCTTGGTCCCCGCCGGGGTCTCGCTTGCTGGAGACACCGTTAAGACGGAAGGGAAGGAGAAGCCTGGGGCGACCCTTCCGGAGCGAGTTCTCGGGACGGGTCCGCAGGGAGTGGCCTATGTGGATGAGGCATCGTGCTTGGGATGTCACTCGGTACAGGCGGAGAAGTGGTCGAACTCCCACCATGCGCTCGCCATGCAGGTCGCCGGTGATGAGACGGTTCTGGGGGATTTCGACGACGCTGTTTACGAAGTCAACGGGGAGTCTTTTCGTTTCTTCCGCCGAGACGGGGGGTTCTTCGCCGAGGTGAAGACTCCTGGCGGAGAGAAGCGCGAGTTCCCTGTGCTCTATACCTTCGGTGCCGATCCCTTGCAGCAATATCTGGTTCCTTCAGGCGGGGGGCGGCTGCAGGTGCTCGGCGCGGCCTGGGATAGAGCGGGGCGCCGCTGGTTCGATATCGATCCGGAGTCGTCGCCTCCGCCGGGAGATGCTTTCCACTGGACAGGCCGGTATCAATCGTGGAACGCGATGTGTGCGGATTGCCACTCGACGAATCTACGCAAGGGGTACGATCCGGAGAGCGATGATTATCGAACGACCTGGTCGGTCATGAATGTCGGATGCCAGGCCTGCCATGGTCCCGGTGAGCGCCATCTGGCCTGGACTGCCGAGGACCGGAGCGCGAGCCCCCAGACCGCATCGGCGAAGGGGCTGGTCGAGACGTCGGAGATGTCGACGGCGCACGCAGAGATCGAAACCTGCGCTCCTTGTCATTCCCGTCGCCTCGCGATCTCGGGAGAAGCCCCTCTCGACAGGACATTTCTGGATGACTATCTCCCGCAGGTGCTCGCTCCGGGCCTCTATCACCCCGATGGTCAGATTCTCGGCGAGGTCTATGTCTACGGCTCGTTTCTTCAGAGCCGGATGTATCGGGCCGGAGTCCGTTGCAGCGACTGCCATGATCCTCACGGCCTGGGCCTACGCGCAGAGGGAAACGCCCTATGCACGCGTTGTCACGGCGAGCAGCCACCCAAAAAATTTCCGGGCCTCCAAGCAAAGCTTTACGACGCGCCGAGCCATCATCACCACGAGGCCGGGAGCGAGGGCTCGGAATGTGTGGCCTGTCATATGCCCGAGACGACCTACATGGGCATCGATCCGCGCCGGGACCACGGGATGAAGGTTCCTCGGCCTGATTTGTCGGAGTCCCTGGACGTGCCGAATGCTTGCAATGGGTGTCATGGAGACAAGAGTCCGGCCTGGGCGGCCGGTCAGGTGCGGGATTGGTATGGGCTCGAAAGAACACATGGTTTTGCGTGGACGACCGCTTTGCACCGAGGGGGGCTGTCGGATCCGGGTTCGCTGGACTCGATCCGTGCGTTGGTGGAGTCCGAGGCCACGCCGCCGATCGTGCGCGCGACCGGCGTGTCGCTTCTGCCGGCGCTCGGTTCCGGGGCATTCGAGCCCTTGGCGGCGGCACTCAAAGACCCTGAGCCCCTCGTCCGGGTGCAGGCTGTGATTGGCTTGTCGCAACTTCCGGGTCCCCAGCGATTGGCTTTGCTGTTGCCCTTAATCGAAGACCCGGTGCGCGCGGTGAGGAGCGAGGCGGGGCGGGCTCTGGTCGATGTTCCCCCCGAGAGGCTTTCCGCGAGAGAGGCCCAGGCCCTGAAACGCGCGGTCGCCGAATACGAGCGGAGTCAACGCGCGAATTCTGACCTGCCCCCGGCGCGTCTGAATCTTGCCAGTCTCTATGCGGTTCAGAATCGGTTTGAGGAGGCCGAGGTCGAGTGCCGTGCGGCGATTAAGCAGGATCCCCTTTTCGTGCCCGCCATCGCGAATCTTGCCGGATTGCTCGATTCTCTAGGGCGCGGGAGCGAGGCCGAGGAGGTCTTGCGCAGGGGAGTGTCGCTCAATTCGGATGCGGGCGAGCTGCATTACTCACTGGGGCTGCTGCTCGCCGGTTCAGACCGTCTGGTGGAGGCGACCCTGGCGCTTGAAAAGGCAGCGGACCGGCTACCCGACCATGCTCGGGCGCACTACAACCTGGGGCTTGCTCTCCAGCATCTGGGTCAGCGGGAGCGGGCCCTTGCGGCGATTCGGCGCGCGCGCGCGATCGAGCCACAGAACCCCGATTTTGCCCGGGCGCTCACGATCTTTTACCTGCAGGACGCTCGCTACGAAGAGGCTTCCCGAGAGGTTGGTCGCTGGCTAGGGATTGCCCCCAACTCGGCCGAGGCGCATACGTTCTCCCGCCGCATCCAGAGAGCCCGGGGTGCGTCGGGAAAGCAGTCGCCCTGATCGGGGCGATCGAACGCGCTCTCGGTTGCACTTTTCGCGCGCTTTCTCGCGCGCTTCCTCGAACTTCCTCGCGCTTCCTGGCTGGCTCAAGCCGGGCCGAGGACTCGCTTCGGCTCGCCGAAATCCTTGATGGCGTGGAGCTGCCGGTGGGTGATGCGCCAGCCGTCAGGCCCCCGCGACCATTTGTCACGGTACTCACCCCAGAGTTCATAGCGTGCGCTGCGGGCCTCCCCCCGGCCAAAATGCCCCGCTTGCACCGAGCAGATACTCGTGGCCAAATCCCCGTCCACGTCGATCCGGAAATTGGCCAGGAGATGTTGGGTAGGGCCGCAGCCTTCGAGGTTTCCGCGGCACAGGGTTCGAACGGCGTCGCGATCGGTACAAACGAATTGCGAACTCGGGTCGTTCCCGTAGATCGCCTTCACCGATGGGTCAAAGATATTGTCGAACTCTGCCCAGTTCCGGGTATCCACGGCGGTCGCGTAGGCGATCAGCACACGCTCGATTGCCCGCTCATCGGCGAGGCGCTCAAGGGTCAGGGGGCGGGGATCGTCTGACAAGGGGGATGCAAGCTCCGTAAACGCTCTGTTTCATCGAGCTTGATTGGTTTGACCTGGTTGACACACAGGGGTGTCAACCAGGTCAGGGCTCGTTCAATCCTGGGGGCGCATATCCTTCGAGTCGACCCCAGCGACGACGGTGGGCCTCTTCATGGCATCTCGCCGGAAGGGCTCACCGAGTTCCTGGTTCAGGATGACCTCGATGAAGGTGGTTACGCCATTCGACTGCTCCTTGCAGGCAATCTTGAGCGCTTCGGTGAGTTCGGCTTGGCTCTGGACGGACACGCCCTTGAGCCCGCAGGCTTCGGCAACGCGGGCGTAGCTCACGTGGGGGTCGAGTTCGGTTCCGACGAAGTTGTCGTCGTACCAGAGAGTCGTATTTCGTTTCTCGGCGCCCCACTGGTAGTTACGGAAGATGACCATCGTGATGGCCGGCCAGTTGTCGCGGCCGATGGAGCTCATCTCACTCATCGAGATGCCGAAGGCGCCGTCGCCAGCGAAGCCGATGACGGGTACGTCTGGACAACCAATTTTGGCGCCGATGATCGACGGAAAGCCGTAGCCACAGGGACCGAAAAGGCCGGGGGCGAGGTATTTCCGGCCCTCTTCGAAACTCGGGTAGGCGTTCCCAATCGCGCAGTTGTTTCCGATATCGCTCGAGATAATCGCGTCATCGGGGAGGGCTTCCTTGATCGCCCGCCATGCGTGTCGAGGCGCCATGCGGTCGGCATCGCGGACGCGTGCCCGCTCGTTCCAAGTGGTTCCGGGGTCGTCATCCTCATGATCCATCTCGGCCAGGGTTTCCTGCCAGTTGGCCTT
Source organism: Myxococcota bacterium (assembly GCA_028823175.1). GTDB lineage: Bacteria > Myxococcota_A > UBA9160 > UBA9160 > UBA4427 > JAZXM01. The sequence goes on from JAPKBZ010000073.1 coordinate 9,168, forward strand.
GGTTTCGCGAATGAGGCTTTCGCGCTCACTCCGGCCGGCGTCGCCAGCGGTGGGCGCGAGTTGTTCGATGAGCTGTTCAGCGACTTGTCTGGCGCATCCCTCGATCCCTACGCTGACCCGCTTGGTGAGCCCGATACGGTCAGCGTTGATGTCGACCTGGATAATTTTGGCCTCAGTCGGCCAATAGTCGACGCCATAGCAGGGCAGGGTGGAGAAGGGGTTGAGTCGGGTTCCAAGAGCGAGAATGACATCGGCTTTGGCCACCAGTTCCATAGCGGCCTTGGAGCCGTTGTAGCCGAGGGGGCCACAGGCGAGGGGGTGGCTGCCGGGGAAGGCGTCGTTGTGCTGGTAATTGCAGCAGACCGGGGCACTCAATTTCTCGGCGAGTGCCTGGGAGGCGGGGATGCCGTCAGCCAGGATCACCCCGGCGCCATTCAATATGACCGGAAATTTAGCGTCGGAGAGAAGCGCGGCCGCATCGGCGAGTGCCTGCCGCCCGCCGGCCGGTCGCTCAAATCGGACTATTTGAGGAAGCTCGATATCGACGACCTGAGTCCAAAAATCTCGGGGTACGTTGATCTGCGCCGGCGCTGACCCTCGCCACGCCTTGAGAATTACGCGATTGAGGACCTCGGCAATTCGGGTCGGGTCGCGCACCTCCTCCTGGTAACACACGATGTCCGCAAACATGGCCATCTGTGAAACTTCCTGGAAACCGCCCTGGCCGATCGTCTTGTTGGCCGCCTGGGGCGTCACGAGCAACATGGGGGTGTGGTTCCAGTAGGCCGTCTTCATGGCCGTTACAAAGCCTGTAATTCCGGGGCCGTTCTGGGCGATGGCCATGCCCATTTTACCACTTGCCCGGGTGAAACCGTCACAGATGATGCCGCCGTTCGTCTCGTGCGCGACGTCCCAAAAGGTAATGCCTGCTTTGGGGAAGAGATCGGAGATCGGCATGAAGGCCGAACCGATGATGCCGAATGAGTGCTCGATGCCGTGCATCTGCAGGACCTTCACAAAGGCTTCTTCGGTGGTCATTTTCATGATCGGGTTCTCCTGGAGAGTTGCCGGCGATGGCCGACAGCCCTTCGCGGGTGGGGGGTGTTGTGGCGGGTGGGGGGTGTTGTGCCTGCTAGTTCAAGGGGCGGGCGTCACCCGGATCCCGGGGAGCCCCAAAACGGCGCTCCATGATAGCCGCCCGTAGGATAAAAACCGCTCCGAGCCGATATCTGGTTCGAGCGTACGCATAATCGTCGCCGCTCGCCGGAGCTTGCTGCGCCCGGGCCGCTAAGCCCCGTCCGGGAGAGCCGTGGGCGGCCAGGGGGGGAGTCGCGGCCCCGGCCGCTCGGGGTAAGGATAGGATCGGGCAATAGGCCCGGCCTGCTTCCCGGCGCCCGAAAGTCGATCAGAGCTCGTAGGCCAGAGGAGAGCCGGAGATTCGGACCTGGCTCCCGATCAAATTTTTGCCTGCGAGCGATTGGCGAACTGATTCACTCGCCTGGGCAGCGACGCGTCGGCCGTCCGCGAGGTTCGCGATCAACGGGGCGGACTTCACCGATCCGTCGCGATCATAGACGACGGTGGAGGCGATGACCTCGGCCATGCCTTCGGCCTCGGTCGTGAAGGGTAGGACTGCGGCGTCGATCCGGGCCTGGGCCTCGGATGTATTCGCAGCCCGGAAGCCTCTCGGCGGAGGTTTCGCGCCGTAGATCCCCATGGCGTGCTTGGAGAGAGTGCCTCCGTTGGCCCCGATATAGCCGAGCCCACCTTCCGCGGGTAGCCGATCGGCGAGGGTAGCGATCGCGTGCATCGAATAGTTGTTTCCCGGACCCCCAAAAAAGGGGAGCCCTCCGGTCAGGGTTAAGCCGCGAGGGTCGTCGAGTTCGACGCCCAGGGCCGATGCCCCGGTTTCGACGGCAACGGGAAAACACGAATAGAGATCGATGTGTGAGAGCTGGTCCACACCTACCCCGGCGGCCTCCAGGGCGGCCGAACTCGCGGCGCGCGCGGCCGGGACTTCGACGAGATCCGGCCGGGCCACGGGCGGAGGCTCGGTGTTGCTGGCTCCCGACCAGATAAAAATACATCGGTCTTCGAGGCCCAAGTCTCGAGCCGTTGCGAGAGAGGTCACGATGAGCGCGGCAGATTGGTCGACGTTTGGAAAGGCGTTCATCTGCTTGGGATAGGGCTCGGCCACGAGACGATTGCTCACGCTCACCTCGGAAATTTCCTCGGCGGATTGGGGGCTCTGGAACCACGCATGAGGGTGGGTTGCCGCGACTTCGGAGAAACGGGACATGAGCGGCCCCAGCGCCGCACGCTGCTGCTCGAAGTTGCGGCCGAGTCGGTGGCCCAGGGCGCTCTCGAAGAGGGCATAGACCTCGGGAGGCCGATATAGGCGGATCCCGAGTTCTGCCGCGCTGAGAATTCCGTTCATGGAGGGTCCGACGATCGGGTCGGGCTCGGCGTCTCCGTCCTCTTTTTTTCGGAAGCGCAGGAGATCTGAATCGGGGTCACTGGCGCGCATCGAGCGCGTGGCCTCGGCGCCTGCGAGCAAGGTGGTATCGAGCCGACCCTCGCTGATTTCCTGTGCGGCTCGCGTGACCAGCCACTGGGGAATATTTCCTCCGGCGGTGGTGCTCTCGGCCGTGACGTCCTTGAGCTCGAGAAGTTCGGCCAGTTCCGCGGCGGGCCTGTTGCTGATGGGGGAGAACACTACGGAGACCATGCTCACTCGCTGGATTCGTTTCCTGAGTTCGCTGCTGGCCTCCAGGGCGGATTCCGCAGCCCGCGCCGCTAGGGCGACGGCATGAGTTGTTTCACGGCGCTCGGTGATCTGGCCACTGGCGACGATGACGGGCGTTCGGTTCGGATCCACTGATTGCTCCCTAGGCCTCAAACTGGGGGCCGATGATAACACCAACACCGTTAGAATCGGGCTGGCTTTGGGGCGTGTCTCGAAACTCTTCGGCTCTCGCGGGAGTATCATGGTTTCGGGCGAGATTGCGGATATCCTCGACGGTCTCGGCGGTATAGTGGGTGCCCACCCACCCCGGAGAAAAGACATGAAAAGTGTGAAGATGGGTGGGGGGATACTCCTCGCGCTGCTCGCTCTCTTGATCGTCTTGGCGCCCCTGGGTCCGTTGCCCGGGATTTTCGTCGGGGGAAAGGCCTCCCTCGAAAAGGACCGAGCGGACTCTCCCCATCTCCCCATCTCCCCATCTCGCCAGCGAGTTCCCACCGCCCGAAGAGGCCGGTGAGGCGGGCGTGATCTTTCGGTTGTCACGCAACCCGTGAAAGAGGCTCTGCATTGGACGATCCGTCAACAGCAGGTCGGTCCGGTGAAGACGTTGGTGCTCGCTGGGCTGGGTCTGGTCCTTGGAGACGGGGGCATGGGGCGGTGAAGCGAAATAAGGGCGGGCTCTCCGGGATCGGTCTAGTGCTTGTGATTCTTGGGGCGCTGGGGGGATGCGGCTCGAAAAGCGACGAGCGAGTGATTCGTCTCGGTCATGGGCTCGGAACTTCGCACCCCGTGCACGCGGCCCTGGAGTACATGGCGGAGCGGGTCCGCGTTCGCTCGGGGGGGCGGCTGCGGGTCGAGGTCTACCCCGCCGAGCAGCTCTGTAGCGAACGCGAATGCCTGGAATTGCTCCAGATAGGCAGCCTGGATATGACAAAAGTTTCGGCTTCGGTCATGGAGAATTTTGCCCCGAGTTTTCGGGTGCTCGGGCTGCCCTATCTGTTCAGGGATTCGGCTCATGAACGCTTCGTTCTGGATGGCGAGATCGGACAGCGGCTACTCGAGGCGGCCAGGCCCCAACGACTCCTCGGCCTGGCCTTCTATGATGCGGGGAGCCGCAGCTTTTACACCCGGAGTACGCCCATTCGTGGCCCCGGGGATCTCGAGGGACTTAAAATTCGAACCCAGGAAAGCCCAACGGCGATGGCGCTGGTCAGGGCCCTGGGCGGGGCACCGACTCCGCTGGCGTGGGGGGAGCTCTATTCTGCTCTTCAACAGGGCGTGGTGGATGGCGCCGAGAATAACCCGGCATCGTTCTATCTCTCCGGCCATTTCGAAGTCGCCCGTTTTTTGACCCTGGATGAGCACACCCGAGTGCCGGACGTCTTGCTGATCGGAACGGCAGCATGGGGGAGGCTGGACAGCGCCGAGCGCGCATGGCTTCGGGGAGCCACTAGAGACTCGGTCAGCCGGCAGCGTACACTCTGGCAGGAACACAGGGAACGCGCGCTGGCGGCGGTGGAGGCTGCGGGTGTGACGATCATCCGCCCCGATAAATCCCTCTTTATCGAGAGGACCGAGGGCATCATGGGCAACTTCGCAGACTCCGAAGAATTTCGCGGTCTGCTTGGGAGCATTCGCAATGCGGGTGACTAAGGAGTTCCGAAGCCGGATTGTCGGGTTCCACTCGGCCCTGGATCGAATGCTTTCCGTGCTGCTCGCGTTCCTCATGGCGGGGGCTCTGTTCAATGTTGTCTGGCAGATCGCTTCCCGCTATGGGCTGGGCGACCCGAGTCTGTGGACCGATGAGCTGGCCCGCTATCTCCTGGTGTGGCTTGGGATCCTTGGGGCCGCGGCGGCCTTGGGGCGTAACGCCCATCTCGCTGTCGATATCCTCCCTAGAGATCTCTCGGGCCGGTTTCTGGTCCCGCTAAGAGTCGGGTGTGATCTGCTGGTCGGCGTATTCGCCGCATCGGTGCTCGTGTTTGGCGGCTCGCGGTTGGTGAAGATGAGCTTCGATCTTGGGCAATCTTCGCCGGCGATGGGAATCCCCATGGGTTTCGTTTATGGAGTGATCCCGATGGCGGGGCTGCTCATGGTGTTTTTCAGCGTTCACTCCCTCGTGTTGCATGCCTCGGAAGAAGGAGGCTCTGGCGATGCCTGAGGCGGGTTTGCTTCTCTTGACTCTGGCTTTCTTGCTGGTGATACGCGTGCCAGTCGCGTTCGCTATCGGCATCGCGACGGTTCTGGTTCTTGGCCAGAGCCTCCCTCTGGACGTGACGCTCACCACCACTGCCCAACGCCTGGCAACGAGCTTGGACTCGTTCACTCTGCTGGCGATTCCACTCTTCATCTTGGCCGGCGAGCTAATGGGTCGTGGAGGAATCGCGGAGAGATTGATCAACCTCGCCCGGGCGGCATTGGCCAGCCTGCCCAAGGGCTTGGCCCATGTTCATATCCTGGCCTCGATGCTCTTCGGTTCACTTTCCGGCTCCGCCGTGGCGGCGGCGAGCGCCGTCGGGGGAGTGATGGGGCCAAGAATGCAACGGGAGGGGTATTCGGCGGGCTCAGCTGCGGCCGTGAATATCAGCTCGGCCACAACGGGTTTGCTGATTCCGCCGAGCAATGTTCTCATCATCTATTCCCTGGCGAGCGGAGGCGTGTCGATCACCGCGCTCTTCGTCGCGGGCTATGTGCCCGGCTTGCTCTTGGGGCTCGCCCTTGCAGTGGCGGTTCAACTAAGCCTGCCCGGCCCCGTCGCCCAGGCTCCAAGCGGGCCGCGGTTGGGGCGCGCTTTTCTCCAGGCGCTCCCCTCGCTTGGGCTTCCCCTTCTGGTCATGGGGGGGATCGTGGCAGGGATATTTACGCCCACGGAGGCGTCGGCGATCGCCGTTCTCTATGCCGGCGCCCTATCGCTCGCCTATCGGCGTCTCCGCTTCGCCGACTTTCCGAGCGTCTTTGCCGACGCAGCCATAACCACCGGGACCGTCGCTCTGCTGATCGCCACCTCAATGGCACTCTCGTGGTTGCTCGCCTTCGAGCGAATCCCCCAGAGCCTGGCGGAAGGGTTGATGGCGGGCATCGAAAACCCCCTGGCGCTTCTCTTGGCCATCAATTTTGTCCTCCTTGTCGTGGGCACCTTCATGGATATGACCCCGGCGATTCTGATTTTCGCCCCGATTTTCGTTCCCATCGCCGTGGGTATGGGGATCGATCCCGTACATTTCGGCGTAATGATGGTTCTCAACCTTTCGATCGGCCTCTGCACGCCTCCCGTTGGAACCGTTCTCTTCGTCGGTTGCGGAGTGGCCGGGACGAGCCTGGGTGAGGTGATACGGCCGCTGCTCCCCATGTACCTTGCCATGCTCGGGGCGCTGGCCTTGGTCGCGACCATTCCGGCCCTAAGCCTCGGACTCCCTCGGTTCCTCGGCTATCTCGGCCCCTAGTTCGGTGGGCCCGGTTTGCTCTTTGGGCCGGGCCTCAAGAGTCCGGAGGGGGCGGGCGGGGCATTTATCCTCGTCACAGCCCGAGGGTCGACTGGGTATAGTCCCGATCTGATTGGGCTCGTTCACGGGTTTAAAGGGATGGGAAGGGTACACAAGGTACTCACGCCCACCGGCGATTCTGGTTCGGAGTCGCGCTGGGACTAAAATAAGACTGGAGAATTAAGCATGACTTTTTCTGCCAATTGCTGGGGCGACACCGAGGAATACGACTACAAGGCTCTAGTGGCCGGGCTCAATCAATATCTGAGGTTACGCACCAACCCGGTGGCAATGAAGCGCTTCGCCAAGGCGGGCGACTTGGAGAAGATCGAACGCCTTCGTCGGCCGGCGGAAGGGGTTCTGATGGCTACGGATCAAATCGTTGGGCAGTCGAGGTGGATCGGCTACACGATTGGCGTCACGATGGAAAATCTAATGGGTGCGCAATGCGGTGCGGTGGTCGGGCTTGCCCCACGCGACGATGAGTTTTTGAGCGGCCGAAATTTCCATGGTGTCTGGTACGGCAATCTCGAGGGCAGCGCAGAGCACCAGCAGGAGATGTCCTGCGCCGCTCACGGTGAATACGAGGCGCTGGTGACGTCTCCGCTCACGTCGGGCCGTATCGACAACCCGGATATCTGCCTGATCTACGGCACCCCCGGCCAGATGATTACCCTGATGAACGGGCTGCAGTACAAGAACTACAAGAAGTACACGTTTACATGCGTAGGCGAGAGCGCCTGTGCGGATAGTTGGGGGAACGCGCTGAAGACCGGCGAACCCTCCATGTCGCTCCCCTGCTACGCCGAACGGAAATTCGGCGGCGTTCAGGACGACGAGATGCTGATCGCCCTGCCGCCGAGCTATCTGCCGCAGATCGTCGACGGCCTCGCATCGTTGTCGCGCAACGGCCTTCGCTACCCCATTCCGAATCACGGACTCGATAAGTCGCCGATGGCGAGTATCGCCCAGAGTTACGGTTGAGCTTTCGGGGAAGGGCCGGAATCTTCGCCTTCGAGGTGGGGGAAGCGAGCTTTCTGTTGAATTTTGGGAAACCGTGCCCGGGTGGGGGCATCGCGCCCTAAAGGCGTCTCAATTTCCAGGCCTGCTCAGCCGGCCAGGTCTGGGCCCATTGGCCGGGCGTCCCGAATTTGTCAGGACTGCCCTTGGGCGCCTGCAACTCGAGGTAGTCGAGTACCTCGAAGCCAACTTCACGGAATAGCCTGGGCTGTTGCCGAGGAAAACCAATTCGCCGCCCGATTTGAGGATGCGGTGAGCCTCGGGGATCCAGACCCTGGGGTCGCACCAGATCGCCGACGTGATCGCGCGCTCTTGAATTGTGCTGGGTTCGGGCGGTGGGGTTGCCCAGGGACATGACGGCTTCGCCTTGTTGTGCGCGGGCCAGGCTGGGATCGTCGATCTGGCCGCAGGAGGCGGTCAGAATTGCGGTGAGATAAGAGCGAGTCGGGTTGCGAGTCTCCGTCGCTTGGGTTGGATGAATTCCATAGGGCCCATTCTATGTATTGTGCCCTATGTATTTTGCCCGATCCGAGCGTTTTGTCGGAGAAAACGAGCCGAGCTGAGGCCCGGCTGGGCGCCAGTAGAGCGGATTCGGGTGACCCGCGGGGGCTGGGGCTCCCTAAAAAATGGAAAGAGTTTCGATGGGTGTCATAGAACACGTGCGTAAAAAGGCTTAAGAACTGGAGAGTTGAAGAGGAGATTGCATCGATGTAAAGATTTCTTGATTCGGCTGCTCAATTTGTGAGAGGCTCAATTTGTAGGCGACGCTGATTTTCCGTTGTTGCCTGGGTCTGGTGATTGAGCCAGCAAGTCTCTTGGGAAGGAGATTCGATGGAAAGCGCAGTGACCTTCACGAAGCGGTTTGGGTTCTTGTTCTTAGCTTTCGGTCTGATGTTGATGTTAGGGTCCAGCGCCCAGGCGCTCACCATCTCGGGCATAACGATCGCAACGGGTGGTACCAATACCGCCGACAATGGCGCGAACGGCGGCGGCAGTTCCAACAACACGAGCGCGACCTCTACTATCACCTCGGGCGGCACCGTCGTGGATGAGGTTGCTGCCAGCGTGAGCGCGAAGACTCGCTACGCGTCGAACCTGTGGGCGGATGCCAGCTTCGGTGGCGTCGATGCCGTCACGACCAACTCGTATACCCTTTCGCTGAGCGTTAGCGCCGACGCGGGGACCTTCTACGACATCGCCATCGATAGTCTCTTCCAGGGCGTCCTGGTGCGGGTAGACGACTCCTTCTCTGGTCAGTCGATTGCCAGCGTCAGCGCAGTCTCGATGTCCATCAACGGGACTGTGAGTGTTCCGCACTCGACGAGCGCGCAGTTGTTGGCCCTGGGCTACTACAAC
>JAPKBZ010000074.1 GCA_028823175.1 Myxococcota bacterium
TAACGAACGTGCCCGCGGACTGGGACGTCGCCAACTTCACCGGGATGTCGGCCAAATAACTAGCAGACGAAGCGATCTCTTGGGAGGAAAGCGCCGAGCCCCAAGTGATGGAAAATTGCCCGGTTGCCCAAAAGGGCAGCCGGCTTTTTTTTGTCTCGGTGAGCAGATTTTTTCGGGACGATCCATATGACATCAGCGCTCGATCCCGCATCTCTTGCGGCCGTTGGCCGGCTCTTCGACGAAGGCTGGTATGTCGCCCACTACCCCGAGGCGAGCACTTCCGGGCTCAGCCCCATGGCCTACTATTTCGAAGTCGGCGATGCCGCTGGTCACTGGCCGCACGAGCTTTTTGACCCGGCTCATTATGCGGCTCAGCGCCCCGAACTCCCGGCCGAAGCTGGGGCCCGCTTCGGCCATTACGCGACCGTGGGCGGGCGCGACGGGACCGATCCGCATCCCCTCTTTCATTCCCAGCATTATTTCGATCAGTGCGCGGATGCGATCCAAAGCGGCCAGACGGGGCTGGCTCATTATCTTGCCGAGGGGGAAGCTCGGGGGTGGGCGCCCAACCCCGCTTTTAGTCCGGCCTTCTATCGGGGAGCCAATCCCGACCTTGCCGGGGTGCCCTGCCTACTCGCCCACTACGCTCAATCCGGAGCCCGTGAGGGCAGGGCCCCGAGCCCGCTCTTCGCTCCGGAGTTTTACTACGAGCAGGTACGAGCGGAGGTTGCGGGGAGAGGCGAAATTTTGGCCCATTACCTGGCTTCAGGTGAAGTCGATGGGCGTCGTCCCCATCCGCTCTTTGATCCCGTGTACTACGCCGCAGGTATAGAAGGCCTGGTGCTGGGAAAGGGAAGGAGCCTTGCCCACTACTGCGAGCACGGGGGGCTCCCCGGTGCGGCTCCTCACCCGCTATTCGACCCCGCGTATTTCGCCGGGCAACTCGAGGGGGGGCCGCCCCCCGGCGAAACCCTGCTCGCCTATTACCTGGGTTCCGGAGAGAGGCAGGGCCTAAAGCCGAACCCCCTCTTCGATCCCCTCTTTTACGCGCGGCACGGGGCGATCGGGGAAGCTTCAGAGCTCGAGCACTATGTTCGGCACGGAGGGAATGCTGATCTTTCCACGATCCCTCTCTTTGATTCCAGATGGGTTCGGGGGCAGCTTCCGCTCTCCGAGCGGGGGAAGGGGACTCCCCTGGAGCACTACCTACAGAGCAGCGGGAGCCTCGAAAAAGGGCCGCACCCGCTCTTCGATGCCAGTTGGTATGCCTCGGAATATCTGGGCGTTGACGCTTCCGAGTTCGATGCATTCATTCATTTCGTAGATGAGGGTTCTGCATCGGGATTTGATCCGAACCCGCTCTTCTACTCGGCCTGGTACCGCAATTTTTACGCCGACCACTTCACCCGGAAAATTCCGTCGATCACGCATTATCTCGAACTCGGTCACGTCCGGGGCCTTTCCCCGAACCCGCTATTCAACCCTGATTACTATGTTGCCCAAGTAGGAGTCGATCTTGCTCCGGGCGAGACTGCCCTCGCCCATTATTTCCGGACGGGTATGAAAAACCAGTATTCGCCTTCCAGGCTTTTCTGGTTTTGCCTCCAGTTCTTCCGGAGCAAGGCTGCCCAGAGAGATCGCCGAGCTGGGAACCCCGCGGCCGGGTACCTCCAGCAGAAATATGCAGAGTTCTTCAGCCCGGATGCAGAGAGAGAGATCGACTTGCCTCCGGTTTATGCGCCGGATGTCTCGATTATTATTCCCGTTTACGGTCAACTCCCGTACACCCTCGCCTGCCTTCGATCTATTTCTCACGCTGAAAACGAAGCTAGTTTCGAGATCATTATCGTGGATGACCATTCAGCGGTTTCCGACTTTCGCGCGCTTCTTGGGATCGAAAACCTGAGGGTCCAAAGGAACGCGGAAAATGTGGGGTTCCTGCACTCGTGCAACCGGGGTGCAAAGGAAGCCCGGGGGCGTGACCTCGTCTTTCTTAACAACGACACCCTGGTGACAGATCGCTGGTTGGATCGCCTGATCGAGACTCGCGAGTCCTTTCCGTCCGCCGGCCTGGTCGGGAGCCAGTTAGTCTTTCCCGATGGGAAGCTTCAGGAAGCGGGCAGTATTGTTTGGTCTGACGGGAGCGCCCACAATTACGGATCGGGCGATGATCCCACGGATCCCCGCTACTCGTTCGCGCGAAAATCCGACTACGTCTCGGCCGCCTCAGTCCTGATCGACCGGGAGTTTTTTGAGAGCCTTGAGGGCTTTGACGAGATCTATGTGCCCGCATTTTATGAGGACACGGATCTTGCTTTCAAAGTCAGAAGCGCGGGAAAAGAAGTTGTCTATCAGCCCGGGTCTGTAGTCATTCATTTCGGAGGCGCGAGCCACGGTCGCGACACGGATTCCGGCCTGAAGCAGCACCAGGTCGTCAACCGAGGCACGTTCAGGGAGCGTTGGGCGGGTGCCCTAGAGGCTCAGCCCGCTCCTGGCTCGAGTGTGGACTCTGCGGCGATCCCGGCAGGCGAATCGCGATTGCTTGTCATCGACGCGACGATGCTGACGCCCGATAAAGACGCGGGCTCCCTCCGCATGTTTAATCTGATCAAAGTTCTAAGCGGAATGGGCTATGTCGCGACCTTTGTTCCCAACGATCTTTCATGCGATAAAGAAGGAATCGACCTGCTGACTCGCTCAGGAATCCAGGTCATTTGCCCGCCTCATTACCAGTCAATAGAGCGATTTCTTCAATCTTCGGGTGCTCAATTCGATTTGGTCATCGTGAGTCGGCCGGATAGTGCGGAGAATTGTCTGGACAGGGTGAGACTCTACTGCCCAAATGCGCTCGTTCTCTACGATACCGTCGATCTTCATTTTCTGAGACGAGAGCGAGAAATCGCTCTAACGGGAAGCAGTACTACAGACCCTTCGATTCCGGAGAAAGAATTGAGAGCCTGCGCTCGGGCCGATGCGGCAATCACTGTGAGCGACTACGACCGCTCCCGGTTACTCGAAAAGCTTCCGGAGGCGACTGTTCATGTCGTCAGCTTGATCGATGAAGTTCGTCATGTCTCGAAGCCCTTTGATGAGCGGGATGGGCTCCTCTTTATTGGCGGGTTCAGGCATCGGCCCAATGTCGATGCCGTCGTCTGGTTCCTGGACGAGGTCTTTCCCATTCTCAGCGATTGGATTCCTGGAATTCGGTTTCACATCGTTGGGCCGGACCCCCCCGAAGAAATTCGAAATAGGGCGAATGAAACGGTGATCGTAGAGGGGTACCTCGAGAGCGTCGACGGTCAGTACGTGGACAGAAGAGTTTCGGTCGCGCCGATTCGGTACGGATCAGGAGTGAAGGGCAAAATTAATCAGGCCATGGCCTATGGACTGCCCTGTGTAGCCACTCCAGAGGCTGTCGAAGGAATGGATATTGACCTTCAGGAGGAAATCCTGGTCGCGAAAAATGCTCGAGACTTCGCCGAGTCCGTTGCGGAGCTCTACGAGAGCGAAGCACTCTGGCTCGAACTGTCGAGGAACTCGAAGCGTAGTATCGAGCGTTCGTATTCTCCGGCCGTCGCCGAGCAGAAGTTGAGAAATCTGCTTGACGCCCACGGCCGGCGCCTTCCTCGATGACTCATTATAGGGAGGAGAGGTCGAATATCCGAAAGATGGGGCAGCGGGCAAGGCAATGCAGTCGGCCCCCTATCTCGGTGGTTGTCGCCTAAGGCAGGGAAAAGATTTCGGTCCTCGGTGGCGACGCGGTGAGGTCTACTCTGCCCGTCATCCGATCGTTTTTGTCGGCCTCGATCCGAAAGGCCAGGGCATCAAGAATTCGATGAAGGTAGATCGTCTCACCGTTTTGGACGGCCATCACGCCCGCATTGACGAAGTATACGCCCGAATTTAGATTGGCCCGGAAGGGCAGATAGACCTGCGCACGGTTTTGGCCCGATACGTGCTCGATCACCTGATCGGCGGAATGGGAGGCCTGGCCGGCGATTTCGAGGCCTGTTGCCGACTTGATCATCATGCCGAAACGAACGCCGTAGGCGCTTTCGGAGAAAACGACATCGTAGGCGTAGGTGTACTCACCTCCCCGGTTCAGCACGTTGACTACTTCCCCCCTGGTGTCGAGGATGCGAACATCCTGGATCTGAGCGCCGAGCTGTTGGTATTCGCTGGTACTCTCGGGCAGAAGACCGGGATCGTATTCGCCCAGATTTCGTATTCCGGTGCTCGGGAGAGGGGGCCCCTTCGTTTGCGTCGCCTCGATCGTTCCCGTCGCATCGAATTTTCGAATTTCGGCGATTAGCGAATCGTGAGCGCTCTCCTCGGCGTAGAGGAGCTTGTGGTAATAAGCCACGGTATCCCGCGGCGTTGCCGTCAGGATTCGCTCGCCGTTTTCGATGAGTATGGCACGGTCGCAGAGTTCGATGACCATTTGCGAGCTATGTGAAACGAAGAGGATCGTCGATCCAGCCGATTTTAACTCCTCGAGCCTGGCAAAGCACTTTCTCGCAAAAGCCTCGTCGCCTACGGAAAGAACCTCGTCGATCACTAGGATGTCAGGATCTGAGTTGATCGCCACGGCAAAAGCCAGTCGAGAATACATCCCGGATGAGTAGAGCTTGACCGGGCGATCAATGAAATCGCCGATGCCCGAGAATTCGATGATCGAACCGATACGGTCAGCAATATCGGTCTTTGACAGGCCGATGACCGCAGCATTCATCAAAGCATTTTCCCGCCCGGTGAATTCGGGGTCGAATCCCGCGCCTAGGGTGAGAATCGGGGCCAGGTGTCCTGTGACTTGGAGCTCTCCGCTAGTGGGCTCCAGGGTGCCGGAAATCAGGTTCAAGAGAGTGGATTTACCCGATCCGTTTCGGCCAACGATGCCGACCGTTTCACCCCGATAGATCTCGAGGTTCAGGTCCCGGACGGCCAGGAATTCGTCAGCTCGATTCCTTCGGCCTGGCCATAGAAGTTGTTTCAGCCGTTTGGCTGGGCTGCCGTCGACTGAATAGGCCTTCGTGAGGTCGCTTGCCCTGATGACGATGGGTTTCGAATCATCAGTCCTCGGTTCGCCCTCTCGTTGGGTCTCCTTCTTAGACAACATCAGGGAAGCCCTTCTTGGAGTGCATGAACCAGACGTAGCCAAGCCAGGCGAAAGTCCAGCTTCCGATCAACAATAGAAAGAAGGTTTGCCAGTCCGGGGGTGAGCCCTGGAAGAGGGCCGCCTTCGACATATTCAGAATGGGAACGAAGGGGTTGACCGAATAGTAGGCTCGGAAGGAGTCGGGAACCGCACTTGCGGGATAGAAGATTGGACTCAGAAAGAGAAGTGCCGTAGTCATGAGGCCGACCACATGGGCGATGTCCCGCAAGTAGAGCCCAAGCGAGGAGATGAACCACACGGCGCCTACGGTGATGAGAGCCACGGGAAGTGCCATCAAGGGCATAAAGAAGGCGGTCAACGGGGGAAGCCCAATCACCGCGGCGGAGAAAACTATCAAGATCAACCAATTGATGAAAAAGTTGAAAAGCGATGAAAAAACGCTGACCCACGGGAGAACTTCGGTTGGAAAGACAAGTTGCTGGATGTAGAGCTTGTTCTCACCGAGCAGCGAGGGGGCCTCGTTCACACACTCGGAAAAAATCAGGTAGAGGATCAGTCCCGAGAAGAGAAAGAGAGCGAAATTTGATTGGTTTTCTTCGGCGCCCCCCCACTTGCTCTGGAAGACGACCGAGAAGATGAAGGTATAGATCCCCAGCATGATCAAGGGGTTGAGGATCGCCCAGAGCATCCCGAGCACGGATCCCTTGTAGCGCGACGCGATTTTTCTCCGGACCAAGGGCACGATCAGTCCGCGATATTTCCAGGTGATCAGGCCTGGAGCGAGTGGGCTGTGGAGACGCAAGGTTTTCTCCCGGCAGCGCCGGCGGTTGTTGGTTGGCGCTCTCTTCCCGAATCAGACCGATTCGCAGAAAAACCGGAAGGGGCCTGCGGGCTTCCGGTGAGATTTAGTGGGCTGGAGAATTTAGCCACGGTGAAGGATAATGAAATCCGCCAAGGATTTCTTGGGCCAATTGAAGCCGGGTGGGAGGGTGCCGAGAGCCCTCCCCATGCTGGAAGGTCGAGCCTTCCGAGGGGGAGTGGGTGATGGGGAAAACGGGCCTTGCCTGGCTTTTGTTGATGTTCTGGGGACTGCTGGGATGTGGCCTCGAACCCACTTCCGACCCCTGGTCCCCCCCGCCGGGCGCCGCCGAGGCCAAGGCGATCGCTCCGCGTGAGGAATGTCGGGTGAGGGTCGCTGAGAAGCAACCGCTCTTCGGTGATCTCCATATCCATACCGGTATTTCCATGGATGCTAATTCGCTGGGTACGGTGGCGGGTCCGGAGGATGCTTATCGCTACGCCAGGGGGGAGCCGATCGAGGTTTTCTCGGGCGACGCTGCCCAGGGCATGCGCCTGGCTCAGATAGATCGCCCACTGGATTTTGCAGCGGTGACGGACCACGCGGAATGGATGGCCGAGGTCTCACTTTGCACGACCCCGGGCTCGCCCACCTACGACTCCACAGGCTGCCAGATCTACCGGGGCGAGGACGAGTCCTGGTTCGCCCGACTTCTTGGCTTGAAGGGTTTCCGAGCACGAATTGGGGGCTTGATTGGCCCCTTCGGCCGGCGCTCGGATGTCTGTGGTGATGACGATGAGATCTGTCGATCCGAACTCGCCACGGTCTGGCAGGCCAACCAGGTGGCTACGGAGCGGGCTTACGACCGGTCCGAGGCGTGCTCCTTCACAAGCCTGCATGCCTGGGAATACAGCCATTCGCCCTATGCGACGAAGGTTCATCGCAATATCATCCTGCGCAACGAAATTGTGCCCGAGCTGCCCGTTTCCTCCTTGGAGACCCCGAGAGAGATTGATCTACGCCACCAGCTCGTTGAGCTTTGTAACGATAATGGGAGTGGTTGCGAAGCCATTGCCATTCCCCACAACCCGAATCTTTCCAACGGTCAGATGTTTCGGGTCGAGTACGCAGATCTCCCCCTGGAGGAACAGCGCAGGGAGGCTGCCCTGCGGGCACGCCTGGAGCCCATTGTCGAAATGATGCAGATCAAGGGTGAAAGTGAATGCCGGAACGGCATGTACGGTGTCGTGGGGGGCGAGGATGAACTCTGCAATTTCGAAAAAACCCGGGATCTCGGGCGACAGGAATTCGAGGATTGTGAAGAGGGCTCCGGCCGAGGGGCCCAGGCCGGCCGAGGTTGCTCCTCGAGGACCGACTTTGTCCGCTACGCGCTACTCGAGGGGCTCAGGGAGAAAAAGAGAATCGGGGTCAACCCCTACGCGTTCGGTTTCATCGGCAGCACCGACAACCACATGGCCACCCCCGGGTCGGTGAGCGAGTACGGGGTCCCCAACAAGTTCGGCGTTACGAAGCAGCAGCTGCTTACCGTTGGGGACGAAAAAAGACGCCCCGCTTTTTGGAGCCCGGGTGGCCTGGCCGGTGTGTGGGCCGAGGAAAATACGAGGGATGCCATCTTTGAGTCCTTGAAGCGCCGGGAGACATTTTCGACCAGCGGTCCGAGGATCGTCCCCCGGTTCTTTGGGGGCTGGACCATTGACCCCGGACTTTGCGCCGAGTCTAATTTTGCCGAGGCGGCCTACGAGAGTGGTGTTCCCATGGGCTCAGAGCTCCCGCCCCGACCGGACGGGGTGGAGGGGCCGATCTTCGCGGTTTCAGCGCTGGCGGATCCGGGGAGCCCGGGAAAGCCGGGTGGGCTCCTCCAGCGAATCCAGATTATCAAGGGCTGGGTCGGTGCGGATGGACTTTTTCATCAGGAAGTTCACGAGGTGGCCGGAACCCCGGAGAATGGGGCAGGTGTTGACCTGGCGACTTGTTCGCCCCAGGGCCAGGGGCACAGCGCGCTCTGCGGAACCTGGCGAGATCCTGAGTTCGATCCGAAAAACGATGCGGTCTACTACGCCCGGGTCATCGAGAACCCGAGCTGTCGCTGGTCGGCGAGGCTTTGTCTCGATGTGCCCAACCCGGGCGAACTCGATGGGTGTACCTCCGACCGGTTGCCCAAAACGATTCAGGAAAGAGCCTGGACTTCACCCATCGCTTATGCGCCCGAAGCACCGGTCTCGTCGTGAGTGGACGAACCCTTCGAAGCGGATAGGGCAGGGGGGCGCTGGGGATAAAATTCGATCGCCGTCTCCTCCCTCGGTCAGGTCGGTGGGGCGGCTGGATTCCGGGGCAGGTGATCGAAGACGCCCTCGGGCCGGGTTCGGCGATACTCGTCGAGGATAGGCTCGAGTTGGCTTGGGCTGGCTCCATGGAGGATGACCCCGTCGCATCCCAGATCAAATTGCCCGCGAATCGCCTCGACGCATTGGGCGGCGCTTCCCTGGGCGGCAGAGGCCAACCATTCGTCGGGAAGGAGGGTGGCCACGTGTTCAAGCTCTGCGGGGGTGGCCGTCATGTCCAAGCCTCCGCGAAAATTTTGTACGAACTCGTCGGTTCTGAATCGATCGAGTACGGCCTTGTCCCAGCCATTGGTTTCGACCATGAGATCCCCGTAGCCTTGGAGGTAGGTTGCCAGGCGGCCCACGGTTTTCTTGAGCCGAATGTCTTCGGGAAGATGGTCGCCGATGGTCGCGAAGCAGGACCAAACCCGAACGCTCCGTGGATCTCTGCCAGCTATTTCGGCGGCGCGTTTGATGGCCTTGACGCAGCGTTCGGTGGTCTCATCGCTAAAAAAGGTATGGAGCACAACAGCATCGAAAGCACGGCCGCCTAGGGCCAGGGAGTTGGGGCCGAAAGCCGTAAAAGTCAGAGGGATCTCCGAGGCGTATTGGGGCCCCATGGTCAGCAGGGGATATTTCCCGGCGGGCCCATCGTGGCTGACCACGAGTTCGCCCCTCCAGATCTTTCGCATCAAGGCGGCAAAGTCCTCGATCTCGGCGGTCTTGATCGGGTCGATTCCGTAGGCTCGGAACATGGGCGCGATGCCCCTGCCCAGACCCAGAGAAAAACGCCCTCCAGTCAGGCTGTGCATGCTCATGGCGAATGCGGCGGTCACCATGGGATGCCGGGTCGAGTGGTTGGTGGCGGCGGTGGCGATACCGATTTCGCTGGAGACAGCGCCCACCGCGCCTGAAAGTACGGCGGCTTCCTTGATATTGAAGCGCTCGGAGATGAAGCAGGCACCAATCCCCATGGCCTCGGCGGCTTTGACCTCATCGAGCAATTCGCGAGTGCTCTCGGGTTGCCCGGCGAGGGTGTAGAAGCCGAGCTCATTCATGGATTGCGGCATGACTTGGCTCCTCTAAGAACGAGCGGAAACGGGACTCTTGGGTTGTCTCGGCTTCTCGTTCGGTCACGAAGTGTCGAGCTGGGTAACTCCGATAGATCGCCTGGAGACTGAGCTCGGTCGGCCCTGGAGTTTTTGCTCAGACAATCCGAAAATGACTGGCCTGGGTATCCTCGACGTCCAGGTCAGCAAAGTTGTCGTCGATGCGAGCCTGAATGAACTCCTTCCAGGTAAATGGCCTGTAATGGGGGGCGGAATCGCCGATCCCTGGAATAGGCTGGATGGTGGCATCCAGTGGTGGGTTGTAGAAGTAGGGAATGCTGTAGCGGGCCTTTTTTGTCATGGGGACCACTCGATGAACCGAAGCGCGGTAGCGATCGTTCGTCCACACCTGAAGCGAGTCGGCGAGATTGACGACGATCGTGCCCTCGATGGCAGGAATATCGACCCAGCCATGAGTGCGTGAATGGGTCTGCAACCCCCCTGTCTGGTCCTGGAGGAGAAGAGTCAAAACGCCCGGATCCGTGTGGTGCCCCAGGGCGGTTGCGCCCAGGCCGGGAAGAGTGCCTCGCTCGGATTGGGGAACAGGGTCTTCGACAGGGTAGTAGTTGAGACGAACCGTGCTGGTGGTCGCGCTTCCGGGGTAAGCGCTGGCGGTCTCACTCCCCGATCCGAGAGCGGTGTGGACAAGCTGAAGGGTTTTCTCTGCGAGCGCCGAGAAAGCTTCGAAATATTCGTTCTGGAATTGTTTGAAGCCCGGGAGAGCATTGGGCCAGCGATTTCGGAACTCACCGATCGAGCCTCCGGGATGCATATAGTCGAAGACTTCCTTGCAGTCCCTGCTTCGTTTGGTGAGCTCTCGGTCGAACCAGCCCAGGGGCTTCTCCTCTGTTCGGCGTATTTCCTCCTTGATTTCAGAAGGAGCCGAGAAGAAGCGGCGAGTTTCTTGCCAGTTCCGCTCGATCATCGCATCGAGCCCATGGCCCCGAATCAGAAAAAAGCCGTGATCGCCGCAGGCCGCATCAACAGCCTTCAGGTCTGCCGTACTGGGTTGACCGATATCAATTGTGGGAACGAGATCCATGCTATGAGCGTGCCACAGCCGGCTTACGTGCGCACGGGTCTCGAGAGTTGGGCCAAAGGCAGGATTTTAGGCGGCATTCGCACGAGGTCATTCCGAAACTAAGTAGGATTCCTCGTCGGCCGCTTCAAGTTGCTGCTTGAGTTCGCTCATACGGTGCGGCCACTGGGTGACGACCCGGCCGCTGGCCGAACGATAATAGTCGCCACAATCGGACTGCCAGGG
Source organism: Myxococcota bacterium (assembly GCA_028823175.1). Classification (GTDB taxonomy): domain Bacteria; phylum Myxococcota_A; class UBA9160; order UBA9160; family UBA4427; genus JAZXM01. The sequence continues at coordinate 10,631 of JAPKBZ010000074.1, forward strand.
AGCAATCGCTCGAATGGCCTCTTGGAGAGTCTCGTTGTAGGCCGTCATGCTTTCAGCGCGTACGTCGATCGACGCCGAACCCTGTTCGATGAGCCGGCGTATCTGCCGGACCGCGAACTCGACTTCATACTCGATCGTCGTGATGATGGAATCTCCGTTGGTATTGGGGCCATAGAGCATGAAGAGATTCGGGAACCCCGAGGTCATCACGCCCTTGTAGGCCTGCGCTCCGTCGCGCCAGGCTTCCTCGAGGCGCAGACCCTTACGCCCAGAAACTTTGATGGCGGAAAGAAAGAGCGTCGTTTGGAATCCGGTGGCGAGAACGAGCACGTCGGCTCTTCGCTCTGTGCCGTCGACCATGATCACCGAATTCTCTGAAATTTTCCCGATGGGATCTGTGACGAGTTCGAGGTTCGGTCGATTGAAGGCGGGGTAATAATGATTTGAGAGCAGGGGCCGCTTGCAGCCCCAGGGATGGTCGGGGAGAAGTCTCTTTCGGGTTTCAGGGCTCTCGACCAGATCGAGATTGGTGAGGCAGGCTGCTTCCATTTCTTCCCGGATGGCTTCGAAAGCTCCCGCTCCTCCGGCATCGGTCACGTTGTGAATTTCATCTCGTGCTCCCCGCGGCGCATCCGGATTATTTTTGAAATATTCAAGTTGCTCGGAGGGGAAAGGCGCATCTTCCTTGGGAAGAACCCAGTTGGCTGTGCGCTGGAAGAGATCAACCGATGCAGCGGTTTTTGCGATCTCGGGAACGAATTGCACAGCACTGGCAGCGCTTCCGACGACAGCCACTTTTTTATGGGTGAGATCGCAATTCCAATCCCACCGCGCCGAATGAAAACAAGCGCCCTGAAAATCATCGAGGCCAGGAATTTCGGGATAGTTGAGTTCATTGAACATCCCGAGGGCACTGATCACGAATTGCGAATCGATCGATCTCCCAGACTCGAGATCGGTTGTCCAGCGCTCTGCCGAATCGTCCCATGTTGCGCGAAGGACGGAGTCGTCGAATCGGCAATGCTCGAGAAGTTCATATTTTTTCGCGCAATGTTCGAAGTAGGCAAGGATCTCGGGTTGGGGCGGATAGAGACCAGACCATTCGGGATTCAATTCGAAGGAATATGAATATAGGGGCGCTGGTATATCGCAGGCACAGCCGGGGTAGCGGTTGTGGTTCCAGGTTCCTCCGACACCGCTGCTTTTCTCGAGGATTACGAAGTCCTCGATTCCTGCTTGCTTGAGGTGGATAGCCATGCAGAGGCCGCCGGGGCCGGCGCCGATAATCGCTACTCGAAAAGACTGATCAGTATTGCTCGTCATCGAAGCGGACCTCGTTCGGGGTTGACCTAGCGGCCTTCAGATTCTCTCGGATCGTCTAGGGTGGGGAGCATCATATCGGCTTCACCCTGCAGGACGACCTCTTCTCTCTGGTTCAGAATTTGGAGGCCGAAAGTCGTAACCGCAAGGTGGGGCCGGCTTTGGGTGCGGCGCGCATTTAGGGGGCGGTAGCGCAGTTCGAGGGTATCCCCGACGAATACGGGCGCAATGACTTGCCAGCGGTCTCCGAGGTGCCCGGCCTCCGAAGGACTCCCCGCCATGGGGAGCTTCATTAATTCGCTCAACCAGACGGCAAAGCCGAGAGAAAAAGAGAGCATCGGGGAGGCCGTGAGGGAACCGAAGATTGCCTTTTTTGAAAACTCAGCGTCAAGAGAAAGAGGGTTCGGATCGCCGCTGAAATTGGCGAAATTGACGATATCCGTTTCCGTGATCGATCGAATCGGGAGCGAGCCCCGAGGACCCAGCTCGACTATTTCCTCTGCCCCAAGGGCGCGTGAGGGGGCGGGCAGGGCGGACTTTTCGATGGGCCAGGGTTTGGCCGGATTGGCCTCCCATGGGTTCGGGGTGTGCCCGACCGCGCGCTTCCGAATGCCAAGGCGTCCCGTGGCACTGATCGTGTCGCGCTGATTCGCCAGGGAAAATTCTACCTGTCTCGTCCCCCCGTTTTTTGGCAAATCAGAAACTCGGACTTCTTGGCAGGCGACGGAGAGCGTGTCGCCGAAGAGCACGGGTGATTGAAATCGAATCGCGAAATCTGAGACGTAGCTGTCCGGGTCAGCGCAGCCGATGAGTTCTCCGGCACACCGAGTCATAGAGCCTAGGGCCCAGCTCGCCGAAAGAAGGCCGTGCGCAAAGCCCGTGCCGAGGGGCGAGGCGGCGCCGAAGCGTTGATCGACGTGGATACGGGAGAAGTCGCCGGTGAGGGACGCGAAAGTGGCGACGGCTTCTTCGGTCACCGTGCGGTGTCCGACCCACTCAGTCTGGTCTTTCATCTCTGGTTTTTCATCTCCGGTCTTTCGTCTCTGGTCTTTCATGGGAGGCGCCTTATTGGCCCGGGTGGGGTCGGGGAGAGATGCCCCCTTTTTTGATACCCTGCAAGAGTATCAATTCTGAGCCGAAAATTCGGCATGGAAGCGGGCGGGCGGCTCACCCGAAGTTTTCGGCGAAGAGCGTCCCCCGAAGCAGCAATGACGGGATTGGATTCCGAATGATACGCGCCCCATCAGCGCCGGGTCGGCCCGCCGAGCTCCTCGAGGCGTCGACCATCGAGGACCCCCATCCTTTTTTCAAGCGAGTCCGAGAGGCGGGCCCGGTTTCGCGCCTGGGGGAAACGGGCGTTCATCTGGTCGCGGATTGGGGGGGGATCCTTGAGGTCCTTGACCGCGAAGAGGATTTCTCCGCCAACCTGACAGGCGTGGTGGTGCGGGGCGAGCAAGGCCAGGTCGGGGTCTTTGAGATTCCAGCGGGCGAGGGCACCCAGGTGATCGCTACAGCAGACGAGCCCCGGCACGCCGTTCACAGGCGCTTGCTCAAGCCCGGGATGTCCGCCCGGCGAATGGCCGCTCTCGAGCCCATGATGCGCGATTGGGCCCGGGAGGCGGTGCGCGATGGGTTGAGTTCGGACGCAGCCGATTTTGCTCCCGTTGCCGAGATTCTGCCTGCCCGGGTAGTGGGTCACCTGCTCGGCTTGCCCCCGGGCGATGTTGAGCGCCACCGGGCGTGGGCCTTGGTTGGGGGCGAGATTCTGGCCGGCGATATTTCGGCCGAAAAATTGGAGAAACTCGCTCGCGACACGGGTGCGATGGCGGAATATTTGGCTGACCACCTCGAGGTCGCTGCGCGATCGCCTTCGCGAGATGACCTGCTGAGCGGCTTGGCTGCCGGGGTCAAGGCGGGGCGGGTGACGCGCTCCGAGGCGACGGGCATCGCCCTCGTTCTCTTCGGAGCCGGGGGAGAATCGACCACCTCGCTGATTGGCTCATCCATGAGGCTGATGGCTGCAGACCCGGAGCTCTGCGAGCGCCTGAGGGAGAATGTGGGTCTGGTGCCGCGCTTTGTCGAAGAAGCTCTCCGCCTCGAGCCCCCCTTCAAATTTCACTACCGCGTTGTGCGCCGGGAGTGCGAACTCATGGGCTATTCCCTCGAGGCCGGGGATCGGTTGATGTTGCTCTGGGCCGCGGCGAATCGCGACCCCAGTATTTTTAAGGACCCGGATCAAATCCGGTTGGACAGGAAATACCCGAAACACCACCTGAGCTTTGGCCGGGGAGGACATTTCTGCCTCGGCGAGCAGGTCGCGCGGTTCGAGGCCCGAGTGATGCTAGAAGAGGTCCTAAAGGCGACGCGCCAGTTCTCCCTGGACCCGGCTTCCCCTCCGGTTCACGCTCGGAGCATCTTCGTTCGACGCCTGGAGAAGCTCCCGATCCGCTTGGGTTGAGAGCCTGACTCTGAGCTTTTCGCGGTGGCGTCGCGGTGGTTTCGCGGTGGTTTCGGGATGGGCGGATCAGGGCGCGGCGCGCTCGCTCGGAGGAAGCGAAATCAGCGGGCTCCACTTGAGCCACCGCCCCTTGCTCTCATTGGCGAGGTCGAAGAGCGCTCCGGTTTCGGCAGCCTTTCCCGGCTTATCCGGGGTCGCGAAGGCGACGGCGCCCTTGATCAGAGCTTCGAGGGACGAAACCTGGACGTGAAGGCCAGTGAAGCCCAGGTCCGAGTGAATGCCGCTGGCATTCCAGAAGACGCTGTTTTCCCGCACGAGGGTCGCATAGCGAGAATCGATCTGAACGCGAAGCAGGACATCTCGCCCATTTTCATCGAGATAGTGTGAGAGGACCCGGCCGACGCTCGCCCCCCGGTAGAGGATAGAGTCCCCGTCAGCGACCGACTCGAGGCGCGGGGTTCGTAGAAGGATGTGTAGGCCCCGGCTCTCGCGGTATTGGTGGTTGGCATCCTTTTTGTCCTTGAAAAGTGTGAATTGATCGCCGGGCGCCGCAGGCTCGCCGACTTCTCCGAGGGTGTCGAAACTGATAGCCCCCGTCAGTATGGTGGAGATGGAAGCGATGTCGACATTGATTCCTTGGAGACCTGCATTGATATCGACTCCGCTCGAGTTCCAGAAACGCGTATGGCTGTGGATGCGATCCGCGTAGGCGGGCTTGACGGAGATCTGGATCGTGGCCCCGGTATTCGGCTTTCCGAGCTTGAGGCTTGTCACTTGGCCCACCCGGATCCCCTTGTGAATCAGCGGGCTCCCCTGGCTAAGGCCCAGGGTGCCCGCCACGCTGGTGAGGCCGAGGTGAAGCCCCTTGTCGTTTTTCAGAAGATCGGGCGGATCCGCAAGGCCTTGGAAATTACGCTTCAAAGAACCGCCCAATTTTCCGGGATCGACGGCGATATAAGCGCCGGAGACGATCGTGGTCAGCCCCGAAATGCCCTTGGGCCCGATGCGCGGGCGCTCGATCCAGAAACTCGTCCCCCCGACGAGGAGGCGTTCGCCGTTCTCATCGATCTGCGCCTTGACGATGATATGGCTGAAGTCTTTGCTGAGGCGAACCTCCTCGACGGTACCAATGACCACGTCCCTATAGCGAATAGTTGTCTTGCCCGCGTCGACCCCACTGGCATCGGCGAAGGTGACCTCGATGCTCTTCCCCTGGCGCTCGAAAGTGACGTAAAGCAGGGCCAGCGCCACTAGGGCGGCGATGATCGGGACGAGCCAAACTATCTGGAAACCGTGGCGGCCAGCAACGACAGCCTCTGGAAGTTCTTCTTGGGGAACGCCGCCGGTGGGTTTGCTCATCGTTTCTCCTCGGGGATCGCCCATAGAGTATGGGGGTCAAAGCTTCGGGCTGCCATTATCGTGAGGACGACCACCACCGCGAAGCACGCCGCCCCGGGGCCGGCCGAAAAACTGGCGAGCCTTCCGAACTGAACTAATGAAATAGTGAGAGAGACGACGAAAACATCGATCATCGACCAGGGCCCGATGGATTCAATCGCCCGGTAAAGGCGCGTCGACGCAAGCCTGGCCTCCACGCCGCCAAGCCGGGATGTGCTGATCAGCAGAAAACTGAGGCCCAGGATCTTCAGCAATGGGATCACGATACTCGCCAGGAAAACGATCCCCCCCACGAACCACATTCCCGAGGCAAAGAGGGCGGCGATCCCCCCGAGAATCGTGTCGCTGCTCGGGCGGCCGACAAGCTCCATGTCAAAGATGGGGAGCAGGTTGGCCGGAACGTAGAGGATCGCGGCGGCAATCAGCAGGGCCCAGACCCGGCTTGTGGAGTCCTGCGGTGGGGAGTTCTCGGTCAATGGTGCTTTGCAACCCGGGCAAAGGAGTTGTTTTCGGGCCTCTTCCGGGGCCCCACAGGCATCGCCGCATTGGGGGCAGATGACTCGCTTCATCGTACTGACCGCCGGGGTCGAAAATCTTTGATCGCAGCCTCGAGATCGAGCGAGCCCAGGCCAAGGACCCAGAAGAGCGCAAAGGCACCAAAACAATAGAGCCCCGGGCCGGGAGTGAGGGTGGCGAGTTGGCTGAGCTTGACCGCCGCCACGAAGGCGCCGACGAGATAGACCCCGGGCATGGAGCCGGGAGCGATAAAAGCGAGGAACCGGGAGAGAGGGCGCAATTTATCCCCTGAAATTCCTTGCTTGAGAGCGAGCATCAGCCCGCAGGCCAGGGTGAGCTGCAGCCCGGGAATAGCGATGCTCGTCATTCCCACGAGCACGCTGAGGAAGAATTGACGATCCATCCAGAGCGCCGAGACACCGGTAAAGACTCGGTTGGTTTGAGTAATTCCCCCATACTGGAGGGTGATGAAGGGGATGCTGTTGGCCAGCACCCAGAAGATCAGTGCGGCGAGGCAGAGGGCCAGGGGGGCATCGAGGGATAGGGTGGCCCCGCGAGCGACCTCGGATTTGCATCGGTAACAGAAAGCCCGCCGGCGAGGCTCCAGAGAGGGAAGCGACTGGGTGGCGCCACACACTTCGCAACGAATGACGTCCACCCGTTCTCTTCCTTAGTAGCTTGCGCCGATCCGAACACCCCAGGTGCGCGGAGGTTGATAGGCCACGGTGATGGGGCGGCCCAGCAGACCACTCCCCACGGACCGGGTCGACCGAACATCCTCGTCGGTCACGTTTTCGACGAAGGTTTCCAGGAAGAGGTCGTTTTCTTCGGACTCCCAGCGAGCGCGAAGCTGAAGCGTACCGTACGAGGGCTCGAGGCTGTCCGGGCTATTCGCCGCGTTGAAGTAGATCGAATCGGAGACTAAGTACTGGACTCGCGGGATGATGCTGCCGTTCTCCCCGAGATCCCAGAAATATTCAGCGGCCAGGGTGGCTGTATGCTTGGGAGCCCGAACCATTTGGTTCCCCGAGAAGTCTTCGATTTCCCCAGTGGCAAAATTGAACCCGACATAGTCGAGGTATTTTGCGTTGAGGTAGCCGTAGACCATGCTCAGGTTGAGGTTCTCGATGGGTTCCCAAATCCCTTCGAACTCGATGCCGCGCACCTGGGCCCGGGCTGCGTTCTGGATATAGCCGGTGTTGTCGAATTGGGAAGAAACCTGAAGATTGTCGTATTGATAGAGAAAGGCAGTCAGATTGACCTGGACCGTGTTGTCCAGGAAGCGATTCTTCGAGCCCAACTCGTAGGCCCAGATTCCCTCGTCCTTGGCATTGGGGAGCGCGGTGATTGCGGGCGGGACAACGGGTGGCCCATCG
>JAPKBZ010000179.1 GCA_028823175.1 Myxococcota bacterium
GCGCGAGGCTGCGACGGCCGTTGACCTGGATTCGTGTTGATCGGCTGGCCCGTAACCAGCTGTGCGATCCCCGCTGGCGTCCCCAGTGAGTCTTGCGACGGTCTCGATAACGAGATGGGCGAAGCCTAGGCACACGAGGGTAGGGGCCGTGGGGACTTGGCTTCGAAGAGTATATTCATTCCGGATGTCGAGCATTCTGTTTTTTGTGAAGACGATGTCGATCTCACCTGTGAGCTTCTCGTCGAGAAGTGGGCTCGGCGAGTTCGAATCCGTCGAAGTGTTGCACCTCGGCACGTACGAAGAGGATGGCTCCGTAAGCTGGGAGGTCCTTGTCTTTCCTCGGGAGTGCTGGATGGTGTGGAAGTATCCACATCGGAGTCCGGCACTGCCCAGGTGGCAGTTCTGTCCCCGTTTTTGGGAAATGTTTATTTATATTATATACTCGATCTCTGGTTTGATTAAGAGGTGAAGCCACGGCTGCGGGGCAGGGCACAACGTTGGGGAAGGTCCGGCGAGCTTTGACTTCAACGACTTCGGTGTGAGCGGCAACTTTAAAATTCTGCTGCGGGTCACCGAACAGGCGAAGCGTATCGGGTACAAGTGGCTCTGTTGTCGTAGTTAACGCAAACGTCTCAACTGGGAGCGGTTCGCGGGCGTGCTTCGCGACTTCCCGCTCCCCAAGCCTCGGATCACAGTCAAGATCCGGGGTTTGTAGCCACCAGCCGCATCAACGAAGGAGCCGGATGGTGGAAATGTCTTTGTCCGGATCGGGCGAGGGCTCGGGGTGGGTGACTGCCCCGGGGCTACTCTGCAGGTGCGTTTTAGAGAGCCCGCGGAGTAGGTTCGACGCGTGAGTCGGGGAGTGGCTGCGTGTCCGAATTGTGAAATAAGCATGCAGGTTCCTTAGACTCTGCATCCACGAGCCCAGTTCACCTCACACCACCCGCGGAACCCTGCCACGACATGATCATCACGCGTCTGCAATGCGAAATCAGCGACCGCCGAACTTTGTCTGTCGTCCCATGGTTGAGACTCGCCGTATTGTTGATTGGCCTCGTCGTGCTTGCCGGATGCAGCCCCCAAGCCCCCAGTTACACTGAACCCGTGAGCATCTCGTTGGCCGATCACTACCCGGTTTCGGAACGCCGCGGCCCGAGCCAGCACCACGCAAGGCCCACGCGCGCGATTGGACGTCAGCTCCTACAGGCCTGTAACAGCTCACTCGCTTATTACTTTGCGCTGCCGGAGGGTGCGCAGCTGGTGGGCGCAGGCTCGGTCGTCAAAGGGAAACCAGGCGCCAGTGTTTCAGTTCGAGTGAGCGACGGTCAGGCTGAAGCGCGAGTGGTCTACTTGCAAGAGTTGGATGTCGACACGAAGGCCATTTCGTTCAGCGAAGCGCTCGGTGCTTCCTGGGGCGACATGATGCGAGTCGAAGTTGCCGTTCGGTGTGAAGGCCCGGGCAGCGTGCTGGTGAGCTGGGAGGATTTGCGAATCGAGGGCATGGGCCCGTCTTCCCCCCCGGCCCCGGAGTTCAAGCGGGATCGCTACAACGTCATCATCGTGTTGCTCGATTCGCTTCGCGCCGATCACCTTCAGCCCTACGGCGCAAAATCGGTTTTGACGCCGCGACTCGAACAGCTTGGACGGCAGGGCGTAACCTTTTTGTCGGCGCGATCGACTTCTTCGTGGACGCGACCGGCGGTTGCCGCGTTGCTCACCTCGCAGCGTTCGATCAACCACGGGATCGTGTCATTGGCGAGCGGACTTCCGCTTCACCTCCCATATCTGCCTGCGATCTTGAGGAAGCAAGGGTACGAAACCATCCTCATCGCGAATACCGCCCAGGTGTCATCGCACTTCGGTTTCAACCGGGGCTTTACGCGGGTCTTCGATCACTTCGAATACGACGACGCTTCGGGTCCGCGGCGCTACCACGATCCTGTCGCCAACGCGGACGATGTCTGGAACAAGTACATCGCGCCCGCCGCCGAGCGAGCCGGGGACAAGCCCTTCTTTGTCTATCTGCACGAACGCGATCCACACGCACCGTACGGGCCCCCGCCGCCCTACGACGGGATGTACACCCAGGACTACAAGGGCGAAGTGAAGTCGGACCTTTTCAGTATCGCCAGGCTTCGCTTCGCTCCCGATTCCGCAAGCCCCGAAATGATTGCAAAACTCAACGGCCTCTACAGCGGCGAGGTGAGCTACATGGACCGCTACGTGGGGGCCTTGCTCGATCACCTCAAACAAGACTCGCTGAACCGGAAGACGCTGGTGGTCTTCACCTCGGATCACGGTGAAGAATTCTGGGACCACGGTTCCGTGGGGCACGGCCACACCGTGTACGAAGAGCTGTTACAAGTGCCACTGATGATGCGATTGCCCGGAGTCCTGCCGGCGGACCTGGCAACGCGAGTGCCGATGGATCTCGCCGACGTAACGCCATCGATCCTCGACCTCCTGGGGATCGACACACCCGACGCAGCCGAAGGTTCGAGCATCATCCCCTATCTATTCGCCGACGCGGCGGGGATCGCCACAGAGCGACAGCATTTCAGTGCGGCCCAGGCGAACTCCCCAAAAGGCACGTCTACGCCTCGCGCGACCGCGGTCACCTACCGCAACTGGAAACTCATCCGCATCCCTCCCGGCTCCGAGCGCGAGAAAATGAGCCTGTACGATCTCGCGCTCGACCCGGCAGAGAGGAACGACATTGCCGACGCTCATCCCATTGTGGTCTCAACTCTCGATCAAATGCGACGTTGGATGCGTCGAAAGCATGACGCCAAGCTCACGCGTGGTGAAGAGGCGGTCGACACGGAGTCTCTCGACGACGAAGTCGAGCAAAACCTGCGCGCCCTCGGATACATTGACTAAGGCGCCACCGGTCGGTTGCGCAATCGATACACCGGGTACCAAAATGAGTGAACCCACTCGAGCAGAACTGCCCGGTTTGCCGCCATCGCGATTTCATTTTCGTTGCCCTGAGCTTCTTGTTCGCAGAGGTTGGGTTGCGGGTCTGGAGGCAAGGCCTCGCCTTCCAGCCCGACGCCGAGCTCATTCGATGCCATCGACCCAACATCGACCCAACATCGATTGCAACGTCGAGAGCCACGAGACCGACGACAACCTGAACGGACGAAGCGACACAGTCCCCGAGATTCCCGCCAGCGTCGAAACGTCCGAGGGTAGGCACTTGAAGCTGCGTCTCGGAGAACCCGCGGAGTAGGTTCGACGCGTGAGTCGGGGAGTGGCTGCGTGTCCGGGCCGGCAACATCGCCGATGCCGAGGTCCCGTCGCTGAGCTGACCTCTCCCCGGACCCTGATTTGACATCCCGCCTCGATCAGCACTTTGAGCGAAAAGGGGGGCTTGTTGATCCTATGCGTGGGCGGCTTTGCTCACACAGTGTTTCGAATATTCAGAGGGTACCGGCAGTTCGTGATTTTGATTTGCTTTTGATCATGAATAATCCAATCGAAAGCAACGCAACAAAAATCGGCCAGGGGTCTCCTGCAGGCACAGAATAAACCCGCTCGAATTCATAGAGTTCCAAGACGTTGGCGTGCATCGTCTGTGTTGTGGAAAATGTCCCTCCAGTGCCTGTGCCTGACGCCTCCAAGGTCAATGCGGTGTTCGCCGTGTGGACCCAGCGTTTCCAAGTAAAGAGCGCATCG
>JAPKBZ010000180.1 GCA_028823175.1 Myxococcota bacterium
CGACGGGAACGAGCCTTCTTGGTCGGCATCGTTTCGGCGGGGCTGTTCTTCACCTTCGGCGGATCCTGGCTCGGAGATCTGACCAACACACCGTGGTCGGTCTTCATGTTCGCATGGCTCTTCGCGGTCATGCTCTGGTCGTCGTTTGCGGTGGTTCGGCATGCAGACTCACTCGCGGTCCGTCTCGGTGAGCCCTACGGGACGCTGATTCTCACGTTGGCCGTGATCAGCATCGAGGTGGTGATGATCTCCGCGGTCATGCTGACCGGGGCGGAGAATCCGACACTGGCCCGTGACACGATGTTCGCAGTGCTCATGATCGTGCTCAACGGGATGCTGGGGCTCACGCTGCTGCTGGGCGGTCTCAAACATCACGAGCAGGAGTACAACCTGCGCGGTGCATCGGCCTACCTCGGCGTCATCATTCCACTTGCGGCCATGGGCATCGTGATGCCGAGGTTCACAGCCTCGACGCCGGATTCCTCTGCGTCGCCGCTATTCGCCGTATTCCTGATTACGATGTCCGTCGGTCTCTATGGGATCTTCCTCGCGCTTCAATCCGCCCGGCACAGCCAGTATTTCAGGCAGCCAGTTCGCGAAGATGGCGAAGACGACGATGATGACGGCCACGGTGAGCTGGAAGTATTCGCGGGCGGATATCACGGGGTGATGCTCGTGCTTACGATGCTCCCGATCGTGCTGCTTTCAAAGAACATGGCCAAGGTCGTCGATCATGGAAGCGAGGTGTTGGGGACGCCGACGGCGCTGAGCGGCTTCCTCGTGGCCATCCTCGTCCTTTCGCCGGAGGCCATGGCGGCGGTGAAGGCTGCATTGGCCAACCAGCTCCAACGAACCGTGAACATCGCGCTGGGTTCCGCGCTGGCGACGATCAGCCTAACCGTCCCCGCGGTACTCATGATCGGGCTGGCCACCGGAAAGACAGTCGAACTCGGCCTGGAGGATGTGGAACTGATCCTGCTCGTGGTGACGCTCGCGGTCAGCATGGTGAATTTCGGCAGCGGTCGAACCAATACGATGCAGGGAGCGGTGCATTTGCTGCTGTTCTTCGCCTACGTCGTCCTCATTTTCGATTGAAGGCGAGGGTATCGATCCCTTCGTACCCACCCGTTGCCGTCTGATGTAACCGCTCACTCAACCGAAACTGCCGCCCCAGCCGGAACAAGCACCATCGAAACGGCGAACGCAGCCGTCCAATCTCGCTCCAGTCGCGCAGGGATACTGATCGTCCGCTCCTTCCCAGGGGGCAGGATGGACGTGGGCGCTTACTCGCATTGGTGTCAGAGGCCTTAAGGCAGGGGGCAGATTCCCCGCATTTCCATCATTCTCGCGCTTTTGAATGAGTGTCACTTTCGCGCCAAACGCGATCACACGTGGCGTGTATACTGTTGTCCTCATGCGAGGTGAACATAAAGTCGATTCAAACTGTGGTGCGCGTCCGTTGCACCACACTGTTCGTATTGCTGATCTTCATGATCTCGCCCGTTCCCTTGCCTTCCTTTTGCGGAACTGCCCGCAAGCCAAACCTGGGTCACGGTGATGTCCTGCGCCCGCAATGGGCTCCAGGGTATCGAGGTGACGCTCGATCCCGCCCATGTCGGGACGCTCCACAATGCTGACACGGCAGAGGGCGGATTCTACGTCCGCACAACAAGATGACGCGCCAGAGGACCCTTTCGGGTGTTTTTTTCGCAACGGTACGCAGGTTCTCTCCTTCTTGCCCAATCCCGAGTCGTCTCTGTCTGACCGGAACCGAACAAACCCTCAGGACCGCCCGCTGCGCTTGGCTGCTGGGATGGGCAATCTGTGCGATGGCTTCGCTCGCGCACGCCGCGCCAACGGCGAATTATTACGATTTGGTTAATTCCGCCAACGCCGCGACTCTGCGTGCGACGCTCCATGAAGTCATCGATGACCACCAGCGCTTCCCCTATACCTCGAGCGCGACCGATACCTGGGACATCCTCGAAGAAGCCGATTCCAATCCCATGGATTTTACGTCGATCCTCGATGTCTACGGAAATGCCAGCCTGCCCAAATTCGGCGGCGGAGGTGGCGGCTATAACCGCGAACATAGCTGGCCCAAATCCTACGGTTTCCCCAACGACGGCAGTCAGAACTATCCCTATACGGATTGCCATCATCTCTTTCTTTCCGACGAGGGCTATAACAGTTCGCGTAGCAATAAACTCTACGATTATTGTGATCTGGGTTGCTCGGAGCGAACGACTCTGGCCAATGGTGGCGTTGGCGGAGGAGCCGGCACTTATCCGGGTTGGTCGAATTGGACGACGACGGGCATTTGGGAAGCCTGGCTTGGTCGACGCGGCGATGTGGCTCGGGCGCTTTTCTATCTCGACGTGCGTTATGAAGGCGGCCTGCATGGTGTATCGCTTGCCGACGAGCCGGATCTGATCCTGACCGACGACGCGAGCCTCGTCGCCGTTTCCGGGACGAATGCTGCCGTCAGCTATATGGGAATGCTCTCGGTTTTGCTGCAATGGCATCTCGAAGATCCCGTGGATGCCTGGGAGCGCAATCGCAATGATGTCATCGAAGGCTATCAGGGCAATCGCAATCCCTTCATCGATCATCCCGAATGGGCCGGCTGCCTCTATGCAGACCAATGCGCTACGGCTGCGATTCCGGCGCCGCCCAGCGGACTTCAGGCCCTTCGCATTCCGGGCGGCATCGATCTCGATTGGAACGACAACTTCGAAGCCGACCTCGACGGCTATCTGGTTAAGCGGTCGTTTTTTCCGGGCGGTCCCTATCTCGATCTGAGCCCCGGACTCGTGGCCAGCAGTGAATATCTCGACGCCTCCGCCCAGTCGGTCTTCATCTCCTATTACGTGGTGACGGCCATCGATTTCGACGGAAATGAGTCACCCCCGAGTTCCGAAATTTCCGCCCCCTTCGTGGTTGCGCCGCCCTGGATCAACGAAATCCATTACGATAATTCGGGCGCCGACGCCGACGAGGGCTTCGAAATTGCCGGTCGGGCCGGGACGGATCTCTCGGGCTGGCGACTCCTCGCCTATAACGGAAATGGTGGGACGCTTTATAGTGACATGACACTGAACGGTGTGTTAGTCGACGATGGCAGCGGCTTCGGTTTTCTCTTCTTTGCGATGCAAGGCATGCAGAACGGCTCCCCCGATGGCTTGGCCCTGGTCTCTCCGACCGGCACGATCGTGGAATTCCTGAGCTATGAGGGATCCCTACTGGCCGTCGATGGGGCTGCGGCGGGCCTGATGTCTGTTCCGATCGCCGTGGCCGAAAGCTCTTCCTCTGTTCTTGGCGAATCGCTTCAGCGCGAGGGGCAGGGCAGCCAAGCCGTAGATTTCCATTGGGCCAGCTCTGCACCCCATAGCCGCGGGGTGGTCAATCTCGCACAGCTTCTGGTGATGCCCGTGAACGTGCCGAGCCTCTCGGGTTGGCTGCAAATGATCTGGCCCGTGCTGCTGATCGGGGTGGGCGTTGGGCGGCTTCGCTCTCGGTCGGGTCGGGTTGGCTGATGATTGTTGTCGGGCGTTCTGAGTCCGAAAGGGCGAATCGGGGCGTCGCTCAAGCGGCCCGCGGTTTATCAACGCTAGGTCCACCGGCGTCTCGCGTACTGTCTTGATCGTTTTGCCCTAG
>JAPKBZ010000181.1 GCA_028823175.1 Myxococcota bacterium
CCCCGCCCCCGGCGCTCAGCCCCGGCGGGGTCAGCGTGTCGCTAGCAACCCGGCCGAAGCCGCCAAAGCGCCGAGCAGGAGCGCTCCGTCGAGAACGAGTAATCCGTAGCGTTCGCTGTTCCGAAAGCCGACCACGCTCGCCCAGGTGAAGAGGGCGGGCAGGATCAGCGGCCACGAGGGCGGATGGGCGAGGGGCGCCAATCCGCCGAGAAGTGCGATGGCCCCGGCCCCCCTCAGCCGCCTGCGAGACTCGGCGTCCGGCGGGTGCCCGCGCAATTCCGAGGCCATGAGGTTTGCAGCGATGGCGGGGCCCAGGGCCCCGGCCGCCACCGCCGCTCGCAAAAGGTCGCCGGAGTCGAAGGCAAAACACATCGCGGGAAGCCCGACGACCACCGCGGTCCAGGCCAGGGTGATATAGAAGACGGCGAGGCTGGGATGCGCCTTCTTTAGGCGCCGGTGAAAAAATCCGAGAGCCCCGGCCAGGGCGCACACCCCCCAGGCTCGGAGAGGGAGCGCTAGGGCGGGGGCGATGGCGGCGACCGCGCTCAACCCGGTCAGGGTTTGGAGTGCGCCTCGGTGGCGGGTGACAAAGGCCGAGCGCGCCGGGGCGGTGAGCCGGTCTTCCCCGAGATCCCTCAAGCGGTCGACGTTGTAGACGACGAGCGTGCCCGCCACCGAGAGCGCGACGATGGCGAGTAGCGTCGTTGTCGCCTCCTCAGCGCCGGGCATGGCGAGGGCGCTGGCGCTCACCAGGGCCGCTGCGACGGCCGCGGGCCAAAGGCCGGTGAAGGCTAGGAAGTCGAGCAGGCCGAGGCGGGCTGGGCGTCGCTGGCTACGCGCCAATGGACAGGGGCTCCGGGGCGTCTCGGGATTGCGGGAAGAGCGCGAGGGTACTCGATTCCCCGTTGGGGGGGCTGGCGCGCTACTGGGGGTCAGCTTTTCCCTTGCTATGGTGCTCTCGGGTCCCCAGGCGGCCGGCCGAGACGAGGGGCCCGGCATTTCCCGCGGAGGGCGGGGGCCTATCGAAACCGGGATGAGGCCGAGGGCCAGAAGGCAGCCAATGCGGGTCAGAAGAATCATTTTCACGCGAAACCGGTGCTGGGCACAGGGGCGGTGGGCGGGGGTGGCACCCGCTCCGCTCGGCGTGTTCTTGCCTGGGCGGAGCGCCCGATGACCGGCGCCTCCCCTCGAATCCCGGTTGCGTCCGCGACCGGAGTACCCGCCGTGGTGACCGCGGGCGATACCCGCGCCGCGAAGGCCGTCTACGGCGAGAGTAAGGTCTTCCTGCCCGTGGCGGGCCAGCCCATCGTGGCCCGCCTGGTGGCGACCCTCCAGAAGGTCCCCGAGGTCTCCGAGGTCTGGGTGGTGGGGAACCTCGAAAGACTCGAGGATGTGTTCTCGGATGAGGTCTTTCGCCGAGGCCTTCGCAAGCCGCTGCACCTGGTCGCCCAGGGCAGGAATTTGCTCGAGAACGCCTGGGAGACGTATCGGCGGGTCATCTCCCGGGACCCCGCAAAGGGCCGGGATCCCGGTCCGAGCGAACTCGATCAGCAGGTTCTCTATGTCTCGGGAGATCTGCCCTTTGCCACGGCCCAAGAGATTTCGGCTTTCGTGCGCTCGGGACTCGAGCGGCCCGATTGCGATTACGCCTTCGGCTATGTCCACGAGCGAGCCCTCGAGGGCTTCCTGCCCTCCGCTTCGGGGGGCACGGGGATCGAGGTCGCCTATTTCAACCTGCGCGACGGGCGCGTGCGCCAGAATAACCTGCATTTCGCTCGCCCCGGGCGCATCGCGAACCGCGAGCGCATCAACGACATGTACGAGCACCGCCACCAGCGTCAGTTCTGGCATATGGGCGCTCTGGCGTGGAAGGTCTTCTTCTCCCGGGCAGGGGGCCCGCTCATCGTCTCCCTCTATGTGGCGATGCACTTGGCGGGCCTCGCCGATCGCTGGAAATTCCGTGCCCTGGCCGATCGGCTGCGGGATTGGGTGACCTTGCAAAGAAACGAGGAGGTGATCAGCCGGCTGCTCGACGCCCGCTTTCGCTTCCTCGCCACCGAGGCGGGGGGCTGCGCCATCGACGTGGACACCGAGCAGGAATACGACGCGGTTCAGCTGAATTTCGAAGCCTGGAGCCAGGCTCAGGGAGAACGCGCCGAGGCGCTCTACGGGCCCATTGCTCCAGCGGACACGGCTCCGGCGCCCATGGCCTCGGGGGACGCGGCCGAGCGATGAGCGGGGCGGGGCCCAGGGGCTCGATCGTCGTCTTTGCGAAGGTGCCCGAAGCGGGGCGGGTCAAGACGCGCCTCTGCCCTCCCTTTATGCCCGAGCAAGCCGCCCACTTCTACGCGGCGATGCTCGAGGACATCCTCAAGGCGACCGAACGCTTCGCCCGAGGGCTGGGCCTCGAGCCCGTGGTGGCGCTGGATCCGGGTACGGAATGCCGTGAATGGGCCCGGCAGGCGCCGCCCGGCTATCGCGTGATTCCCCAAGTGGGTGTCTCGCTCTCCGAGAGGATGGAGCAGGTGGTTGAGAGCGAGGCGGCCCGGGGCCAGGGTGTCGTGCTGCTGCGCGGCAGCGATAGCCCTGCCCTGCCCGAGGCGCGCCTTGCCGAGGCGCTCGCCGCGCTGGACAGCCACGACATCGCCGTCGCGCCCGATCGGGACGGAGGGTATTCGCTGATCGGGATGACGCGCCCCTGGCCGGGGCTCTTCGCTCACCCCATGAGCACCGAGCGCGTTCTCGCCGATACTCTGGCCCAGGCCGAGGGTTTGGGCGCTCGGCCCGTTGTCCTCGAGCCGAGCTTCGACATCGACCGATTCGCCGATTTGGGCTCTCTGAGCGCGATTCGGACGCTTCCCGAGGCCGCCTTGTGCCCTCGGACTTTCGAGTACCTCGATCGCGAGGGGCTCTGGCCGGCTTCCGACGGGGCCCCGGGGCCCGGCGGGCCTTGAAAAAAGCCCGGGCCGCCCGAATTTCTTTGGGTTGCCCTCGCCAGGATGATGTGTCTGCTCCCAATAAGAGGGGTTTTTTACCCTCGCTTTCTTGTCGAAATGTCAGAATGGAAAACTTTTTTTAATCGGATTCAAAAAATAGACGCGCCTTTCCGGTTGGGAATTTCTCTTTTTGGGTACGGCAGAATCATTTTTTTAATCGGGTACCTAGAGACAGTTCGGGGCCTTTGGCACCCGGTGTTTAAAGGGGCGGGTCTAATGCGGGCCGGGGCCATTCGGTCCCGAGGGGAGCCGATTTAGGCCCCCCACCCCTTTCGAGTCCAAAAAAAATACGCTTGCATCTATCCCGTTCGCGAGGCGTGGTTCGAAGCCGATGGGCCGGGCCGGAGCGAGCAAGGGCCGAAGCGTGTGGCCCGTCTGAGATCTTGGGAAGGCAGCGAAATTTGCTGCTGGGTCAGAAGACGGGAACCGGGTGATCCGGCTAGGTCAATTTGGGGGGAAGCAAAAGCATGTCGCTGCAAAACGCAGACGGGTGGGCTTTGCCATCGATGAACGCGACGCGTGCGTCGAGCGCAGCGGCTACCGCTGTTCCCGGCGTGGCGTTGTTCGGCTTCGATGACCGGGCGTCCGTGGACACGATGGCTTCCGCCGCTTTGACCTCGTCGACCTCGCCCTCCAGGTATT
>JAPKBZ010000182.1 GCA_028823175.1 Myxococcota bacterium
CAGGAGTTCATCATCGATGAACAGGACGGGATCCGGGAGCCCCTCGGCATGAGTGGCGTCCGCCTGGAGGCGAAGATCCACATCGTGACGGCGGCGGTCACCAGCGCCCAGAACATCGTCAAGTGCTGCAACAAGGCCGGGCTCAACGTGATCGATATCGTCCTCGAGCCCCTGGCCTCGGCGGAGGCGGTGCTCTCGACCGACGAGCGCGATCTCGGGGTCTGCATGCTGGATATTGGGGGAGGCACCACGGATATCGCGGTCTTCGGCGACGGCTCGATCAAGCAAACCTCGGTCCTGGGGCTGGGTGGATATCACCTCTCTAATGACATCGCCGTGGGCCTGAGGACGCCCTTCGACGAGGCTGAGCGGATCAAGAAGAAATTCGGTCTCGCCGCGGCCCGTTACCTGCCCGGGGACGACGTCATCACGGTGCCGAGCGTCGGGGGCCGGCGCCCGCGCGAGGTCTCGCGCAAGATTCTCTGCGAGATCATCGAACCCCGGGTCGAGGAAGTGCTCACCCTCGCCCATCAGGAAATCATGCGCTCGGGTCTCGAGGACAAAATTCCTTCCGGGGTTGTACTCACCGGGGGGGCCTCGGCCCTGGCCGGACTCCAGGAACTCGCCGAGGAAATCTTCGAAGCCCCGGTTCGTCTGGGCCTGCCCTCGCATATCGGGGGTCTGCAGGACGTGGTTCGAAGTCCGATGTACGCCACCGGCGTCGGGTTGGTGCTCTTCGGACTCTCGGAGAGCCGGGGCCAGAGCCAGAGTCGCTTCCGCATCCGAGACGAGTCGATCTTTGGGCGCGTCAAGCAGCGCATGCGGGATTGGTTCTACTCGGAGTTCGCGTAGTCCGAAAACCAAGGACCCCGAAGAGATCGGGTTTTCAGTCAGATCCTCAGATCCATAGCGAGATGCAGTACAAAAAATTGAAGCATCGTGTTACATTGAAAACGCTTGCCTAACGCGAGCACACCTTGGGGGGTGAATACGATGGGTACGCGCGGAAAAAATACTCGCGGTCAGAACGGCCGTGTCCAAAACAACGGAAGAAAGTCGGAATCGGTCGATCTGCTCGAAATCGGTCCTGACGATGGCAACCCGCTTCTCGAATTTGAAGGCTCTTCGGGACAAAAGGCGCGGATCAGGGTAATCGGCGTCGGTGGGGGGGGCGGCAACGCGCTCAACACCATGGTCCGATCGGGCCTGTCCGGGGTCGAGTTCGTCGCGGCCAATACCGATGCCCAGGCACTCGAGCACAACCTGGCCACCATCAAGGTGCAGCTCGGAGCGGAAGTCACGCGCGGCCTCGGATGTGGGGCCAACCCGGACCGCGGGCGGGCCTCTGCCCTGGAGGCGCGCGAGCGCCTGCGCGAGATCCTCGAGGGCTCGGACATGGTCTTCGTCACCGCGGGCATGGGGGGCGGCACGGGCACCGGCGCAGCCCCCATCGTGGCCGAGGTGGCCCGAGAAGTGGGCGCCCTGACCGTGGGCGTGGTCACCAAGCCCTTCCCCTTCGAGGGCAAGGTGCGGATGAAGCACGGCGAGAGTGGTATCGAGCAGCTCCACAACGTGGTGGATACGCTCATTACGATCCCGAACCAGCGCCTGCTCGCGCTCGCGGGCAAACAGACGGCGATCCAGGACGCCTTCCAGCTCGCCGACGACGTGCTCCTTAACGCCGTCCGGGGCATTTCGGACCTGATCACCGTTCACGGCCTGATCAACCTGGACTTCGCCGACGTCCGAACAGTCATGAACGAAGCCGGCGTGGCCATGATGGGCACCGGCATCGGGCGCGGCGACAATCGGGCCCAGGATGCCGCCCAGCTCGCCATCGCGAGCCCGCTCTTGGGAGACGTTTCCATCGACGGTGCCCGGGGCGTACTGATCAACATCACGGGCGGCAGCGACATGACGCTCTTTGAGGTCAACGAGGCCTCGATGCTGATCCAGGAATCGGCCCACGAGGATGCCAACATCATCTTCGGCGCCGTCATCGACGACGAGGTGCCCGAAGGCGAACTGCGGGTCACCGTCATCGCGACGGGGCTCGAAGACGAGCGCAGGCGCAAGACGCCGCCGAACCGGCCGAGCACCGACCTGGCCTCGACACCCCTCGAAATCCAGCACGTGACGAGCGCGCGAAACGTGCCCGCCATCGACCTCGAACCCCTGACCAGCCTGCAGCAGATCCAGGCCCAGGGGGCAGGCGAGAGCGTAGAGGGCGAGTTCTCATCCCCGTTCGACGATGAGCTCGACACCCCGGCCTTCCTGCGCCGGGCCCAGGACTGACGCACCGGAAACCAGCCCGGTTTCCGGGCCTCGAACGCCGACGGGCGGAGTGGCTAGCCACTCCGCCCGTTTTCTTTGAATCCCCGCCGCTTTCTTGCCGGCGCGGCGTCCCCCGCTGACCCAGGTCCGCTATATCAGGCCTTCAATTCGCAGATCCCCGGGACCCGTGTGCCCCGGGGAATGGAGGCCCCTGCCCATGTCGACCCAACCCGAGATGATCCTCGAGCAACGCACGGCGGACGTCGTGACCCTCCGCTTCCACGACCCCGAACGCCGCAACGCCATGACCCGCGCCATGGGGGAGGCGTTTGCCGAGCGCATTGCCGCCCTGGCCGGTGACACCTCGATCCGCGCCGTGGTCCTAACAGGAAGCGGCAGCGCTTTTTCCGCCGGGGGAGACCTCGGCATGCTCGATGAGCAGGCCGCACAGGGCCAGGCCGGTCCCGGAGTCGCTCGCTTCCCGATCCGCGACGCCATGCGGGGCTTTTACAAGCTTTTTCTCTCGGTCCGAGACCTGCCCTGCCCCTCCATCGCGGCGATCAACGGCCACGCCATCGGCGCCGGGCTCTGCGTCGCCCTGGGCTGCGATATCCGCTTGGTGGCAAACGAGGCGAAGCTGGGCCTGAACTTCACCAAGCTCGGCCTGCACCCCGGCATGGCGGCCACCTGGACTCTGCCGCGCCTGGTGGGCCCCGCCGTCGCCGCCGAACTCCTCTACACCAGCCGACTCTTCTCAGGGGAGGAGGCCGCACGCATCGGCCTCGCCAACCGCGCCCTGCCCGCCGACGAGGTGCTGGCCGCGGGCGAGGAAATCGCCCGCGAAATCGCGGCTTGTGCGCCCCTGGCCGTGCGCGGGGTCAAGCGGGCCCTGGCCCGGACCGGGGACGCCTCCATCGAAGATCAACTGACCTTCGAGGCCAGCGAGCAGGCGATCTGTTTCGAGAGCCGGGACGCGCTCGAGGGGATCCAGGCCGCGCGGGAGCGCCGTTCCCCCAATTTCAAGGGCAATTGACGGGTTTCGCCCATACAGATTCTCGGGCGGGGAACCGATAGAGAGAGGGGACGGGGAAGCCTCCCTTTCCTCGGACGCGATTCCCCCAAGCCTTCCTCAGGAGAAAACATGCCCCGCGCACTGCGCAACCACTCGCTCTGGCTCACCGCCGGCTACCTCGCCACCCTCTTCCTGATGGCCCGGGGCTACGCGTAGGTATCAAGCCGCCCTATCAAGCCGCCCTAGCAAGCAAGCCGCCCTAGGGCAGTGCTTCCACCCGAGCCTGGATCTCGCTGGCGTTGAACCAGTACGAGATCTCGAGCTTGGCGGTCTCCG
>JAPKBZ010000023.1 GCA_028823175.1 Myxococcota bacterium
TTCACCGGATCGGCGGCAACGCCGGATCGGGACAGAACCCGGCTTACAGTCCACTTGGATCGGCTTCGTCGATCCACCATCCAGGGAAGAAGCTTCGGCCACGCCCCGGAATGCTCCAACCGGTATCCAGTTCGGCGCCGAGGAATCCAAGCGATTCTCGGCGCCGGCAGCCGGGCGGACGTCGCGATCAGTTCGACTCGCCGGCGTAAACGAGGCAGCGCAGCTCGCTGCGTCGCTCCGCCGGGTAGCCCGCCCATTTCGAGGCGGGAATGGCCTCGGGCTCCACTCGCCGGAACCCCTGGCGCTCAAAGAAGCGCTCGACCCGGGCGGAGGTCGTGCAGGCGAAGACCTGGCTACAGCCCTCGGCGCGCGCGCACTGGAGGGCGAAACTCACGAGATGACCGCCAACCCCCTCGCCTGCGAAACGCGTCATCGTGTAGAGGCTCGCGATCTCGGCGGCGCCTTCGGCGGGGTAGCGCACAAGGGCACCGATTCCCGCCAGATAGCGTCCCTCGACGAAGACTCCGAAGCCTCGGCCAAGAGCCGACTCGATCTCCCGTTCGCTGCGCGGCGCCAGGTAGCCCTCGTCCACGCCCCGGGTGATGAGATCCGTGGCCGCCCCGAAATCGTCGATGCCGAGCAAGCGCACCTCGAGATAGCGCTCCCGGGTGACCAGGGTGCCCGACCCCGCGTAGGTAAAGAGTTCGTCGGATAGGCCCTCGAGCGAGCAGATGCTGACCGAGGCCACGCCCCCTTCGAGAAGTTGCCCGATCTCGCCCACGAGCGCGCTCTCCGGCTCCGAGCCCGGAGACGACAAGTCGGCCAGCCGGTCGGCATCCGACAGATCCAACAGGGAGATCCGGCTTCCCGCCGGGTCTCGAATCGCCCCCCGATCGTCGATCCAGACCAGCTTGGCCAGGCGCAGGCGAAGGGCCACGACCCGGCAGCGCGCGGCAAAGGGCCGGGCTTCGCCTGCCTCAGAGACCTCCTCGGGAAGCCACAGGCCCACGCCATGCCCCTCCCCCAGGGCTCGCCAAAGGGCTCCCACCCAATCCGCCGACTCGGCCGGGGCAATCACCAGCGGGGTCAACTTCTCGAGCAAGACCCGGGAGGGCGAAACGATCACGCACCCCGTGCCGTTGCGCGCCAGTTCCTCCACGACCTGGGCCAGGGCGTCCAGTGAACCCCCAGGCGCCTGGGCGAGAGCGACCCCGAGGGTCCGCCCCCGGAATTCCGCCAGGTAGAACTCCCGCTCGCTCGATGTCCATCCGGGTTCGGCCATGCGCTCAGTTTGGCGCATTCACCGGCCGATGCCCGGGCCCGGGCCAAACCCTTGCCCGCAAGGAGCCGAACCGGGTATCGTGCGCACCACATGGACTGGCAGATCGGGTTTACCCTGGCCGTCGTGGTGGTTGCCCTGGGGCTCTTGGTGCGGGAAGTCGCCTCACCGGACCTGGTTCTGATGGCGGCCCTCGTCAGCCTCGGCATCAGCGGCATATTGACTCCCCGGGAGACCTTCTCGGGTTTTTCCAACCCGGCAGTCGCCATGGTGGGCGTTCTCTTCATGCTCTCGGCCGCCGTGCGCGAAACCGGCGCTCTGGACTTGACCGTGGGACGCCTGCTCGCCTCAGCGCACAGTATTCAGCAGGGGATTTTCCGAATCATCGCCCCGGTCGCGGGCCTGTCGGGTTTCCTTAATAATTCGCCCATCGTGGCCATGATGACCCCCTCAGTCGTCGACTGGGCCCGGCGCAACGGCCTCTCCGCCAGTCATTTCCTGATCCCGCTCTCCTACGCGTCCATCCTCGGCAGCACCCTGACCCTGATCGGCACCAGCACCAACCTAGTCGTAGACGGCTTGGCCCAGGACAGCGGCATGCGGCCTCTGGGCTTCTTTGAGTTGCTTCCCGTCGGGCTACCCATCGTCCTCGTGGGGACCCTCTATTTGTTCTTCATCGCCCCTCGCCTGCTCCCCGATCGGCCGGCCCCGACCGATACCTTGGGGCATCGCAGGCGGGAGTACGTCGCCACCATGGTGGTCACGGGGGGCTGCGATCTGATCGGTTCGTCTATCGAGGAGGCGGGTCTGCGACAACTGCCCGGGCTCTTTCTCGTCGAAATCGAACGCGAGCGGCGAAGCATCACACCCGTCCGCCCCGAAGTGGTGATTCAGCAGGGGGACCGGCTGGTCTTCGCCGGTATCGTGGCGACCATCATCGATCTCCAGCGCATTCGGGGGCTGGTGCCGCTCTCCGACGAGGAACAGGCCGAAGAAGTGAGTTCGGGCACTTCCCACGGCCTAGTGGAAGCCGTCATCTCTACCTCCTCGCCTTTGGTGGGGCAGAGCATTCGAGACTCGAATTTTCGCTCGGCCTACGACGCCGCCGTGATCGCGGTCCACCGCAATGCCGAGCGCGTCCCCGGGAAGATCGGCCAAATAGTGCTCCAGCCCGGCGACACGCTCCTCATGCAGTCCTCGCCCGATTTCATCCGCCATCACCGCAACAGCTCGGACTTCTACCTGGCCAGCGAACTGCCGGGAAGCGAGAAACCCCGCTTCGAGCGCGCTGGGCTGGCCCTGGGCATTGTGGCGGCCATGGTGGTCGTCGTGAGCACGGGCCTAGTGCCCATCGCCCTGGCCGGCTTTCTGGCCGTCGGCGTCATGCTCGCCACTCGCTGCGTGAGCGCGACCAAAGCCCGGGAAAGCGTTCCCTGGTCGATCCTCATCGTAATCGCTGCCGGGCTCGGAATCGCCCAGGCCATGACCAAGACCGGCGCCGCTCACTTCGTCGCCGAATCGATCCTCGAACTCGTCGGGGGGATCGGCCCGCTGGGTGCGCTGATCATCGTCTACTTCCTCTGCATGCTGATGGCCGAGACCCTGCACCACACCGCCGCGGTGGCCATCATGTTCCCCATCGCGGTTGCCCTAGCCCACCAGGTCGGTGCCGACCCCCGGCCCTTCGTGATCGCCACCGCCATTGGCTCGACCTGCTGCTTCGCCTCGCCGGTCGCCTACCAGACCCACCTGATCGTCTATGGCGCGGGCAACTACCGCTTCCGGGACTTTGTCCGAGTGGGCCTGCCCCTGAACCTGATCTGCGCGTTCGTTGCCCTCAACACGATCCCCCGGGTCTGGGGTCTTTAGCGACTGCCCCGCTGGATCCGTCGCCTGCGCCCGAGTGTGGTGCCCCTTCGCTCTGGACAAAACCGTCCATATGTGGGTTTAATACCCCTTACGGGCTTGAGGGTTTGGCCTTTCGAGCCGATGAGAGTGGACGAGAAGCCGCAAGCGAACCTTGCAGCGAATTGGGAATATTCATAGTTTTGGCTGAAATTCGCTCGGAATATGGTGTTTTCACCCAAGAAATGAGCGCTTTAGGACCCAAAAAACTCATTTTTAAGCATTTCGGAAAAAATGACTGGCTAAAACCGTTGAGAAAGATCAATATCCTAACTATCAAGTGATCCCCCATTGAATGAACAAGGCGAAACTCCCCCTGGGGTCGGTTGGGCCAAGGCCCGATGAGTTCCCCGATGCGCCATCCGATCTACGATCCATGATGCGCCGAGTCCATGATGCGCCGAGTCATAGTGCGTCCGTTCCTTTGTGTACTGGGCAGTTGGCTGAGATCCCGCAAGTCGGAGATCGGAGCGGCCGGACAAAGAAGGCGTCAGCAGGGCGGGCACGGCAAAGCTAAGGGCGATATCAGGAGCGCCGGAACAGATCACATCACCCGCACGGCAAGCGGGCAGAGTCGACGGAGGATCGAGCCAGGGACTTCCCTGCCCCCGCACGTCGGTTGCAACCAACCGGGGGGCGGAGCGATTAGGGAACAGTCTCGCGAGCACCATGGTCCCTCTCGGAACAGAAACTCGGAGCAGGGGCGACAAGGAGTCATGTGAAGCAAGAAGTAATATGAAGCAATAAAAAATCGAGTGGATCGCTTGAAACCAACACCCCCTGGGCGGTATCCGAGCGTCTTTGAACCACACCAGTGTGTGTATGAGAGTGTCGAAAGGTTGGAGAAGTGACGGCTGAGAACCAGAGCAAGACCACAGGCGCGGAGGCAACACCCGCGACCGCCGTGATGGGCGCGACGCCCGTCGTGGCCGCAGAGGAACTCGACCCCGGCCGGGAGCGACGGCCGCTGGAATCGTATTTTCAGGAAATCGGCGGCACGCGCACCCTGAAACGCGAAGAAGAGGTCTACTTGGCCAAGGATCTGGAGGCGGCCACCGCCTACCTCCGGGAGTCCCTTTACGCGATTCCCTGTTCCGCTCGCCACGTGGTCGAGCGGTGGGACGCGCTCCGCGCGCTCTCCCACACCGGCGCCAAGCTTTCCGAATCCTCGGGTGACGAGGAGACCGGAGAAATCGCCGCCCGGGTGGAGCGGGCTGTGAAGCAGTTGCGCACTCTCCTCGAGGATCGCGTCAAGAAGTTCGAGAAGGCCGGCGACACCTACAGCCCGGCCCTGCAAAAGCTCGACGCCAAGATCTCGAAGGAGATGCATGGCGCTCAGCTCTCCCTCGCCATTTTGGTCGAGTTGAGGGACACGATCCTCATCCGCACCAAGGAAATGCGAAGGACGCGCAAGCGGACCAAGCGCCTAGCCGAACTCGAGCGAGAAGTGGGCGTGCCCCGCAAGCGGATGCTTGAGCTGGCCAATGCCGTCGAAGACGCCCACGACCAGATGACCTCGGTCAAAAATCGCTTCATCGAGCACAACCTGAAGCTGGTGGTGGCGATTGCGAAGGATTACCGAAATCTCGGCCTTTCCTTTCCCGACCTGATTCAAGAGGGGAACCTGGGCCTGATCCGGGCGGTGGAGAAATTCGACCACCGGCGCGGTTTCAAGTTCTCCACCTATGCGGTCTGGTGGATCAGGCAGGCACTGGTGCGAGCGATCCAGAATCACTCGCGTACCATTCGATTGCCTTCCCATGTCCACGATCGCCTCCAGCGAAGCCAACGGGTACGGGCGGAACTGACGGGCAAGCTCGGCCGCGATCCGACGCCGGCTGAACTGGCTCCGGCCCTGGGCTCCGATACCGATTCTCTTGAGGCCCTCGACAGGCTCTCTCGAGAAGCGATCTCCCTCGAATCGAACGTGGCGGGGACGGAGAAACGCCTTGAGGATTTCGTCCCGGACCAGGGCGCCTCGCTTCCCGATGGCGGCATCGACGATGATCGGATGCGCACAGGAGTGGGAACGCTGATCGGCGCCCTCACGCCGCGTGAGCAGCTGATCCTGCGACTGCGTTACGGCCTCGCAGGGGAAGAGGAGCACACCCTCGAGCAGATCGGCCAATCCCTCGGCCTTTCTCGCGAGCGGGTTCGCCAGCTCGAGGCACGGGCTCTCAAGAAGCTCCGAGAGACCCAACCGGCCCAGCGACTCCATCCCATTCTCGAACCCTGAGTTCGGGCAAGCACCAAGAATACCCATTCGGGGCCCGGCGGACGCGAGTCCTCCGGGCCCCTTCTTCTTGTGCCCGCCGGGGCCGAGAGTGCGTAGTTTGGCGGTCTATCGCAGCCCTGAGCGACGGCCTAGCATTCACATTTCGCCCCTCCCACCCCCCGACGAACGCCCGCAGGAGGAGTCCCCATGCCTTCCGACGAACCCGGCCCGGATCCGATCCCGAACTTCTTCGATCCGAAAGTGGCCGCCTGCCCCCAGCCCACCTACCGCCGCATGGTGAACGAAGAGCCGGTGATGCACATGCCGGTGACCCATACTCCCGTGATCTCGCGCTACGAGGACGTGATCCACTGCCTCCGAAACCCCGAGATCTTCTCTTCGGACATGGCTGAACAGATGGCCCTGGGAACCGATCGGCCGATGATTCCCCAGCAAATCGACCCGCCGGCCCAAACCCGCTACCGCAAGATCCTGGACCCACGCTTCTCCCGAAAGCGGATCGGCGAGATCGAGCCCGCGCTGCGCGAGTCGGCGAATGCACTGCTCGACCGCTTCAGCGAAAGTGGAGAATGCGACTACAGCCAGCAGTACGCGGTCCCTTTGCCCTGCCAGGCGTTCCTTCACCTGCTCGGCCTGCCCGTCGACGATCTCTCAGAGTTGATCCACCTCAAGGATGGCATCATTCGCCCCCAGAATCGGGCCGAGAATCCCATGGATGCCGACGAGGTCGCCTCGATTCGCGCCTCCTCCGGCCGGCAGATCTACGACTATTTCGAGGGTCTGATCGGCGAAAGGCGCTCGGCCCCCCGCGAGGATCTCATGAGCTACCTGGTCTCGGTGGAGCTCGAGGGCGAAAAACTCAGTCACAACGAAATCCTCGACATTTCCTATCTCTTCATCCTGGCCGGCCTCGATACGGTCACCGCGTCGCTCAACTGCTTTATCGCGAACCTGGCGGCGAACCCGGAGAATCGCGCGCAGATCCTCGAAAAACCCGAAAATCTCGAAACCGCCATCGAGGAGTTGCTGCGCTGGGAGACCCCGGTGGCCGGAGTTCCCCGACTGGTGACCCGGGACACCGAGGTCGCCGGCACTCCCATCGCCAAGGGCGAGATCGTGATGCTGATGCTTGGCGCCGCGAATATCGATCCCTCGGAATTTTCCGAGGCCGACCGGGTCATCCTCGATCGCTCGCGCAATCGCCATCTCGCCTTTGGCGGCGGAGCTCATCGCTGCCTCGGTTCCCACCTCGCCCGCATGGAATTGAGGGTCGGCCTCGAGGAATGGCATCGGCGGATTCCTCACTACCGGATTCGAGAGGGTGAGGTGCCCGTCTACAGCCCGGGTATCCGGGACATCCAATCCCTCCCCCTGGTCTGGGACTAGGGGAGCGGGTCAGACCCCGGCCCAGTTCCAGGCGAGGAATAGACCGCCCACGAGCCACGCGTACCCGGCGAAGAGATAAAAACGCCCGCCCTCGAGCAATCGCACAAAGGCCCAAATCGCGGCTATGCCGGAAACGAGTGCGGCGCCTCCCCCGTACGCGAGAGTGACCATCGCCTCGGGGCTGGCCGCCGCGAGTTCCGGCAGCGTCAACACTGCGGCCCCGGCGATGGCGATGATCCCGAGCAGAAAAGAGAACTCTGCCGCCGCCCTGGGCGCTATGCCCAGGGCCAGGGCGACCGCCACGGTCGTCCCGCTCCTGGAGATGCCCGGCAGGATCGCCAGGGCTTGGCCGCAGCCGACGAGAAGAGCGATCCGCCAATCGAGGGAGGCCGACTCTTCGCCCCGCTCCCGCCACCGCCGCACCGAGCCTCGGGTGGTCCAGAGAATGGCGCCGGTGGCCAGCAGGGCGAACCCCGTGGCTATGGGGTTCGCGAACTGACGCTCGATAAAATCTCGCGCCGAAAGGCCGACCACCACCGCTGGGAGGGTTCCCACTACCAACAGGGCCGTGAAATGGATCGCCTCGCTCTGGCGGGTCAGCACACCGAGGATCAGGCCACGAATCCGCTGCCGGTAAAAGATCGCGATCGCCAGCAGGGTGGCCAGGTGGACCGAGACCTCGAAGAGCAGGCCCCCCTCATCCTCGATCCCGAAGAGCGAGCGAAAGATGACCAGATGACCCGAGCTCGACACTGGGAAGAACTCGGTCAACCCCTGGACGATGCCCAGCCACAGCGCCTCCAGCCGGCTCATAGCCGCCCGCCCCGCCGCCCACTCCCGAGGCCAAAACCCAGAGGAGCCAAGCGGTCCAGGACGAACGAAACCATCCCTGCCAGGGGCAAGACCCGGATCACGACGAGCATCCTATCGAAAGAGCGTCGAGAGCGGTAGATTGGGCAGCGCCCAGCTGGGCGAGTGACCGGCTGGGCCGGGTCGAGATCCCTGGGCCCGGAACGAGCCCAACCCAAACCGTCCGGAGGAAGACCCCGTGGAAATTGCCTGCCTCGACCTCGAAGGTGTTTTGATCCCCGAGGTTTGGATCAACGTGGCGGAGCGCACCGGCATCGAGGCCCTGCGAGCCACAACCCGGGATATCCCCGACTACGACGAACTCATGCGGCAGCGTTTGCGAATTCTCGAGGAAAACAACCTCGGGATTCAGGATATCCAGCAGGTGATTTCCGGCATGGAGCCTCTCGAGGGCGCCGCAGATTGCCTCGCCTGGCTGCGGGAAAACTTCCAAGTCGTGATCCTCTCGGACACCTTCTACGAATTTGCCGAGCCCTTCATGCGCCAGCTCGGATGGCCCACCCTGCTCTGTCACAAGCTCGTCATCGACGAACGCGGGCGCGTCTCGGACTACCTGATCCGCCAGAAGGACCCCAAACGACAATCCGTTCGGGCCTTCCAGCTACTCAACTACCGGTGCATCGCCACAGGGGACTCCTACAACGACACCACCATGCTCGCCCAGGCAGAAGCGGGCATCCTCTTCTGCCCGCCCCAGAACGTGATCGACGAATTCCCCGAATTCCCCGTGGCCAAGGACTACGAAGCCCTCAAGGCGGAGTTTACCCGGGCCTCGATCCGCGACCTCTAGGGTCGCGAAAGGGCCCTTCAGCGCTTACGAAGGTTCGCGGCCAGCAAGCGCTTGCGCAGCCGCAGGTTCTCCGGGGTCACCTCAAGGAGCTCGTCGCTCTCGATCCACTCCATCGCGGTCTCGATGGTGAGCTTGCGGTGGGGCGTGATGATCACGCTCTCGTCCTTGCCCGAGGCCCGCATATTGTCGAGCTTCTTGGCGCGGCAAACGTTGACGTTCAAGTCCCCCGGGCGCCGGGCTTCCCCGACCACCTGGCCCTCGTAAACGGCCTGCCCTGTCGGCACGAAGAGAGTCGAGCGCTCCTGAATCTTGAAAATCGCGTGGGGCGTCGTCTGGCCGGTATCCGTGGACACGATGGCCCCAACAGTTCTTCCCTCGAGCTCGCCGGCGAAGGGCTCGTACCCCTTGACCGCGCGGTAGAGGATTCCCTCTCCCCGGGTGCTCGTCAGGAATTCGTTGCGGTAGCCGAAGAGGCAGCGGCTCGGGACAGTGAACTGAAGGTGGATACGATCCCCCTTGTGTTCCATCAGGCCCATTCGCCCCTTGCGCTCGGAAAGCCTCTCCATCACCGTGCCCGCAGACTGTTCGGGAACATCGATGACGACGTCCTCGACGGGTTCACAGCGTTGTCCGTCGACCTCTCTCAAGATGATTTCGGGGCGGGAAACCGCGAACTCATAGCCTTCCCTTCGCAGGGTCTCGACCAGAACCGCGATCTGCAACTCACCGCGTCCGGCCACCTCAAAGGCGTCCTGCTTATCGGTGTCTTCGATCACGACCGAGATATTCGAGAGGGCCTCTCGGGTCAGCCGATCCCGGATCTGACGACTGGTTACGAAACGCCCCTCCCGGCCGGCAAAAGGAGAGGTGTTCACTAGAAAGTTGACCTTGATCGTGGGCGGATCGATGGCGATGCGGGGAAGCGGAGCCAGCGCGTTGGCCGGGCAGACCGTGTCCCCCACCTCGATCGAGTCGACTCCGGCCAAAATTGCGATATCGCCGGCTTCCACGCTCTCGAGGTCGACGCGCTCGATGCCCCGAGTTCCAAAGAGTTTGGTCACTCGAAAACTCTCGGGCTTGCCATTGGCGGGAATCCGAACGACCTGCTCCCCACGAGTCAGGCGACCCCGGTTGACCCGGCCGATGACCAGGCGCCCGACGAAGGCGTCGTACCCAAGGGTCACAGCCTGAAATTGCAGGGGCGCTTCAATCTCGACCCGGGGAGGCGGTGCGAACTCGAGGATCGCATCGAGGACCGGGGCCAGGTCCTGCATGGGGAGGGACAGGTCTCGCGTCGACTGCCCGTGCTTCGCCGATGCATAGACGACGGGGAAATCGAGTTGTTCGTCGTTCGCGTCGAGTTCCACGAGTAGATCGAAGACCTCGTCGAGCACTTCTTCGCTCCGCTGCTCCGGACGATCAATCTTGTTGACGACGAGAATCGGTCGCAGGCGGTGTTCCAGAGCTTTTCGCAGCACGAATCGGGTCTGGGGCATGACGCCCTCGACCGAGTCCACGAGGAGCAGGACGGCATCCACCATGCCCAGAACCCGCTCCACCTCACCCCCGAAGTCGGCGTGCCCGGGCGTGTCCACCAACTGGATGCGCACCCCCTTATACTCGATGGCGGTGTTCTTAGACTTGATCGTGATCCCCCGCTCGCGTTCGAGGTCGCCCGAATCC
The DNA here is from genome assembly GCA_028823175.1 of Myxococcota bacterium. Lineage (GTDB taxonomy): Bacteria > Myxococcota_A > UBA9160 > UBA9160 > UBA4427 > JAZXM01. The sequence continues at coordinate 10,150 of JAPKBZ010000023.1, forward strand.
ATCACGCGATCCTCGACGACTTGGTGGGCCTCGAAAGCGCCACACGCCTTCAGCAGGCCGTCGACAAGGGTGGTCTTCCCGTGGTCAACGTGTGCCACGATGGCGAGATTGCGCAAATCTGTACGGTAGTGAGTCTCAGACATGGGTGGGTGGCCCCCTCGGGCGGGCGCAGGCTAGCGCGCCGGGAGGGGAATCGCCGGTAGGATCAGCACGATCCGGGTGCGATCATCTATTCGTGCCACTTCGAAGTCTCCCCCCTGCCTGAGCAGGATGGTATCCGCCACAGCGCAGAGCAGCGGGCGCCCCCGCATCGCCTGATCCCGGAAACCAGCGGGATCTTCGCCCCCCGGGCCGTCGTCCTCGACACAGAGCGCAATGCGGCCTCCCTGGGACTCGGCCCGGATCACAATCTCTCCGCGCCCGGCCGTCGCGTCGATGGCCAGAAAGAAGAAACTCTCGATCAGCCGCTGAATCACGCCCACGTCGATTCGGACTGCCACGAGCTCTGGGTCCAACTCGAAGCGCAGCCTCGTCCCGCGCCCGCCCAGGGCGGTCAGCGGGCGCTTCAGATTCCCCATCAGGACCGAGACCGGAAGGGTTTCGGGCGACCTGGCCTCGGGCGTCAGCAAGGGACGAATCAGGCCGAGCAGCGCCGCCGATCGGGCCGAGAGATCGTCGAGATCGACGGAAGCTTGGGCCAGGCTGGCGGGGGTCATATCGTGGTCGAGCAAATGGGCGTGGAGCCGCACCGCCCCGATCAGGTTCCCGAGCTCGTGGCCGAGGGCGAAAACGAGATTCCGATCCGACAAGGTGTCGGAGCGCTCCCTACCCGAATCGGTGCTGCTCTGGCCGGACGATGTCACGCTTTGGCTCCCCCGCATAGCTGGGATGCCCTGTATACTACGGGCTCCTTATGAGCGATGCACGACTCGGTAAAATTGCTGAGAAGCTTCACCTCTCGGACTTCTCTCGCCACATCTTCCTCTGCGTCGGAGGGAAGTGTGCTCCCCAGGCGCTCCAGCAGGAAGCCTGGAGTTTCTTGAAAACACGATTGAAGGAACTCGACCTCGTGGACGTCGGGGGCGGGGTCTTCCGCTCCAAGGCCGAGTGCCTCCGAGTCTGTGCCCGGGGCCCGATCGCCGTGGTCTATCCCGAAGGCACCTGGTACCGCGACTGCGCGAGCGACAACCTCGAACGGATCATTCAGTCGCACCTGATCGCCGGCCAGATCGTCGAAGACTTGGTCATCGCCGAGAACGATCTCCAGGGCGAGGACGTCGACCCCCAGTGAGCCAAGCCCATCCGCTGCTATCCGCCGTGCTGCTCGGTCGGCGACATACCGAAATCGGCCGCCTGGCCAGCGCCGCCGAAGGATGCGCGGCGATTACCCTATCGCGCGGCGGCGCCGCCAAGACCTACGGCCATACCGACCTCAACGAGGATGCGGTCTACTTCGCCCAGGGCGAAGGGGGCTGGCTCCTCGCCGTGGCCGATGGGCATCATGGGGCCTCGGGCGCTGAGGCCGTCATCCAGCACATCGCGACGGAACTGGCCCCGAATTGGACGGGCCCGGCCAATCTGGGCTTCGACGCTCAGAGTTGGCAGGAATGCAGCCTCGACGTCCTCCACGACTGCGGCCGAGCGGTTCTCCGGCGAGCCGCCGAACTCGGGACGGGCCCGGCCCCCACAACACTGTCTCTGGCCCTTGTCAGGCCCGGGGAGTCGGGGCTTGCATGGATTTCCATGGGCGACAGCCTCCTGTTCCGCGCGGGTCGCGACTCCCTCGAAGAACTCGGCTGGACGAGCCTTGGCCGCAAGGACCGCTATTTCGTGGGCTACGAAGCCGCCTCCCGACAAGGCATGCGCGATCGCTCCGATTCGGGCTATCAGGACCTGGGCGACACCCGGGCCCTGATCCTCGCCACAGACGGCCTCTCGGAAACCAATATCGGCGTCGCGGACCCGGCTCGGGCCGTGCTCGAGGCCCTCGCCGAGAGCGACGGCGAAGCCGAGGAAGACCGTGCCCTGGCACTCGCCACACACCTGAGCGCCACCGCAATGCAGGCCCACATCGACAACCGGGCCGGGGACAATATCGGCTGCTCGGTCCTCGATCTTCGCGGCCCGCGCGTCGTCTAGACGACGCCCTCGACCCCGGCCACCACACGCTCACCGATGGCGAGGGCCGCAGTCAGGCCCGGGGACTCGATTCCCACGCAGTTGATCAACCCCGGAAGCCCCTTCTCCGATTCCTCCTGAACGATGAAATCACGGAACTCCTCCCCGGGCCCCGCCAGCTTCGGGCGTAGCCCCGCAAAATCCGCCCGGCACCACGAGTCCTCGACTTGGGGCAGATAACGCCGAACCGATTCAGCGAAAAAGTGGGCCCGGGTTGGATCCACCGCCAGGTCCAACTGCTCCCCGTACTCGGCATCGGGCCCCAGGCGAACGCCCCCCGAGAGATCGGGCGTGGCATGGACCCCCAGGCCGCCGGCCCCGGCATCCGAAACCCCCGGCGGAAGCGGATAGACCAGATGATCTAGCGGCATGATCGTGGGCGGAGCCAAGGAAAAATAGCTCCCCTTGCAGGGCTTCAAGCGATAGCCCTCGGCATCGATCGACACGCCTGCCATCTCGGCGATGCGGTCGCTCGTCAGTCCTGCGGCATTCACGACAATTTCGCATTCCAACCACTCGCACAACGCCTGCCCGGGCGGACGGACCTCGACCCGCCAACCCGCCGGGACCCTTTCGAGGGCCACGACCTCGTGCTCCAGGAGCAGACTCCCCCCGTGATTCTCGGCGTCCGCCAGGAGGGAGAGGGCAAAGCCCGCGGCGTCCAGGACGCCGCTCTCAGGAGAAAAGAGAGCGCCCGACGCGACCACCGCGGGTTCCCTTCGACGGGTCTCCGACGCGTCGAGAATCTCGAGGCCGAGCACGCCGTTCGCCTCGCCCCGGGCCTGGAGTTCTTCGAGGCGAGCGCGGCCCGGCGTGTCCGTCGCGACCACCAATTTGCCCAGCTTCCGAAAGGCCACGCCCCTTTCGGCGAGCCACGGGTAGAGGAGTTCCCGGCCCCGAACGCACAACGTGGTCTTGAGGCTTTCCGGGGGAGAATAGAGCCCCGCATGGATCACCTGGCTATTGCGCGCCGTAATCTCCCGAGCGATCCCCCCCTGGCGCTCGAGCACCAGGACCGAGCGGCCGCTTCGCGCCAGGGCTGAGGCCGAGGCCAGACCCACAGCGCCCGCCCCGATCACCACGGCATCGAAGCCCTGGCCGCGCTCCATGATCAGCCGGGCGCCGACTTCGAGGATGCCTCCGAGTTCCCATCCCCGAAATCGTCGATTTTCTTCCCCCGCAGGAGCAAGAAGAAGCGACGGCGGGTCACTGGCGACCCCCAGCAGAGGACATAGACCGAAAGCGCCAGGTAGATGCCAGTAAATGCCCAGCGCACCGCCGAAGTCGGAAAGGAAAGCTGGACACCGAAGAGCACTGCGAGCAACAGGGCCTCGCGCCGACCAAAGCGAAAATCCGCGACCAGGATCACTGCAAAGAGCGACTGCGCCGAAGTGAGAAGTAATTCCTGGGTCTGTCGCGCATCCAGGGGAAGGCCGACAAAACCGCCGATCGAGAGTCCGTAGGCGATGGGAAGCGCGCCCACGAGCAGGGTCCACTGGTTGACCTTCGAAGAAATAAGAGCCCCGAGCCCCACGCTCCCGCGCAGTTTCCAGGCGAAGATCAGGGCAATGATGAACTCCGGGGCTTCCGATGCGAGAGGAGCCAGCCACTGGACCAGCAGGAACTCATCGATGGCGCGAGACCTTCCCACACTGACGAGGCTCTCGGCAAAGGGCTCGGCAGAAACAAAAATGGCGAAACCCGCAAAGACGAAAAGCAGCACCGCCCAGGCCCTTCGTCCGGTGTTCGTGAACTCTTCGTCGATCAGAAGCGCGGGTCCACCCAACTCGGTCTCCACCTCCTCTCCCCCCATGGCTTCTCGAACCCAGCAAAGAAAGAGGGTCAGCAAGACGAGGCTGTCGAAGAGGTTGATACTTCCGGAAAGGGGAATGAAAAAGGAGTAGAGGGTGGCCCAGATCAGGTAACGGATTTCGAGCTGTTGCGACGGGTTGACGTCGAGGGCATCGCATTTCGCCCGCTTGCACCCGACGAGAACTACGAGCGCCCAGCCAAATCCGATCAGCAGGCGGTTGGCACCGGTCATGTTGGCCACCGCGTAGGCCGCGTAGCTCGGATCCTGACCCGCTGCCCAGGCGAAATGGAGATCCACCGCGTATTCGGGCAGGACGCCCATCAGCGCCAGAAGCAGCAGGGCCAGGGCCTGGGGGATCTCGCGCTCGGCGAGTTCGCAGGCCCAGGAGAGCATGAAGGCGGCCCCGAGGATTGAAATTCCCGCCATGGCGGCCACCCACTCCGCCGCGATACCCAGCCCCCCCCACGCCTCGGAGACCGCCCAAGGGACGGGAAGAGCCAGGGCAAAGGCGAACCAGAGAAGGTCTCGGCGCGCGAGATGGTGACGATCTGATTTCTGATGGGTCATTAAAAACGGGTACCGAATTCGGCTTCAAAACGCGATGCGATGGCATCGCGGTCAAGGGAAATGGACTGGGGGCCGGCCTCGGCCACCTTGAGAGCGCCCATCAGGCTGCCCAGGCGGGCACCCGTTTCCAACGAGAGGCCCCGGGCCAAAGCGTGCAGAAGACCCGACCGGTAAGCGTCGCCGCAGCCCGTGGGGTCGGCCACTTTTTCGGCTTTCACGCAGGGAATTTCGCTCCGCTCGGATTCGATCTCGAACCCCACCGCCTGGCTGCCACGGCGCACGATGGAACCCTCATCGCCCCGGGTCACGACTAGGGCCCCTACGCGTTCGGCGATGGCGTCCTCGTCGAGGCCCGTCTTCTCCTGGCAGAGCAGCCACTCGTAGTCGTTCACGACCAAGATCCCGGCACCCGTCAGGAGGTCGAGGAGTTCATCGCCCTCGAAAGTCGGCAATTGCTGGCCCGGATCCACCACGCAGGGGATTCCTCGACTCTTCATTTCCCCCGCGTAATCGATCATCGCCTCCTTGCCGTTGGGAGACACGATTCCAAGGCTGATCTCCTCGGAGATATCCGCGAGCCGCGCTTCGTGGGCTCGCGCCATGGCGCCCGGATGAAAAACGATCAGCTGGTTGCTATCGAGATCCGTGGTGATGAACGCCTGGGCGGTAAAATTGTCCTCCAGCACGCGCAGGTAGTCGCGCCGAATCCCGTGCTCATCGAGCCAATCCGCGTAGGCGTCAAAATCGCTTCCCACCGTCCCCAGCAGCAGCGGATCCTCGCCCAGCAGCCGGAGATTGAAAGCGATATTCCCGCCTGTTCCGCCCCAGCGCTTCTCGAGGCTCGGCACGAGGAAAGCCACATTCAGGCGGTGAATCTGCTCGGGTAGGACGTGCTTCTTAAATAAATCCTCGAAAACCATGATGTGGTCGATGGCGAGCGAGCCCGTAACCAGAATCGACATGAATGAAACCCGTTCCTTTTCTATTGCCTTGGCGGTGCTATCCGCCGTTTTCTTCTCGAACCGCGATGGCCTGCTGGGCCTCCGGCCATCGTCTTCGGGCGTCAACTCAAACGGCCCGGTAGAATGGGCCCATGAATATCATCGATCTTTACCGCAATGGCGAGCCGGTGATCTCTTTCGAGTTCTTCCCCCCGAAGACCGAGCAAGGTTACCAGAGCCTCTTCGGAACCATCCGCGATCTAAAAAAACTCACCCCGGGCTTCGTTTCCGTCACCATGGGGGCCGGGGGGTCGACCCGGAGCCAGACCGTCGATCTCGTGATCCGGATCGAGCGCGAGCTGGGGCTCACCGCCATGGCCCACCTTCCCTGCCTGGGCTCCGAACGCGGCGAAATCGCACGTGTTCTCGACAGCCTGCAGGCCGGCGGCATCGAAAATGTGCTGGCCCTGCGCGGCGACCCGCCCCGAGATGCCGAGGGTTTTAGCCATCCCGAGGACGGCTTTGACTACGCGAACGAGCTCACCGAATTCATCGCCCAGCGCGGCGGATTCAGTATCGGCGGAGGGTGCCACCCCGAAAAGCACCCCGAGGCGGTGAGCCCCGAGGCGGATCTCGCGAACTTGGTGCTGAAGGTCGAAGCAGGGGCCCAATTCCTCGTCACCCAAATTTTTTTCGACAACAATAAATTCTTTGGCTTCGTCGAGCGCGCCCAGGAGGCCGGCATCCATATCCCCATCGTCCCCGGCATCATGCCCATCACCAGTGTCGCTGGCATTCGGCGCATGACCTCCCTGGGCGGAGGAACCATCCCGCAAGAACTCGAAGCGACGTTGACCTCAATCGGAAAAGACGATGCGGCCGCCCAGGAGATCGGAATCGACTGGGCGATCCTGCAGTGCCGGGAACTGATCGAGAAGGGCGTGCCCGGCATCCATTTTTATACCCTCAACCGCTCACCGGCGACGCGCCGGATTCACCAGGCGCTCCACGCAGAAGGACTCCTCCAGCCATGACCCCGCCGCGCCCTCCCCTGCGCGTCGCGGTCCTCCTCTCGGGCAATGGGACCAGTCTGGAGAACCTCCTCAAGCACATCGAGTCGGGGGATGTTCCCGGCGAGGTTGTCGCCGTCATCTCAAGCAAGGCCAATGCCTACGGGCTCGAACGCGCGCGCGCGCATGGCATCCCAGCCATCGCGATTCCCCGCAAGGAGCACCCGGATCCCGACGCCTTCAACGATGCCCTGCATGCCGCCCTCGAACCCTACGAAGCTGATCTCGTAGCCCTACTCGGCTTCCTCTCCCTCTTCCAATTGCGTGGGCGCTACGATGGGCGCGTCATCAATGTCCATCCGGCCCTGATCCCCGCCTTTTCGGGCACGGGCTTCTACGGCCAGCGCGTCTACGAAGCCGTGCTGGAAGCGGGGGTCAAGCTGACCGGAGCCACGGTCCACTTCACCGACGACGAATACGACCACGGCCCCATTCTCCTCCAGGAGGCAGTGGCCGTCGAAGCGGGCGACACCCCGGACAGCCTGGCTGCCCGGGTGACGGCCGTGGAACGTCGACTGGTCCCCGAGGCCATCCGCTTGATTGCCGAGGGACGCGTCGAAATCAAGGATGGACGCACCCGGCTCCTGCCGGCGCCCCTCAACTCGAACTGACCAACTCGAACTGACCGATGCGAACTGACCGATGCGGGCGCCCGGACTCGCCGGGGCGACAGGGCCGGGAAGTCTTCCGCGCCCCCCTTGAATAGAGGCGAAAAAAAGGCGAAAGTAGGGAGATGCCCCCCGGCCCCCTGTCCGCTCGCATCCCCTTACCCGGGGTCCAGACCTCATCCGAAAGCCGGATCCAGCAATTACTGGACGATTTCGGCCCACGACTCCAAGCCGGCGAAACCCTTCGAAATGCCCGGAAGCAGCAAGCCGGCCCGGCGCGTCAGGCGAGCGGGATTCCGGCGATCGACGAACTCCTCGACGGGGGCTTTCCCCGGGGCGAACTCAGCGAAATCGCCGGACCCGCCTCCTCGGGCCGAACCTCCCTGCTCCTCTCCCTGCTGGCCACCACCACCCGTGGCCGCCCATCGACGGGAAGCGGCGCGGAGCTCGCCGCTCTGGTCGACACCCCCGATGCCTTCGACCCCCCCTCGGCCCGGGCCGCCGGGGTCGACTTGCGCCGAATCCTCTGGGCCCGGGTCAGGCCCTGGAGCGAGGCCATGCGGTGCACCGAGCGACTCCTCGAGACCGAGGGACTTCCCCTGGTCGTCCTCGACCTGGACCAGAGCGGCGGCCCCTCGCCGAGGACTCGAAGCGAGCCCCCGATTCCCCGCTCGGCTTGGACCCGCTTGGCGCGCCGAGCGGCCGCAAGCCGCACGGCCCTGGTCGTACTCGGCGAGCAACGCCGTGCGGGCGAACAGGCCCGCGTCGCCCTGGAATTGCAGCCCGCCCGGGCGCGCTTCACGGGCTTCCCTCCTCTGCTGGAAGAAATCGAAACCCGGGCCCTTCTGGTCCGGGCTCCGGGAGCGGGGCGCCATCGCTCGGTTTCCGTTCGACTGGGCTCCGCATCCCAAGACGTGAAATCCCCCGGCTAACCCCCGGCTCCGAAAAATGCCCCCCCGCATCGCATGCCTTCTGGTCCCCAACCTCCCTCTTCACGCTGAAATCCGCGCGCATCCCGAACTCGCCACCGCCCCCCTCGCCGTGGCCTCGGGGCCCGAATCCCGGGCCGAAATCATCGCCGCTTCTCCGGCGGCCCGATCCGCCGGCGTCCAAAACACGCATTCCGTCGCCCAGGCCCGGGCGGCCTGCCCAGAGCTACGGGTTCGGGTAGCCTCTCCAGCCCTCGAACGAGCCGCTCGGGCAGCCCTCCTCGACGTCGCCCTGTCGCTCTCACCCCGGGCCGAAATCGCACCGCGCACCCCGGGTCTTTTTTTTACCGAGGGCAAGGTTTTCCTCGACGCGTCCGGGATCCAGGGCCTTTTCCATTCCGAGCAGGGCTTTGCCTCGGCGCTACTGGCCCGGGCCGAAGCCCAGGGCCTGCCCGGCCTGGTCGCCGTGGCCTCTTCCCGCTCGGTCGCCCTGCTGGCCGCCCGGCACCGGATGAGCGGCGGTCCGCCACTTCATTGCCTGCCCCCTGAAGCGGAAGCGAATTTCCTCGCCCCCCTGGCTCTCGATCTCTTCGACCCAGACGACCGACTCGCCCAGGCCCTGACGCGGCTGGGCATCCACACCGTACGCGACCTGCTCCGCCTGCCCCGGCGCGGCCTCGCCCAACGACTCGGACCGGGGATTTTTGCCTTGCTCGCCCGCGCCCGGGGTGAGGATGCCGACCCCGCCCTCCCCGAGCCCACTTCGACCCGAGTCGAGGAGGCCATCGATCTCGAAAACCCCGTCGACCACCTCGAGCCCCTGGGCTTCATCCTACGCGGGCTGATCTCCCGACTTTGCGAGCGGCTTGCCCTGCGCGGCCTGGCCTGCGGTGCCCTTGACCTGCGGATGGGCCTTGAAGGCGGCGCCCAGGATGCTCGCCGCATCGGGCTCGCCGCTCCCAGCCTCGACCTACGCGTTCTGCTCCGGCTCACCACCCTTGCCCTTGCCGAGCGCGCTCCCCATGCCCCCATCGAACACATCGCCCTGGGGAGCGAAGGCGTCCCCTCGCGCATCGACCAACTCGATCTCTTTCTTCCTCGCGGCCCCGACCCCGCCGCTCTCGGCCGCACCTTGACCGAACTCGAATCCATTTGCGGCGAGGGGCGGGTAGGCATGCCCCAGGTTCTCGATCATCACGACCCCCTGGGCTTCGCCCTCGGCCCCTTTACACCCCCCGGCCGTGAGAGCCCTTCCCCGTCCCCCGACCCACCGCCCGCCCCCCTGCCTGCCCTGCGAGCGATTCGCCCTCCACTGCGGGCCGAGGTCCGGGTCCACGGCGGAAAACCCGCCTTCGTCCGCAGTGCCGTAGCCCAGGGCGATGTCGTCATGGCCGCCGGCCCCTGGCGGACAACCGGCTACTGGTGGTCCGAGGAGGAACGCTTCGCCCTCGACCATTTCGATCTCCAACTGAGCGACGGCAGCGTGATCCGGCTTGGCTTTGACTGGATCAAGCGCAGCTGGCAGGTCGACGGCATCTACGACTGAGTCAGTCCTCGTCGTCGATGCCCTCTCCCCGCTTGATCTGCAGGGAGAGCCCCGCCCGCTCGGCTCGGCCCTGGCTCGCTCGGGTCACCGTTCCCGCCCCAAAGCGGGCCTCGAGTTGATCGAGGGCCAGGTTGAGCGCGGCCCGCTCCTGGCCGTCCTCACTCCCGGACCCTCCATCCGAGAAAAGCGAGAGTTGGGCAAGGCCCGACTCCTCGATCCCCGAAACGCCGACGCCCACCAGACGCACGGGCTCCTCGGGGCCGGCTTGCGCCCGCAATCGCCGAGCCTCCCGGGCGATCACCACGCCGTCGTCGGTGGCTTCGAGCAGCGTCACCTGTCGGGTTCGCAGGGGGTAGCCCCGGGGTCCCGCCGTTCTCCGCCGAGCCTCGGCCCATTTCAGCACGACCGTCCGCCCGCGTACGCCATCGTTGCGCAAACGCCGAGCCACCGACTCTGCGTGGGTGAGAATCGTCGCGTCCAGAAGCGCGGGATCCCCCACGTCCTTTTCGAAGGTATTCTCCTCGCTATAGGAAAGCGCCGCGCCTCGCCCCTCGACTTCTCGAAGATCCTCGCCTCGGGCCAAATCGGCGAGCCGCGTCCCCCACGAGCCAAAGAGTTGTTCCACGGTCCGAGGGTCGGCCCTCGCCAAATCATCCATGGTCCGCAGACCGCACTCCACAAGCCGGCGTTCGGCCACCGGCCCGACGCCCCAGATTCGACGAACGGGCATGGGCGCGAGGAAGCCGCGCACTTCGCCTGGGCCGATCTCCAATAAACCGTCGGGCTTGGCGGCTGCGCTGGCAATCTTCGCGACCATCTTGACCGGGGCAATCCCCACGGAAACCACGAGCCCCGTCTCCTCGCGAACCCGCTCGCGCAAACGCGCACCCACCTCGGCCGGAGGCCCCAACAGCCGTCGGCTCCCGGTGAGGTCGATGAAGGCTTCGTCGAGGGAAATCCCTTCCACCGACGGAGAGAACTCGCCGAAAACGGCGAAGATGCGACGCGATTCCCGCGCGTATTTACCGGGATGACCGCGCAAAAAAATCAGTTCGGGACACAACCGCCGAGCCTCAAAACTCGGCATGGCCGAGCGCACGCCGAAACGGCGCGCTTCATAGCTCGCCGCGGCCACCACCCCGCGCGGACCCTCGCCGCCCACCGCCACCGGGCGCCCGCGCAGGCTCGGATCGTCGCGTTGCTCCACCGAGGCATAGAAGGCATCCATATCCGCGTGGGCGATGCACCGGGGAGCGGAAGGGTGCGGAGGTCGAGGGGGCGAAGTCACCGCTCCAGTCTACCCCCGAAGCGAGTCGGGAGGAGCAAAGGAAAACCCGACCCCGATCTCCCGGGGTGCTTCAGCCCTCATCTCGGTTATTCGTTATCACGTCGGCGAGCGCCCGCAGCAAGTCGTCCGGACGAAAGGGCTTGCCGAGAAAAGAGCCATTCACCGCCGCGATGCGTTGGCGGAGCGATGTCTCGATCGCCTCCCCGCTCATCAGGACAAAGGGCATTTCCGGGCGCCGGGCCAGGGCATCGTCGAGCACCTCGATCCCGCCCCGGGGAGGAATGACCACATCGAGCAAGATGGCATCGAGGTCGGCCGCGCTCTCGGCCAGATATTCCCGGGCCGCATCGCCGTTATCGACGGCGAACACATAGTGGCCCGCTTGAACCAGCACACGCGTCAGGAGCCGCAGAATATGGACTTCATCGTCAACGAGGAGAATCTTGAGCCCCATGGCGTCTTTGAGCATACCGAATATCGCCGAACTCCCGGAAGCTGGAACCCAGGAGATTCTTCGCGACGCGAGAATTATCCCCTGGCGAAAGGAGAACAAAAGGCGAAAATGTAAATATGCCCCCCGTTCCCAACGATTACATCGAATTGCGCGCGCGCAGCGCCTTCTCCTTCCTCGAAGGGGCCTCCAATCCCGAGGCTCTCGTCGAATACGCCGAGGCCCTCGACTACCCCGCCCTCGCCCTGGCCGATCGAGGGGGCGTCTATGGAGCCCCCCGCTTCCACCAGGCGGCTCGGCGAGCGGGCTTACGGCCCATTCTCGGGGCCGAGATTGACCTCGAAACCCGGGACAACGACCCCCGAGCCCGACTCCTTCTCCTGGTCGAATCGGCCCGGGGCTGGCGAGGTCTGAGCCGGCTGCTCACTCTCGGCCACCGGGGGCGCGACAAGGCCGAGTGCCGGGTGGACTGGAACCAACTCGAGGAACACTCCGAGGGCCTCACCCTGCTCTTACGCGGAGACGGGCACCTGACTCCCGGCGCCCTCGACCGGGCCCTGGGGATTTTCGGCCAGGGCACGGACCGTGTCTGGGTCGATGTCTCCCGCCACCTCGACCGGGCCGAGGAAGCCCGGGCCCAGCGCGCCGTGGCCATGGCCGAAGCTTTCCGAGTGCCGGTGCTGGCGAGCGGGGACGTTCGCTGTGCCAGGCCCCGGGATCGCACGCTCCTCGACGCCCTGACCTGCCTGCGTTGGAAGACGACCCTAGATCGGGCGGGCCGGAGATTGCTCGCCAATGGCGAACGCAGCCTGCATGCTCGAGAGGAAATCGTCCGCCGCTTCGCCGACCGTCCGCAGTGGATCACCGCCACTCGGACCGTGGCCGAGCGCTGCGCCTTCGACCTCGACGATCTCGAGTATCGCTTTCCCGAATACCCACTGCCCGCCGGTGAAAGCCAGGCCGGCCACCTGCGCGCCCTGACTCTGAGAGGGGCACGCCAGCGCTACGGCACCCCCCTGCCGCCCCGGGCCCGCACCCAGATCGAGCACGAACTCGCCCTCATCGCGAAGCTCGAACTCGACGGCTATTTCCTGATCGTTCACGACATCGTGGATTTCGCCCGACGCGAGGGGATTCTCTGCCAGGGGCGCGGCTCCGCGGCCAACAGCGCGGTCTGTTATGCCCTCGGAATCACCGCGGTGGACCCGGTGGGGATGGAACTCCTCTTCGAACGCTTTCTCTCCGAGGAGCGGGGCGAGTGGCCGGATATCGACCTCGACCTGCCCTCGGGAGATCGACGCGAGCGGGTGATCCAACACGTCTTCGCCAAATACGGCCCCCAAGGCGCCGCCATGACGGCGAATGTCATCACCTACCGAACCCGTCTGGCGGTGCGCGAAATGGGCAAGGTCGTAGGCCTGGCCCCGGAGAGCGTCGACAGGCTCGCCCGCAAGCTCTCGCGTCTTGACTTGGGGGATTCCCAAGCCCCCGATGTCCTGACAGCGCGCATCGGCGAGGCCGGACTCGACCCCACCGCGCCACTGGTCGCCCACCTGATCGAACTCGTGAACGATATCCAGGGTTTGCCCCGACACCTGGGGCAGCATAGCGGCGGCATCGTGGTGGCCGCCGGACGACTGGATGAAGTCGTTCCGATCGAACCCGCCCGCATGGCCGGTCGACACATTATCCAATGGGACAAGGAGGACTGCGCCGACCTCGGCATCATCAAGATCGACCTCTTGGGGCTCGGGATGCTCGCCGCCCTGGAGGAGACCCTCCCCCTGATCGAATGCCATGAGGGCAAAAAGGTCGACCTCGCCCACCTGCCCCCGGACGATCCCGAAACCTACGCAATGCTCTGCCGTGCGGATACAGTCGGGGTCTTTCAGGTCGAGAGTCGGGCCCAGATGGCCACCCTGCCCCGCATGAAACCCCGCTCCTTCTACGACCTCGTCGTCCAAATCGCCATCATTCGCCCCGGGCCCATCGTGGGGCAGATGGTGCACCCCTACCTCAACCGGCGCGCCGGACGAGAGCCCGTCCGCTACCCCCATCCCTGTCTCGAGCCCATTCTGAAGCGAACCCTGGGCATCCCGATCTTTCAGGAACAATTGCTGCGGGTGGCCATGACCGCTGCCGGCTTCAGCGGCGGCGAAGCCGAGGAATTGCGCCGTGCCATGGGGTTCAAACGCTCGACCCAGCGCATGCACTCCATCGAGGAGCGACTCCGATCCGGCATGGCACGCAACGGAATCCCGCCCGCCGCCCAGGAGGAAATCGTCCAACAGGTCACGGCCTTTGCCCTTTACGGTTTCCCCGAATCCCACTCGGCCTCCTTTGCCCTGATCGCCTATGCCTCCGCCTACCTGAAATGCCACCACCCCGCCGCCTTCCTCGTCGGCTTGCTCAATGCGTGGCCCATGGGGTTCTACAGTCCCGCCACATTGATCAAAGACGCCCAACGCCACGGCGTCGACGTGCGCGCCATCGACGTCACCCAATCGCGCTGGCGTTGCGGGCTGCAGCCGGGGGTAGCCCCCACCAGCCCCCCCGCCGTCCGGCTGGGTCTTTGCTTTGCCCGGGGGTTCCGGGAAGTCACGGGGAACTGGCTCGAGGCCGAGCGGGAGGAGGCCCCCTTTCGCAGCCTCGCCGATCTCGTCAAGCGGGTTCCCTTCAACGCCAGCGAACTCGATGTCCTGGCGGAACTCGGCGCCCTCGCCGAACTCGAAACGACGCCCCGAGAGCGCCGCGCCGCCCTCTGGCAAGTCGCGGGAATCGAGCGTGATCGCCACTCGCTCTTCGCCGGACGGGAAGCCCGGGAGACCGAGGCTCCCGAACTGACCGCACTCTCGGCCCTCGAGGAAACCCTGGCCGACTACAGGCTTTCGGGGCTCACTCCTGGGCCCCAGGTCATGGCCCACCTGCGCCCCGGCCTGGCCGCCCGGGGTGTGCTCACCGCCGCTGAATTGGCGGTCACCCCCAACGGCACCCCCGTCCACACGGCGGGGCATGTGATCGTGCGCCAGCGCCCCGCTTCGGCGGGGGGCCTTCTCTTCCTCACCCTCGAGGACGAGACCGGGTTATCCAACGCCCTCGTCACCCCCGATCAGGCCGAACGTTTTCGCGTTCCCCTGAATGCCGCGAGCCTAGTGGAGGTCCGGGGACCACTCCAGAACGTCGACGGCGTCGTCCACGTCAAACTCCGCCACCTCGCCCCCCTGGATCCGAGGGAAGGCGTGCACGACCCGGCGCCCGGCGCGACCGCCCCCCTGCCCGAGGCCCATGACTACCGCTGAGCGTCGCGCCGGAATCAGGCTCCCGCGATGTGCTCGGCGACCCGGTCGGCGACGGCGCCCGGGGTAAACCCGAACTCCTCGGCGAGTTTCCCGGCCGGGGCACTCTCGCCGAAATGCGCCATGCCGATGATCAGCCCCCGCCGCCCCACCAGGCGTCGGTAGCTCTCGCCCCGCCCGGCCTCGACAGCCACCACGGGCGTACCGTCATCGGGAACCAGAGCGAGTTGATCGGCCTCGGGTTGCGCGAAGAAGAGCTCGAGGCTGGGCATGGAAACGACCCGGGCTTCGATGCCCCGTTCGGCCAATCCCTCGGCCGCCTCACTGGCCAGGGACACTTCTGAGCCGCTGGCCACCAGCACCACGTCGGGAGAGCGGCCGGGCTCGCGAACCCCATAGGCCCCCTTCCAGACATCCTCCAATTCGAATCCCTCCAAACGATCCACCGCCTTGAGGCCTTGGCGGGTCAGGGAGAAAAGCACCGGCCCCTCGGCACGCTGGAGCGCCCAGGCATACGCCATGGCGGTTTCGACGCCATCCGCCGGGCGGAAGACCGTCAGCCCGGGGATCACCCGCAGGCTATCGAGTTGCTCGATCGGTTGGTGGGTCGGCCCATCCTCGCCGACGTAGAACGAATCATGGGTAAAAACGAAAAGGGAGCGCACCTTCATCAGTGCCGCCAAGCGGATCGAGGGACGCATATAATCGCTAAAAATCAGGAAGGTCCCGCAATAGGCGAGGAGGGTGCCGTCGAGGGCGATGCCGTTGGTCACCGCACCCATGGCGTGCTCGCGAACACCGAAGTAGATATTGCGTCCGGCATAGGGGTCCTCGCCCTCCGCCGCGCCCGGGCCCACGATGCCGTATTCCTTCAGAATCGGGGGCGCCGCAGAGCCCGCCAGATCGGCCGACCCCCCCACCATGTAGGGGACCACCTCGTGCAAGCGCTCGAGCACGGCGGCCGAATGCTTGCGGGTTGAATCGTCTACCCCTGCGAATCCCTTGGCAAGCAGGTCGCCGAGATTGCCGGGCAGCTTGCGATCCCGGGCCGCATCCCAGCCCTCAGCACGCTCGGGGTTGGCTTCGCGCCAGACCTGGTGCCGGGCTTCGGCGGCCGCTCGCGCGGCCTGCTTTGCCCCAATGCGGCCCTCGAAATAGGTCCTCACTTCGTCCGGGACGAGAAAGGCGGGCTCCGTGGGCCAACCCAGGGCCTGCTTGCTTCGCGCTGCCTCCTCGGCGCCCAGGGGAGCCCCGTGGGCCTTATTCTTGCCGGCCACCGCCGAGCTGCCCCGGCCGATCACCGTGCGGAGAACGATCAAGCTCGGGCGCTCCGTCTCGCCCCGGGCCGCCTTCAGCGCTTCGGAAAATTCCCCCACCGCCTGGCCATCGATGGTCGACGACACGTGCCAGCCCTGGGCGGCGAAGCGGGCGGGAACATCCTCGCTCAGCGAAATATCTGTCGGCCCATCGATCGTGATCTGGTTGTCATCGTAGATAAAAACCAGGTTCCCCAGCCCGAGATGCCCGGCCAGGGAAGCCGCCTCGGACGAGATGCCCTCCATCATGTCGCCGTCGCCCATGATGCCGTAGACGAAATGCTCACCCGGAGGCGCCTGCTCGGCGTTGGGTGCACCGCCGAAGCGGCTGCGAGTCATCCGGGCGGCGAGCGCCATCCCCACGGCATGGGCAAAACCCTGGCCCAGGGGCCCGGTGGTGACCTCAACCCCGGGCGTCAAGCCGTACTCGGGATGGCCCGGGGTCAGGGCTCCCCACTGGCGAAATTGTCGGATTTCGTCGAGGGAGAGCGCGTACCCGTAGAGGTGCAAAAGCGAATAGAGGAGCATCGACGCGTGCCCGCCCGAGAGCACGAAGCGATCGCGCAGGGGCCAATCCGGATCGCTGGGATCAAAGCGAAGATGGTTGTCGAAGAGCTCCAGCGCGGCCGCGGCCAGGCCCATGGGGGCCCCGGGATGGCCGCTCTTCGCGGCATTCACCGCATCCACGGCCAGGAACCGAATCGTATTCTCTATGGTTTCCCGCAATTGGGGGGTGCATTCACCGGGCATGGATTCTCCCCCCCTCCCGGAGGCCGGAAGGGGTCGACTTTGGGGCTGATTTTGGATGAATTGAGGCGGGGTCCGGCTGACCGGCCCCCCGCGCGAGCCCACACCTTACAACCGATGCCCGGCGACGGGAACCCACCCATCGCTGCTGCTCGGCCACCGACTCGCGCAGCTTCCCACCTTTCCCACACTCCCCACGCGAGGGGCGCGGCGGTCCGGCCATGCCCGAAAGCGGCCCTCAGGCCTTCACGACCGCGTTCCGGCGGATCCGTTTGACCGAGGGCTCGTTGTGGACAACGAAGAGGCAGAAACGGTTGAAGAGATCGAGATGCCAGGGCAGTTTTCGGCGGAAATCGAACCAGAGGACGACGCGCACCTCGTCGGACTCGTTGGCAGCCTCGTGGAGGTAGGTGTCGTCAAAGACGACCCCCTCGCCGTTTTTCCAACAATAGCGTTCGCCCCTCTCGATCAGGCTCGTATCCCTTGTCGCATTGTCGGCGGGGTCGGGGTTGATCCGGATCCAGCATTTGCCGTCTTCGTTGTTGTGGGGAACCAGAACACCCATGTGGTAGCGGAGGAAACCCTTGTAGTAACCGAAATGCGGCTGGAGTTCCTGCCGGGGTTCGAGGACGGAGAAGAAGGCAGTATAGATACCGGGAAGGCGACGGATCAGCTCCGCCGTGCGAGGCGCAAACCGGCAATTCTCTTCGACGAATTTCCCTGACTTAAACATCAGGGTCGTCCAATCCGCCACGTGGGTCTTGCCCGCCGTATATCCCCCGCCCAGGGTTTCCATCGGCACCAGCTTCGACCGGTCCTTCATCAGGGCTTCGCATTCCTCGCGGATAATTTCATAATTCTCCTCGATCAAGCGGAAATGCGGGTAACTGCCGAGATAGTCGGTCTGGAAGGCCGGCTGTCGGGGAAAAACCCCCCTGGCTTCCGCAGACAGGAAGACCCCGTTCATCCGGTCCTTGATCGCGTTCTTGCCGGCACTATCCAGGCCCTTGATAAACCGCCAGATCCCCGCCGCAATCACGAAAAGAATTGCGAATATCCCGAACAGAATGGTCATTCTCGCTCCTATTTCGACGACCGGGTGAAGCGCCGCAAGTCCGCCCGTGCTGACACTCGACTCCGCACCTCCACCACCCCTCCCGACCAACGGCTGCGGGAGAGACCGGACTGGTCGGGGTGGTGGGGATCGAACCCACGACACTGAACCCCCAAAGTTCAGGCTCTACCACTGAGCTACACCCCGGCCGGAGTGGAGGCTACCACGCCTCCCTCGGCCAAGGCAGCCTGGAAGCCAGGCGAAGCGGCTTCTCGGGCGCGCGCGCGCGACGACTTGCCCCCCCCCGAACCCGGGGGGCCGAGCCTTCGGCGCCGTGCTATTCCCCTCTGAGCCGAGCACTCCGCTCGTGCCCCCACTTTCCCTGGAAGTATCTCATGAGCGAAAAACCGGCCCATCTTTTCGAAAAGACCTGGCGCGCCCACAAGGTCCGGGAACTTCCCGGCGGCCAAACCCAGCTCTTCATCGGTACGCACCTGGTGCACGAAGTCACCAGCCCCCAAGCCTTCGCGATGCTTCGCGAGTTGGGTCTGCCGGTTCGTTTTCCGGGACGGACCTTCGCCACCGCGGACCACATCATGCCCACCGACACCCAGGCTCGCCCTCTGGCCGACCCCCTTGCCGAGACGATGCTCTCGGAACTCGAGCGTAATTGCGCCGAATCCGAGGTGACCTTCTTCGGAAAAGAGAGCGGGTACCAGGGCGTCGTTCACGTCATTGGCCCCGAACTCGGCCTCACCGTGCCCGGCTCCACCATCGCCTGCGGCGACAGCCATACCTCGACCCACGGAGCCTTTGGAACCATCGCTTTGGGTATCGGGACGAGTCAGGTTCGCGATGTCCTCGCCACCCAGACCCTCGCCATGGGCGAACTGAAGGTCCGCCGGATCGAGGTCACGGGCCGACTTCGGCCCGGGGTCTACGCCAAGGACGTCATCCTCGCGATCATTCGCAAACTCGGCGTCAACGGTGGAGTGGGTTTCGCCTACGAGTACGCGGGCGAAGCGGTTGAGGCGATGTCCATGGAAGAGCGGATGACCCTCTGCAATATGTCCATCGAGGGCGGCGCTCGCTGCGGCTACGTCAACCCCGATGCCACCACCGTGGAGTACCTGCGGGGGCGCCGCTACTCGCCCGAAGGGGAAGCCTTCGAACGCGCCACAGCCGAGTGGCTCGCCATGGCCAGTGACCCCGATGCCGAGTACGACGACACCGTCTCCCTGAAGGCGGATGAGATCGAACCCTCGATCACCTGGGGAATTCATCCCGGGCACAATATCGGCGTGAGAGAGCGAATCCCCACCCCGAGCGAGGCCAGCGACGAGGAACGGGCAGGCATCGAGGAAGCCCTCGAGTATATGGACCTCGACCCGGGTGCTCCCATCGCGGGAACACCCGTGGACGTGGCCTTCATCGGCTCCTGTACAAACGGCCGACTCTCCGACTTGCGAGAGGCCGCCCGGGTCGCCCGGACGGGCACCGTTCAGGAAGGCGTGCGGGCCCTGGTGGTTCCGGGCTCACAGGAAGTTTCACGCCAGGCAATCGCCGAGGGCCTCGACGAGGTCTTTCGCAAGGCTGGCTTCGACTGGCGCGAACCGGGCTGTTCTATGTGCCTGGCCATGAACCCGGACAAATTGATCGGTCGGGAGATCTGCGCCTCCTCGAGCAACCGGAATTTCAAAGGACGCCAGGGATCGCCCTCGGGACGAACCCTGCTGATGTCTCCGGCCATGGTGGCCGCCGCCGCGCTTGCGGGGCGCGTCGTCGACGTACGGGAGGTGCTCTGACATGAGCTTGAATAACCTGACATCCATCGAAGCCGTCAGCGGTCGGGCTTGCGTGCTGCGCGGCGACGATATCGATACTGACCGCATCATCCCCGCCCGCTTCATGAAGGACATCACCTTCGACGCCATGGGGGAACACCTCTTCGAGGATGCCCGCAAGGCGGCCAAGGGAAACCACCCCCTGGATGACGAGCGCTTTCTGGGCTCCGAGATCCTGGTGGTCGGTAAGAATTTTGGCTGCGGATCCTCACGTGAACACGCACCCCAGGCGCTGATGCGTTACGGGTTTCGTGCTTTCGTGGGAGAATCCTTCGCCGACATTTTCGAGGGGAATTGCTGCAGCCTCGGCTTGGTCTGCATCACCCTTTCCGAGCGAGACGCCGAAGCCCTACGAGAGAGTGTCGAACTCGACCCGGAGCAGGTTGTCTCCATCGACGTCTCAGCCGAGACCGTGACCTGCCGCGCGGGCGCCCTTTCTGGAAATATTCCCAAGGGCACCCGAGACCGCTTGATCAAGGGACATTGGAACGCCACGTCGCTTCTTCTCGAAGCCGAGGGCGCCATCGATAGAACCGCCGAGGGCCTACCCTACGTGAGCGGCTACTAGTTCCTGCTCAGTTTCCGCCGACGAATTCACTCTTGCCGCTGGCTACCCGCGAGTTTCGTGCGAGAATCCCGCCATGAGACTCCGTAAGACGAAGCTGATCGCCACCATAGGCCCCGCCTGCTCGGACCCCGACCTGCTCGCGGGCATGATCGAGGCCGGAATGGACGTAGCCCGGTTCAACCTCTCCCACGGGAACCTCGAGGACCACGCACGGCTGGTGGATAACGTCCGGGAGGTTGTCCAGAGGGTCGGCGCCAACGTGGCCACTCTGGTGGATACCCGGGGCAACGAAATCAGAATCGGAGAACTCAACGCGGGCGCCGTGCTCCTCGAAGCCGGTGCGAATTTCACGCTCAGGACCCAGCCGGGACTCGGTGACGGAACGGGCGTCTCGGTCAGTTTTGAGGGCCTGCCCCAGGCGGTGACCACGGGGGACCGAGTCCTCATCGACGATGGAAAAATCGAGCTCAGCGTATTGCGAGTTCGCGAGACGAGCGTCGAATGCCGAGTCGAATGTGGGGGCAGCCTGCGCGACCGCAAAGGGGTCAACCTTCCGGATACCGACCTGAACCAGGAAGTGCTGGACCCCGGGACCCAATCCGATCTTGAATTCGCCGCCCGCTGCGGGGCCGAGTATCTCGCCGCTTCCTTCGTACAGACGGCGAGAGACGTCTCCGATATCCGTAGCTTCCTGGAAGCCGAGAAAGCCGACATCCCGATTATCGCCAAGATCGAAAATCGCCTGGGCGTCGACAACCTCGAAGAGATCATCGCGGCAGCCAACGGGACCATGGTGGCCCGTGGCGACCTCGGAGTCGAACTCCCCTTCGCCGAAATTCCCCATATTCAGAAGCGAATCATTCGCTCGACCGTAAGCGGAGGGAAACCGGTCATCACCGCGACCCAGATGCTGGACTCCATGGAGCGCAATCCTCGGCCAACCCGGGCGGAGGTCAGCGACGTCGCCAACGCGATCCTCGATGGAAGCTCCGCGGTGATGCTCTCGGGCGAAACCGCCGCTGGCCTCCACCCCGTCGCCGCCGTCGAGACCATGGCGCGGCTCGCGATCGAGGCCGAAAAATCACTGGAGGAATTCGGTACCCTCCAGCATGTCCGCCCCAATGCCTCGGATGCCGTGGTTGAGGCCGTTGCCCAAGCGGCGATCACCATGGCGAATCACCTGCAAGCGGGGGCCATCATCGCCCTCACCGACACGGGCTTTACCGCCCGGACCATTTCCAAGTTTCGCCCCCGCAGCCCGATCCTGGCAGTGACGCGATCCCATACCGTCGAGCGCCGTCTGGCCCTGAACTGGGGGGTCATGCCCATCCACTACGTGGGCGAAGGCGACGACGACACACGGGTAAGTTTCGCCGTACAGAGAGCCCTCAAAATCGGGTACCTGCGTAGCGGAGACCTCGTTGTCGCGACGGCCGGACGCTCCCAACAAACGGGCGGCACTGATATGATCCAGGTGCTGCGGGTCTGAGAACCCGGCCGCCCTCTAGCGAACGAGTTCCACCAACTCGAGCACCGTTCCGTCGGGATCCTTGAAACAAACGAATCTCGAATCCGCGTGCCCCTCCCAAACCACTGTGGCGGGTTCGCTGATGAATTCGACACCCTCGGATTTCAGTCTGGCCATATCGCCGTCGAGATCCGACGACGCCAGGGCGATTCGGGCGATCCCCAAATGGTTGAGCCTTGCATAGGGAGGAGCCGAATCCGATGGGTGCTTCCACTCGAGAAGGTCGATCACGAAGGGCGAGCGCGCATCGACGAGTCGCATGAGTCCCCCGCGAATCTCATAGGGCTCGAGCCCCACAGCGGCCGCCACCTCCGGCGTATTGCGCGAAGGGGGTTCCATGAAGAGCTCGAAACCAAGACTCTCGTAAAACACCTTCGAACGCTCGAAATCACTGCAATTGATGTTGACATGCACCAACCCAATAATACTCATCACCCACTTCCTCCTGGCCCGGAAAGCTGAACGACGGTATCGCCGTTATCGATGACCATCTCAGCTCCAGAAATATGTTTCGACTCGTCCGAGGCCAGAAAGAGTACGAGTTGCCCAACATCCGCGGGTTCGCCGAGACCGAGCTTACGGCGCACTTCATCGGAAAAGCGTTCGCCCTCGGGTCGCGGTCCGCCGAAACCGCCGAGCGCGGCGTGGACCATGGGGGTATCGATGCTCCCCGGGTGAACCGAATTACAGCGGACACCGTTTCGCTGGGTGCGGCAATAAGCCGCAATGGACTTGGTCATCGAACGAATGCCGCCCTTCGCGGCCGAATAGGCCAGATAGGGCCCAATCCCGACCAGGGCCGCCGTGGAGGACATATTGATCAACGACCCACCGCCCGAGGCTGCCATCGCCGGGAGAGCATGATGGCAACCAAAAAACGCTCCGTCGAGGTGAACCGCCAGGGTCCGGCGCCAAATTTCGGTCGTCGTCCCCGCGATGTCGGCGATGATGGCGATCCCGGCGTTGTTGACCAGGATGTCCAGGCCGCCATGGCGCGCGACGGTCTGCTCGATCAGGCGCACCCAACTCGGCTCGTCGGATACATCCTGTTCAAAAAACTCTGCGCCAATTTCCGCGGCCAGGGCCTCTCCCTTCGCCACGTCGAGGTCAGTCACGATCACCGCGGCCCCCTCGGCGGCCAGTGCCCGGGCGTCCGCCGCCCCCAGGCCCGAGGCTCCGCCTGTCACGATTGCCACTTTCCCTTCAACACGCCCCATCGCTCTACTCCCTCAGCGTCCAAGGAACCGGCCAAGCCCCGGAACAAAGCGTCGCCGGGCCGCTTGGGTTGCAAGCCCGGTGACGCTTCCCGCCGAGTCGACCATTCCGATCTTCACCAACACGTGCCGGTCGCTCCCGGCTCTGCCGAACCGACCCTAGCACGCAGAGAAGTCGGGCCCCGGCGCACGCCTACCCACGAATGAGCCCGGCAGCGGGGCGTGTCTTACGCCCCACCGCCGGGCTCATAGAACCGGCGAGCACTTTCATCACCCTCCCCCTCGAGCTGAGCCCGGGGAGAAATGGACCAGACCCGTCAGGGCCCCTTGAAGCGAACCGGCTCGCTGCCCTCGATCATCGCGGGCGTCACGATATAACTGCCTTCGACCGAAGCCTCCCAGATCTTGTTGGCCATCTGCTCGTCTCCGAACGTAAAGCCATAGGCCAAGCCTGCCGTGGCAGCGCCGAAAACCGCGTAGAACGCCTTGGCGGGGAGGTAGAAGCAACTTGCCCCCACGGCCAGGACCTTATTCTGGGTGGTGGCCTCCTCGGCGGACGCCGTTCCGACCCCCACTCCTCCGAGCGGAGCAAATGCTGCCACCGCAAAAAAAACCACCGCCATCCAAGTCGCGCTTCGAAGCCGAAAATTGCTTTTCACTCGATCATTCCCCCTTTTCATGAGTACCCCCTTGCTGTCACCAGACGGTTAGCAGAAGCGCTCCCCATCGTCGCCGCAGAGCCCCCACAAGCGATCGCTCTCTAGCCCTCGCCCCCCCCGGCCCAGCCCTCGTGGAGAGGCACGAAGAAGCGCAGTTCCAGCCTTCTTGACTCGAATTTCCAAGCCTGGCCCTGCCGAACATAGCGATCCCGATAAAAGCCCGACCCCATCATGCTCTGACCGTCGCGAATCGAGCGCAGATCGACATACGCGGTTCCGCTCGCCCTATCCCCGTCGAGTTCCACCACGTGGTTGTGGACGAAGGGCTGAAGATCAGACCCCTCGTCTTCGACGAGCCGCTGGAAGGCCTCACGGAGGGCCTTCCGGCCGTGTATCGGCTCTTCCAGGCTCGTGTCCATTTCGCCGTCCTCGGTGAAGAGTTCGACCAGGGGATCGAGATCCCTCTGCCAGACATGGTGGGCGTAGAGTCGCGCCAAATCGCGAATCGCCTCTTTGTCCGCCAGGGCCCGGAGCGTTCCTTCAAGCTCGTTCGTATCCATGGGGGAGAGACTAGCGACCTTCTCCGGGGGGGCGAAATCGGGAAGGGCGAAAACGGGAAGGGCGAAATCGGGAAGGGCGAAAAAAGCCTGCCCAGACCACTCCAGCCCGGGCCAGCGCGACTAGGCTTTCATGACCGGCGGCGACGACGGAAACCCGCAACAAGCGCCGCCACGCCAATCAGGCTCAAAACGAGAAATTGCTCTCCTCGGCCGGAGAGGGCCGGGACGGGCACACCCTCCGCTTCGCAAATCTCGCTGCACCCATCGCCGTTCGTGGTGTTGCCATCGTCGCATTCCTCGCCAATCCCCGACTGACGTATGCCGTCGCCACAGAACTCGTTCAGACAATTCGACGAGCAACCGTCGTTGTTGCTGATACCGCCATCGTCGCATTCCTCGGGGGGGTCGACGGTGCTATCGCCGCAAAAGCCGCCGGACAGGGTCAAAGCAAATTGGGCCTCGTAACCGTCGGGGCCCACAGCGCGCGTCCAGGTCGAATATTGGTCCGCCTCCACCAACGTCGATCCAGAGACATCGTCGATTCCGAAAAGAACCGCGCCCTCGTCCGCCCAGCCCAGGCAGAGAAACCCCCCACACGTGGAATAGGCATCCAGGATGATCTCCAAATTGCCTGTCAGAACCATGTCCCCGACACCCTGGATCACGTCGCCGCTGCGGCTGAAGGCGAAGGGTTGACTCCCCGTCGCCCCGGATGACCTCGTTGTCGTGCTCCCGAAGGAAAGCGACGGGCCGAGGTTGAGCGCGGCAGTGACCCCCGAAATGCTAGAATTGGCGGTTCCGGCGCCGTCGTCGTTCGTCACCACAAGCCCCTGCATGGCTTGGTCGATGGTCAGGTCCCAAGCGGCCCCTCCAGTCCCCGCGATGGAGAGCGTAAGGGCGTAGGCGATCTTGCCCGCCTGGTACTCGCTCGAGCCCGGGTTCGCATCGACCACGAGCCCGGCATTCAGCGAGAAGAGCACCGTGGCGCTACCGCCTCCCGCTGTACTCGAGGTGACCTCAAAAACATTGAGATCCGTGAGACCGGTCTCGTTGCAGTTCGGGCTGGCGGAATTGTAGGGGGTCGCGTTTGCCAGAACGTTGTCGTCATCCGAGTAATAACAAACACTGTTATTCACGGTCGAAAGAGTCAGAGACTGAGCGTACGCCGCAGATCCGCTCGCCAGCAGAGCCACCGCCGTCAAGAGCAAGGATCCCAAGAGGAGGGAGGAGATGGCTCTGGATCGACGAGTGGCTGAAGTCATACGTTGATCCTACTACGCAATGCCCCCGGGAATCCAGCACCAATCGCTCACCACCGGCGAATCGGCTTTCCCTGGGGACAATACTTCAAAGTGGCCCCCGCAGGTGATCCTGTGCCACAGTCTAGACGTGCTCCGGACCACCCTTAGTTGGGTTCTCACGCTTCCCTTCCTCATCACCTTTGGGGGAAGCCTGCTCGTTTTTGATCCCCTGCAGCGCATCGCACGCCTTTTTGGCCAGCGCCCCCAGGAAATCGTCGCGGGCGCCATGCAGGTCGCCCTGGTCTTCGCGGTCAAAGTCAGCGGCGCGCGGCTGATTGTAGAACGCTCTAACAAGGTCAAACCCAACAGACCCTACCTGCTGGTCGCGAACCACCAGAGCATGCTTGATATCCCCATCGTCGGTGCCACGCTCTTCAGCAATTTTCCTAAATACGTCGCCAAGCGCGAGCTCGCTCACTGGCTGCCAGGCATTTCCTACAACCTGAGGCGCGGCGGGAACGCGATCATCGAACGGAGCGACCGACAACAGGCGACCGAGGCGATTCGGGAGATGGGGAGGCAAGCCCAGGCTCGGGGAGTCTCTGCTTTGATCTACCCGGAGGGCACTCGCTCTCGCCAGGGCCAGGTCCGGCGTTTCAAGAAGCCGGGAACCGTCGCCCTCATGGAGTCAGCGCCCGAACTCCCCATCGTCCCCGTCACGATCGACGGCTCCTGGTATTTACTCGTCAATCGTCTGCTCCCCGTCCCATTCCGAACCACGGTCCGCCTCCACGTGGGAGACCCCATCGAGAGATCGCCGAACGAGGATCTCAACGCCATCATCGTCGAATGCCAGGAGCGAATCGAAAAAGTCCTGGCGGGCTGGCGAAACGCATAGAGCTTGTACATAGAACTCAGCGCTCGAGAAATCGCTCCAACACCGCGTGCCAGTGGCGAATCTTGCTCTCCTGGTAATTCGCGAAAACAAGATTCTCGTGAACCCCAGCTCGCAGCCCCGCTTGAACTTCACCCAGGTTGTAGATGTCCTGATTGAAGACGCGTCCCAGGAAGCCGAGCTCGGGCGCCTTCGTAAAGTCCTCGTCGGGGGCAAGCCAGTGGACCTCGCAGGGCTTCGGGCGCTTTCCACGGTAGGGGCTCAGGAACATCACCTCCATAATGCAGTGGTGCGGATCGTTCTCGTGAGGGCGAAAGCGATAGGTAATGAGGTTGTACGCTCCCCAGGGATGAAAATTGGGAAAGACCGTGTAGTAGAACGAATCGAGAATCTCCGAGTCGGTCAATTCAGAGGCGCCGGGCACCAGGGACGCCAGCTGCACCCGAGAAGCTTGTCCCAATAATTGGCGACTGGTCATTCCCTCGGGCAGGACCATAACGGGATCTTCGTCGAGGTAGCGATTGGTTACAGCATCGAGACGATCTTGCTCGCTCGGTTCGGATTCGAGGTGGGGGCTCGGCGTTCCATTCGGAGTAATCGCCCGACTAAAATTCCCCCAGGTATCGTATTGCGAGTTCGTGTCGCCAATACCCGACAAGAGTTGAGGATGGGTGCCCAGTACGTGGTAGGCCTCCATAAAAGCTTCCTGGGCCACCTTCCAGTTGCAGGGCAGGACCCGGGCCACATGAACCGACTTATACCGTTTCTCGAGAGGCCAGCGATCAAAATGCTCGGTCAAGTCTCCTAGATAGGACGCCAGCGACTCCGCTTCAGGGTCGGGGTTGACGAACACGAAACCGCCCCAGGTGGCGACTTGCACCTCGGGCAACGCACAATCCTTGGCCTTCAGGTGGGAAAAATCCCAAGCGCTCGTCATTTCCTTCAGCGAGCCGTCAAGGTTCCAGGTCCAGCCGTGAAAGGGACAGCGGAGCACATCTGATCGGCCGGGGTGGGTTTTAATCCTTCGCGATCGATGCAGGCAAACGTTATGGAAAGCCTTGAGCTCTCCCTCTGCAGCACGCACCACGAGAATCGAGAGATCCGCGACATCGTAGACGTAATGGTCACCGACCTCAGCCAGCTCCTCTTCTCGGCAAGCCATCTGCCAAGCCTTCTTCCACACCTTCTCAACCTCAAGGTCATGAAAGGCCCTGGACGTGTAGCGATCCCGGGGAACGAAACTCGGAGGCAATTCCAGGGGCGACTCAAGGCGCAATACCGCCGGGGCCGGAAGGCTATCCGTATCCAGCAACTCCTGATACGACAGCCCGGGCGATCGGGCCGGTGAAGCGACCTTTTTTTCGTTGGATGCCATCTACGAGATACTCCTTGTGCCCCGATCCGATCGAGCCCCACTGCAGCCGCGAAGGCTCCCCTCCCTAATAGTTGACTCGCTTGGTCAGGCCTCCGTCGGCGACCAAATTTGCTCCGGTGATGAGGCTCGCGGCCGGGCTCGCCAGGAATGTCACGGCATTGGCGACCTCCTCAGGACGACCCATTCGGCCGATCGCGCATTGGGCAAGCGTTCGTTCGTAGATCGCCGGCATCGCGTTCTTGATCATCTCCCAGTTACCACCCTCGAAATAGATCGGGCCCGGGGACACCGAGTTCACTCGAATGCCCGCGGGCGCCAGAGCTTGCGCGAGATCGCTGGCATGGGCCAAAAGCGCGGCCTTCATGGCGTTATAGGGTTGAGGGACACCGATATATTCGAGCGCCGCGGTACTCGCGATGAAAACCACACTCGCAGAATCGGACTCCTTCAAGGACGGGGTCGCTGCTTCAACCGCCCGGGCAGCGCCGAGAACATCGATATCGAGGTTGGCCTGCCAGGCTTCGTCGCCCATCCCAGAGCCCCCACTCGCGTTGCAGACCAGGATATCCAACCCGCCCAATGCCTCGGCGGATGCTTGCACGAAGGCGCGAAGCGCGTCGCCATCACCCACATCGACAGA
Organism: Myxococcota bacterium; assembly: GCA_028823175.1. Taxonomy (GTDB): domain Bacteria; phylum Myxococcota_A; class UBA9160; order UBA9160; family UBA4427; genus JAZXM01. The sequence continues at coordinate 38,478 of JAPKBZ010000023.1, forward strand.
CTGGCTAAAAACGCGAACTCCCCGAGCCTCGAGGTCCTTGTGCGCCTTCTCTAGGGCACCCTCACTCCGAGCACAGAGTGCGATTTCGACGCCTTCGTCGGCCAAAGACTGGGCGATGGCGAGGCCAATCCCCCGACTGGCTGCTGTGACTAGAGCTTTCTTGCCCGCGAGATTCAAGTTCATACCGGAACTCCTTGCTGATGGGTTTGAAGTGGATTCAGTCTCTTGAGCAGCCGAGTCTGTCTTCGGTGCCTTTTTCTCCGCTGAAAGCGGAGGGAAACCTTTCTGAGGCCCCCCCACCCAGCAGATCATATGGGGATCTGCGTCCCGCAGTTCACCCGAATGCCAACGTCCATTCGCCTCGAAGAGGCCCGTCTTCCCGCTCTCCTCCACGCGCACGAGGCCGCTGGGGAGTCTCTCGTAGGTGCCGCCCGTCAGGCTGTGTCGAAGTTTGGCCAAGCGCTCTCTTCCCAGTCCTTCTACTCGTTCCGCGGTGGATACCGAAGGCTCCTACGAGAAGAGCGGCCCTACGGATTCGATCTCGTAGCGCTTCATATCCATCCCCGTAACGCCCAACTCCCCGAGCACCTTTCGAAAGGTGGCCATGTGGGGCGCCGCGAAGTGCAGGTCGAGTGCCTCCTGGGACTCCCACTGTTCGAAGACGCGAATGATTGTCTCATCCCCCATATCGAGGGAGAAAGCATACTCGATATTGCCCGGCTCCATTCGGGTTTCTCGCATCATCTCGGCGGCGGGACCGACGGCCTCCTGACGTTTCGCGGGGTCAACCTGGATCGTTCCGGCGATAACAAACATATTGCCTCCTGCTTTCACCCGGTGAAAAAATCCGCACGAGGCGTTCCCGTCGAATCGTAGACCGGCTCCCTATGGTCGACGCGAAATTTCGAGACATCCGCAGCACTCAAACCAAACCCTGCGATTGTATTTCGCATATTGAGGTAGTGCTCGCCCTTGAGATGCAAGGCGAGATCTTCCTCTGTCTCCCAGTGTTCGTAGACAACGATACGCCCATCGATCATGGGGTCAGCACTCCAAACGTAGGCGACGCAACCCTTCTGGGCGCGAGTGCCCGCTACGTGGGGCTTCCCCGCTTCGAGGGCTGCCGTCCGGCGCTCGGGGTCCACGTCTACTGTGCCAGCGATCAGAATCATCCCTATCCCTCCAGCCCATCGCCTAGGTCGTCGGGCACGGGCATCACGCGACCACTCATATCCGGCGGTCCCATATAAAAAACTTGAAGGCGCCGACGGGCAAATCGCCAGGCTCCATCCTCCTGGCAATAGTCGTCCCGATAGGCCCCCATGGTAAAGAGCGAGCTGCCTTCCTTCATGCGCGCGTGCTCAGTGATCGTCCACCTTCCCTGGGCTTTTCCTTCTCCCATGCGGATAATCCCTCCCCCCATGCACTGCATCACGTATTCCAACCCAGAGGTCAGAACCTCGAGGCGCGCGACCAGGGCGGCGTGCCCCCGACTGGTATCGCCCAGCAGGCTCCACTCGCCATCGCTCGCCCAGGTTTGAAGCCAATCAGCCTTATGCAGTCGTAGAACGGCGTCTGCATACGTCGCCACCAGGTTCCTGATCTCGAGTTCATCGGCGACACGCGTATCGCTCATCAGCACGCTCTCCTCGTTGACCTTCGCATTTCTCTATTTGCCCGCCAGCCGGGCTACGACCGGTGCGAACGATTCCATCACCTCGTCGGTCACCGTGACATAACTGATGCCGAAAAGCTCTCGGCGGCGCTCCAGTTCGCTGCAGATGCTGTCCACGCTGCCGAAGAGGCCGTGCGGGTGACTGCGCATCTCCTCTTCGCTGAGACCAAAAACGCCCGACATGCCGCGTGCCGCGCCATCCCCCGCCTCACCCACGAAAGTAAAATAGGCACCGATTTCGATCTCGAGGCTAGCCATTCGCGCGCCTGCACCCTTGCGAACCCAGGCCAATTTCCTCTCGGTCTCCGCTGAAGTACTCAGCTTCACCCCATCGGGCCCGAGTACCCCTGCCCGATTATTGAAATTCAAACTCACGATATCCGCCTCGCGCCCAGCCAGGCCGAGAACCCGCGGACTTCCGCCCCCGATCATGATCGGGGGATGAGGGCGCTGAACGGGGAGCGGAACACCGCTGAACTCGTGCACCTCGACATGCTCGCCGGACTGATCGATGGGCTCCCCCGACATATGCGCCTTGATCAGGGTCACGGTCTCTGCGAGGCGATCGATGCGCACGGGTGCCGGATCGAAGCGCATCCCCAAGGCCGAGTATTCGGGCTCGAGCCAGCCAGCCCCCAGGCCGAGTTCAAGCCTGCCCTCGGAGAAAAAGTCGAGGGTCGCGGCCTCCTTGGCGAGCATGACGGGATGTCGATAATCCTGGCAGAAAACCCGACACCCCACGCGCAGCGTGTTCGTGGCCTCGGCGGCCACAGCCATAGCGGGGATCGCTGCCAATTCCTGGAGGGGATGCATACTCCGCTCTAGGGCCGGGCCGGGACCGATTAGGTGATCTGCCAAATGCAAGCAGGCGTAGCCCAGGTCTTCGACCTGCCGGGCTTTCTCACGCCACGCGGCACCGCTCTCCGCAGTAAAACTCTGGACCGCAAATCGGAAGGGTCGGGGGGACATATTCAGAAAAGAACTCCTCGCCCATTCAGGGCGATTCAAGGGGTCGCAACGCCGTCCAAACACCAACTCAGCGAGCGCCTCAATAGCTCGAGGTAAGTGGGTGACTCCCAGGATCCGCGCTCGGTCCGGGGATAGATATCGATCATGGGCCGCATATCGTAACGACCACGGCAATGTCCGAGAGTAAGGTAGAGAACCTCGCCCTGACCCTCTGGGTGCAGGTACATCACCCAGCGAGGTTCATCATCGGGCCATTCATCTTCCACAAAGCCCACAGCCTTCCCGGTAAAACGAGCAGCCAGCAGCCCTTCTACCTCACCGTGGTATTCACACAGGTAGAGTTCGTCCTCGACATCGAAGCGCTCGATCCCGGTCACCAGGGGGTGATCGGGATTGACGTTCTCCACCGCATAGGGGGCGATGGGCGGGTGCGCGATAAATTGGCTCCCCAAGGTTCTCATCAGCGTGCCGTGGCTTCGCGGCGTGGCAACCCGGCCATCGGCGAGAAATTCCATCACCGAGTTCGAGCCATGAAGAGCCAACCAGCGTCGCCCCCCCTGAACGTAGGCCTGAAGCGCTTTCTCCTGATCCGGGGTGATCCCTGCCAGATCGCAGGTATAGGTAATGAGAAAGTCCGAGGCCTCGAGGGCATCGATGTCGCTGTAATCTGGCGCGACCCGGGTGCGGATTTGGTCGTGCTCACCCAGGAGCTTCAAGAGTTCGAGCCGGGCGAAATCGAAATCGTGCCAGCGCCCTCCGCAGACCAGATAGACATTGACGGGCTCGCTCACGAAATATCGAACTCCAGGGGAAGGGCAGTCATGCCCCGGAGCAGGATATTCGGCGGGTACTCCGGCGGCGGGCTGCCCTCAGGAAAGCGCGGGTTGGGGAGCCGCTCGATCAGGGCTTCGAAGCCCTTCACCAACTCGGTCCGAGCCAGCTGAGCCCCAAGGCAGAAATGGACGCCCGCACCAAAGGCGAGGTGCTCGCCGGCGTTGGGGCGCGCGACGTCGAATCGGTGGGGGTCCGGAAAAATCGCGGGGTCGCGGTTGGCCGCCGAGTAACGAACCAGCATCCCCGAACCCGCAGGGATCGAAACGCCCCCAATTTCCGTCTCCTCGAGGCAGACCCGCCACATATTCGCCGTCGGCGTCGTCAGGCGTAGCATTTCTTCGACGGCATTCGGGATAAGCGTCGGCTCCTCGCGCAGGCGCTCGAGCTGCTCGGGGTTTTCCACGAGCAAACGCATCCCCTCACAGAGGGTCGAGGCCGTCGTCTCGTTGCCGGCCACCAGCAATTGCTGCAGGATGGAGAGGCATTCGGCGGTGTCCAGCGGCTTCTCGCCTTCCACTCGGGCGGTCACCAGGGCGGAGATGATGTCGTTCCGGGGGTTGTCAGCACGGTCTTCCAGAACCTTTTCGAAATATTTCTGGAACTCGACGATCAACTTCCAGGCCTCTACCTGCTCCTCGGGGGTCGCCATCCCCGAAAGTTGAGCGACGAAGCCATCGCTCCACTTCCTGAACTTCCCCAGATCTTCTTGGGGCACCCCCAACTGCTCGGCGATGAGGGTGAGCGGAAGGGGTACCGCGAACTGGGAACGCAACTCTACTCGACCATCGCCCGCAAAGGCGTCGATCAGGTCGCTCACGAGGTTTTCGACGCGCGTGCCCAACCGGCCGACGCTCCGAACTGTAAACCCCTTGTTGACCAGGGAGCGAAAACGCCGCTGCTCCGGAGGGTCGGCGGTGAGCATGGTGTCCACCGGGGGGTACCCCTCCTTCATAATTTCGGAAACCGCCTCGGGCACCTTGGCCTTCGCACCGCCGCCCATCAGAAGCATAAAGCGGTTCGAGAAGCTCTCGTGGTGGGCCAACACGTGGCTGACCCACTCGTAGCTCGAAACCAGAACCAAGCCCGTGTTGGCGTCTCGATGGACAGGCGCCTGGGAAACCAGGAGATCGTTGTACTCCCAGGGCTGTGCTTGCACGGCCGGATCGAACGGATTGAAACGATCGAGGCTTGCAATCTCTTCGCTGGTATTGGCCATCATCCCTCCTCCTTGCTGTGTGCGCTCGGATCATACCAAATCGGAGAACTCCAAAGTCGCTCCTGAATGGTCTGAGGAACCACGGGTTTCGTACAGACCTCCGGCCGAGAATCCGGAGGAAGTGCAATGCACTGACGCTGGGTCCAGCGGCAACTGGGGTTCTCGATCACGCGCACGTAGTAGGAGGCGTTCCGGCCGGGATCAAAATCGGGATCGCTCCAAACGCTGCACAAACTATCGGCCCCAGCTCCCTTGGGCGCGCACGTGTCGAGATCGACGCTGGCCTCATTGGCTCCACCCGCGACGTCGTAAACCTTTTGGTGAAATTGGCCATCGTCACCGAGCCATCCCTTGATGACCTGGGCACGCTGCAAAAGCCCGCCCGGCTGCCCGGGAATACCGGGGTCCCGGAGGGCGGAAACGACAAAGGAAGGCGCCGCCGCTCCCTTTGGGCGCGGTGGCAGGTCGCTCCCCATGGGCACCCCCTGGGCGTAACCCTCTTCGACAAGGTCGGAGCTTTTGCAAAGATTCGCAGGGTAGTCCCATCCCCCAAAGAAGCGGGCCGTCATCCGTGGGCCACTGGTTCCGAAGACCTCCCGCTTTTCCATGGCATCAAAAAGCGAATCTCGAGAATTTTCCTCGGCCCAAATACCCGCCAGGCCGCCGGGGCTCGAAATCACGTTAGAGATCGCGGCGACCACGGCCGAGTCCGTCGAGAGCCGTTGGGCCACCGTCGCGTCCTCGACGCCGTGCCAACCCTGGTAGCTGTACTCCTCCACGTCGCCGGGCGTGGCATTGTGGTTATCCGTCGCGGCGATAATCCCGAGCTTGTACGGGTTGACCCCTATGCGCTCCTGCTCGCGAAAGCCCTCAACGAGCACGTTTCGCACGTAGTCGAGCCGGGAAACACAGCCCTGGCCTGCCAGGGCACCCGAGCCGGTTCCCTCTACGCAATCCGGCGCAGTCGGGGGGCGCCATTCCTCGAAAGCACAGAACTCATCGGGGTCGGAGACCACCCCATACATGTCATTTCGGCATTCCGAATCGCCCTTGACCTGGGAAATTTCCACCAGGATTTCCAATTCGGCTCGCAGCCTGGCACGGGCCCGCTGGGTTTCCAGGGGCAGCTCCCGGCCGGTGACTGTGAACATGCGTCCGTTGCTCAAATTCGAATTATGGGGAACCGTGAGCACATCGCAGCCTGTCCCCGCCTGGAGGCATTGCTCGTTCAAGCGCCCCCACAGCTCGTAGACATCGGGGTAATCCACCCAAGCGGTCGGCGATGCGGGCACATTGTCGTTTCGGAAGATCACGTTGTGGTGAACCTTGGCCAGGCCCGGAGTGGCTGTGTACTCGTATGCGTTGAAGGTAGTAAACGAACACGCTGAAGTTCGGTCATAATGGCGCGATGCCGCGGCCTGCTGCTCGCGCCAGACCGTCGCCATGGCCTCGAGGCAGAGTTTGTTGTCGTCCCCACAGAGTTCCGAGCTTCGAACAGGAACCTCCGAGCGAGGGTCGAGAGAACTCGTAATGGCACCCGCGCGAGCGACAAAGCCTGCGGCTTCGCCGCCCGATCCCCCCGTCTCGCCCCGGAAGATCTTGCAGCCCTCGGCCTCGTAGCGCGCCGAACCCTTGCGCGTACAGAGAGCCACCTCTCCCTGGTAGGAGGCGTGATCCGTCAGGGCCGCGAAATCGAGGGGCCGCTCCAACTGGGCAAAGCGCAGGGGCTTGCCGTCGGGGCCGTAGGGAGCGAGGCCGATTTGCTCCCCCTTGGCGAAGCGATAGACATCGTCGGCACTCCCGCGGACATCCCACATGCTCGCATCGAAGGAGAGTGCGGAGTGAATGTGAAGCTCACCCCAAAACGCCCGGCGCAGTGGGTCGCGCGCAGCACAGGCCTCCCGGTTTTCGCTGTAAGCGTGACCCGATTTGGCCTTGGCTGTCTCTGTTTCTCCCGCATGGACTCGCGACTCGAAAATCAGCACATCCATGGACAATACAATCACAGCCAGCCCCAGGATTCTCGCTAAACCCAGCGAGAATCCGCTCCCGTCTCGCAATCGATCGACTAAAATATCCAATTGACTCTCCCGGGGATTGCGAGGCGACTCGCCGCTGATGGCGACAGGCCCAACCAAGCTTGGCTCTCGAAAATTCGTCAAAGCTATCGCCGAACAATAGTTATGTATGATCCAAAGGGCTAGACGATATCCGGCCCCTCGATCGCGGCGGATCACCGCCCTCCCCTGTCCAGACAACGCCCCAAAGCCATCAAGGATCCTTCATGAGTCGCACTCGATTGATCGAGATAACCCGCCGGCATATCGCCCATGCTGTCGCGGGCACCGTGGATCAAGCGCCCGGCATTCGCAGCGTCCCCGCCGATCACTACTGCGACTCTCAGCGATGGCAACTCGAGGTCGATCGCATTTTTCGCCGCCTGCCCCTCCTGCTGGCTTTCTCGACAGAATTCCCGAAACCCCACAGCTACCGGGCGCTGGAGGTCGCAGGCGTCCCCATCCTGCTGGTGCGCAATGGCAAGGGCAGCATGCGAGCCTTCGTCAACATGTGCAGTCACCGAGGCGCTCAGGTCGTCGCCGAGGGCTCCGGCGAGGCCCGGCGCTTTCTCTGTCCCTACCATGCCTGGGCTTACGACAGCAATGGGGCTCTTCTTGGCGTTCGCAACAGCGGTGAGTTCGGCGAGGTCGATCCGAGTTGCCACGGGCTGACGCCTCTTCCCGTCAGCGAGCGAGCTGGCATGATCTTCGGAGTTCTGTCTCCGGCCGAGAGCTTTGATTTCGACGCCTTCTTCTGTGGCTACGACAAAGTGCTCGCCCTCCTGGGCTTTGCCGATTGTCAGGTCGTCGGGCGTCAGGCCGTCGAGGGCCCGAATTGGAAGATCGCCTACGACGGCTACCTCGATTTTTACCATCTTCCGATCCTACACCGCGAGTCCTTCGGAACCGAGATCGGCGACAAAGCGGTCTACGATGCCTGGGGGCCGCACCAAAAGGTCAGCATGCCCCTTCCCTACCTGGCCTCTCTCGAAAAAAAGCCTGAAGAAGAATGGCCCGAATCCCTGCTCTTGGCCGGCATCTGGACGATCTTCCCGCACGTCTCGATAGGGACATTCGATGCCGATGGGCCCTTCTTCATGATCTCGCAACTCTTCCCCGGAGAGAGGGTCGATTCCTCGATCACGTACCAGACCTTCCTCTCTCCCGCGCCTCCCGGTCAGGAAAACAGGGAGGGAATCGCGAAGCAGATGGAATTCCTGCACAGAGTCGTTCGGGATGAGGACTACGCGACGGGCAAGACCATCGGGCGTAACCTCGCAACCGGGGCCAAAGCCAACGTTCTCTTTGGGCGTAACGAAGGGGGCGGACAGCGCTTCCACAGCTGGGTGGATGCCCTTGTCGAGGCCGGCGAGTCGGATCTGCCTGAAATTTTCTCGCGCGACATAGGCCCCGAGATTCGCTGACCTAAACTTCACGGCATGCGAGCTCCCGCACCGCTAGACTGACCACGAGAAAACCCGGGTTCCTGAAGAGTACCCTGGGCCCAAGGGAGATCCGAACGGGTGAAACAAATCGACGGACGGATCTTTGCCCTCTCTGTAGGGTTTCTGCTTCTCGTGACTCTCCCCCTTGCCTTGGCCCCCGAGGCCAGTGGCCGCGTAATCTCTGTCACCTACGACTGGCTGGCCCTGCACCTCGGCCCGCTCTATCTCTGGGCCGGGGTTGGAACCCTGGGCTTCAGCCTCTACCTCGCTCTGGGGCGCTACGGCCGCGTCGTGCTTGGCCAAGATGACGAGGCTCCCGAATTCTCCAACCTTTCCTGGTTCGCCATGCTCTTCTGCGCGGGCATCGCCAGCGGGCTTCTCTATTGGGGCGTCATCGAGTGGGCCTATTATTTCCGTTCTCCCCCCTACGGGGCGGAAGTCGGCTCGCCCGAAGCCATTTTGTGGGCCACGAGCTACCCCCTCTTTCACTGGGGACTGACCGCCTGGGGGTTCTACGCCCTGCCTACCGTGGCTGTCGCCTACGCATGCCATCGCCGGGGCGAGACCGCCTACCGGCTGAGCAAGGCCTGCAGACCGGTGCTGGGCGACCATGCCGATCGCGGAGTCGGGCGGTTCATCGACGTCCTCTTTATGGTGGGCATCCTGGGAGGAGCGAGCACCTCTCTCGGGCTCAGCACGCCGCTGATCGCGGAGGGAGTGGCCGAGTTGACCGGGGTGGTGCGCACCTTCTCCCTGGATATCGGCATCGTGATCAGCTGCTCGGTGATCTTTGCCATCAGCGTCTACGCCGGACTCGAGCGCGGAATTCGGATTCTCAGCGACCTCAATCTCATTTTGGCCCTGGCCCTGGTCGCGTTCATTTTCATCGCAGGAGATACGCTCTTCATCGTCAAGATGAGCACCGCTGCCGTCGGCCATGCCCTGGATAATTTCATTCGAATGAATTTATGGACCGACCCTATCTCCCAGACGGGCTTCGTCGAGGACTGGACAATTTTCTATTGGGCCTGGTGGATCGCCTACGCGCCCTTCGTTGGGCTCTTCGTAGCCCGCATCTCCCGGGGCAGAAGCATTCGTCAGGTCGTGCTGGGCATGCTTATCCTGGGCACCGCTGGAAGCTGGCTCTTCTTTATGATCCTGGGGAATTACGCCCTTTCACTCGAACTGAGCCAGCAACTGCCGGTCCTTGCTCTCCTCGAAGAAAAGGGGGCCCCGGCCACCATTGTCGCCATCATCCTGTCGCTCCCCTTTGGCTCCCTCGCCCTGGGCCTATTCTGTCTTGTCGCACTCCTCTACCTGGCCACCACCTTCGATTCTGCCGCCTATACCCTGGCCGCCGGGGCGAGTAGCGATCTTGGCCCCCTGGCCGACCCATCTCGGGGGCATCGAAGTTTCTGGGCTGTCGCCCTCGCCCTGCTTCCCATTGCCCTCTTGGGCATCGGCGGCCTGCGAAGCCTGCAAACCGCCTCCCTGGTCGCGTCGGTTCCCCTCCTGGGGGTAGGCTGCCTGTTGGCCGTTTCACTTCGGCGCGCCCTGCGCGAAGATTTCGGCTAGAGCCGGCGCGGATCCCGAACAGAGAGACTTCAGCAGGCGAGCCATAGAAGCCTGTCGAGCAAAAAATAATGAAATTTCACAAAAAAATGAGGACAGAACACAATGGACCGTTTTCTTGAAGGACGCACTGCGTGGGTGACAGGAGGTGCGTCGGGCATGGGCCGCGCCATGGCCTTGGCGCTGGCTGATTCGGGCGCCAACGTCGCCATTGGCTCGCTACTCGCCGGAACCGGAAAGCAAGCAGATGGCGAACTTGCCTATCTTCCGGGCGAGCGCGAGCTTGAAGAGACTCGCGAAGAAATCCAAAGTCGAGGCGTTCGAGTCCTCGCCCTGGGTCTCGATGTGACCTGCGATACCTCGGTCGCAGAGTTTCACCGTGCGGCCGAGGCCGAATTTGGAGCGATCGACATTCTTGCCAACGCGGCGGGCATCACTGCCGAACAAACAATCTCCGGCCATCCCGACCCACTCTGGCACAAGGTCATCGACGTCAACCTCAACGGCATCTATCGAACCAGTCGGCTCTGCCTACCCGCCATGATCGAACGCCAATGGGGACGAATCATCAACATCGCCTCGACGGCGGCCAGCGTAGGGGCGCCCACATCCGCGGCCTACTGCGCTTCCAAGGCGGGCGTTGTAGGGCTCTCTAAATGCATGGCCCTGGAAGGGGCAGCGCACGGCGTCACCTGCAACGCAATCAGCCCCACCTGGGTCGAAACCAAATTTGGAGCGAGCTGGATGAGCGATATTGCCGAGGTCCAGGAAGGGCGATCGGGCGAGGCCTATATCGCCGACGCCCGGGCGGCCAACCCCCAAAACAGGCTGATCCAACCCTCAGAAATCGGTGCCTTGGCCTGCTTCCTTTGCCGCGACGAAGCCGCTGGCCTCACAATGCAAGACCTCACGGTTTCCGGAGGCTCTCTCTGGTAATGATGAGTGGCGACCCAGACGGCTCCCTCGGCGCGAGGGAGGGCGAATCCCAGGTTCCCGACCGGCATCCCGGCCCTCGCTTGGCCGGTGCGGGCCTCGCTGCGGGTGCACTCCTCGGCACCGCCATGGCCCTCTACGGCCTGGTCTCCTGGCTCGAGGGTTTTGGCTTCGCCCTCCAAACAGATCCAAGCCAGTGGCTCGCCGGGGTCGATCGGGCCGCCGCCCTCGATGCTGTTGGAAATGCGGCCGAGGTCATCTCGGCACTGCTCGCCATCGTAATCACCGTGGTCGCCATCGTCGTCGAACTCGCAGCCACCCGCTACACCCACCGCATTACTGAGCTCTTCATCCGCGAGCCCATCAATGTCCTGGTCCTGAGCTTCTTCGTCCTGACCACGGTTCTCTGCCTGTGGATCGCCGCGACCTTCGGAGGAGAGCTCTCACCCGCCGCGCTGCTCCCCCAGGCGGCGCTGTGGCTTCCGCTCCTGATGCTCACCATATGCCTCGTGATCCTCCTGCCCTATTTCGCCTTCGTCTTTGCCTTTGTCTCTCCCCTCAATACGATCCGGCGTCTCAGGGTCCAGGCACTCAAGGCCATCCGTAGCTACCCGAAAAGAGGAGAAAAGGCACGCCTCGAGGTCTTGACCGCCATCGAAGAACTCGCCGATCTGGCGCGTGGCTCCCTCCAGCACAAGGACCGCACCATCGCCATGGCGGTGAGCGAAGCCTTTTCCGACCTGTTGCAAGACTTTTGGCGGTTCCGCGACGAGTTGCCCGATTCATTCTTTGCCCTCGACGGAGTGATCGCCCGGGACCCCGACTTTGTGGCCGTCGACTGGAGCGTCCGCCAGCGCCTGGGGCGCCGGGGGAGTTGGCTGGAGGTCAAGATCCTGCGCCAATTCCTCGAACTCTTCGCCAACAGCCTGGGGCAGGCTCGGGATGTCGGTAGTTTTCTGGCGATCAAGACCCGCAACCTCGCGGTCGAGTCCGGTAGCGAGGGGCGGGAAACCCTGGCGCTCTGCATGCAATTCTTCAACAGCTATATGCGCGCCGCGATCAACGGCCGCGACCTTCGCCTCGCCTATTATGTGCTCGACCAGTATCGCCAACTGGCCGAGGAATTGATCTCCCGGGGCGACTCCGACGGCGCCATCCAAATCGGCCATTTCATGCGCTATTACGGCCAGGTCGCCTACGACGCCGGGCTCCAATTCCTGATCGAAACCGTTGCCTATGACCTCTTCCGATTGATCGAATTCTCCGAGCAAAAAGGAGCGCCGGCGACGGACCCACTCCTCTCCATCTTTCTCGAGGTGGATCGCCCCGAGGAGTCCCCGTCGGGTGAGGAGGATCGACTGCTCGGGGTTCGCCGGGTACAGGCGCAGTTGGCTGCGGCCCTCCTCGCCCGGGGCGACAGAGCGCGAGCCCGCCTGATTCAGCAGGATATGGCCGAGGAGCGCCCCGAACGGCTTCGCCTGATCCGCGACGAGCTCGCTCGAGAGAACCGGCCCGCGTATTGGGAGTTCACCGACCGGGGAGTCAACTTCTCCTACCTGCCCCCCGAGGCCCGGGCATGCCTTGACGAGTTCTTCGCCCCGTTCGACCTGCCCGATCGCGTCGCCCCGACCACGCCCGTCCCGGATGAAATCATGCCCAAATAGGCGCCAGCGCCTATTTGGTTTCGAAGGTCCAGGTGCCCGTCCATCCATCTGGGGGCACTCCGCCCACGGCTTCCATCCGCTCGATCAACGCGCTGCTCGGACCGTCTTCACCCCGGGCAGCGATCACCCGGGCGAACGCCTCGCGGGCCGCGGGCCAGCGCCCCGAGCGATATTCCACCAAGCCCTCGGCGTAGGCCTCGAGCCAAAGTTCTTCCGCGCTGTCCGCGCTGTCCGCGCTGTCCGCGCTTCGCTCACCGAGAAGTTCGTAGATCACCCCCGCGCCACGCCGACCCTTCACTCGAATCTCGTCGATCTCCCGCAAGTGGAAGGAAGCGGGCAGGATCCGTGCGAGTTCGGCACTGGTCAAAATGCCCACCCCGTAAAGCTTGGTGAGACTCTCGAGGCGGGCACAAAGATTGACGCCATCGCCCATCACGGTGTAGTCGAAACGCAGGTCGCTTCCCACATTCCCGACCACCACCTCGGCCATATGGATCCCGACGCCCATTTCAAGGCCCTCTGCCCCGGGAAGATCGGGATGGCGCGCACCGAAGGTGACGAGTTCTTCCTGCATCCCCAATGCCGCACGACAGGCGCGTTCGGCGTGATCCTCTAGGGCAAGGGGGGCGCCCCAAAAGGCCATGACCGCGTCGCCGATATACTTGTCGAGGGTCCCGCCGGTCTCAAAAAGTCTCCGGGTCATCGCCTCGAGGTAGACGTTCATGAGACCGATCGTGCCCTCTGGGCCGAGGTTTTCGGAAAGGGACGTAAAACCGCGCAAGTCGCTGAAGAGAAGCGACAGCGTCCGTCTCTCTCCCCCCAGGCGGAGATCCGCCTCCCCCTCGGCCAGCGCCTTCACGACCCCAGGCGGAACGTAGGTGGCGAACATATCCCGAACTCGCCGCCCCCGAGCCTCGACGGCGAGGCTTCGGGTCACCTCCACGGCCAGGTAGACCAGCACCACCGTCGCCAGGGGATACGCAAGGTTCAGCCAGATCCCGAATTCGGTAAAGGCCAGGCTACCGAAGACCACCAGGGCAAGGGCCAGACCCGTCGCAAAGAGGAAACTGACTAGGACACCGGGCGTCCGAGGGATCACCCCGATCAGGAGAACCCCGATCAGGACGATCAGCGCGAGTTCTGCGACGACCAGCCCGTCGTGACGGCGCAGGACATCCCCCGCGAGCAAGTTATCCAGGAGATTGGCGTGGATCTCGACCCCAGGGTAAATCCCGGGGAAGGGCCCGGATCGGGTATCGCGTAGCCCCACCTCGGTCGCTCCGATCAACGCAAGCGCCCCAGCGAGTTCGCCGGGAGCCACCCGGCCGGCCAATACGTCGCCCGCGCTGATTCGCGGGAAAGTTCCCGGCGGACCGCGAAAGTTGATGAGGACTTTGCCTCCCTCATCGGTGGGGAAAACGCGTTCGCCGACTCGCACTTCGCGCAGCGCCTGATCATCACCCAGCAGCAGGCTTCGTTGGCCACTCGCGAGTTCGTAAACCGAGAGGGCAAGGGACACGTAATACGAGTCTGCGCAGCGGGCGACCAAAGCGGCCCGGCGCGTCACCCCGTCGGGGTCAGCCAGAGCCGAGAGAAAACCCGAACGCCGGCCGGCACCCGCCACCACGGGCACGTTGGCCTCGAGCCCCGTACAGGTCAGGATCGGATAGTGGGAGCGCGCCGGAACCTTGGCAACCGCGACCTGGGAGCGCCGGATATCGGGCAAGCGCGATGCCAGAGCTTCGGGGGAGTCAGCTTCAGCCTGGCCTGTGCGAAAGAAATAGCCCAGGGCCGTTCGACCGTTCGCCGCCACCGAAGCCGCAAGGCGGGCGTCGGTATCCGTCTCGGTAAGCGCCTCATCGAGGAGCGCGATTTCCTCGGTTCGCGGTTCCTCCGGCGAAGTCTTCGCCGCAAGAATTTCGCGCGCGAGTCGCAGCGCCCCGGTTTGAGCGGGGGTTTCTTTTTCGCTGAAAACCAAGTCGACGCCGATGGCGGCGACCCCAGCCCCAGCCAGGCGATCGATAAGGTCAGCGAGGAGCGAACGACGCCAGGGCCAACGTCCGAACTCGTCGAGACTGGCGGCGTCGATGGCCACGATCACCACGGACTCTGAGACGGGCTGGGGGCCACGAAGCCGAAAACGCGCATCCAGCAGGGAGTACTCGGCGCGGTCCAGCAGCCACGGGTGAAGGGCAAAGGCGAGCAAAGCCGCGCCCAATGCGATCCACCCCACCCCGGCTGCACGAAATCTGGAAGCCATCACAATGAGTCCCAGAGGATCCCCCGTTACGCCCCGAAGACAAGGGCCGGGCAAAGATCGTCAAACCGGAGCCTAGGGATCCGGCGGGGCTTCGCCGATACCGAAGCCGAGGCCACCCAGGGGATTTCCGCCCGGATCCGGCCCGACCTCGCCAGCATCGAAATCGAGATTCGCCAGGGGATTGACCCCGATGCCCAAGAAAGCATCGCTGTCGGTGCGATCCTCGAGAACCGGATCAGTGGGTTCGATGAGCAGGGCCTCGCCGACGACCGAGCCAATGCCGCCGCTCTCGACCCCCGCGCTAACCGGAGGCAAGGCAGCGATCAGGAGGTCGGCCTGAACCTGCGCGAGATCGCCCCCACCCGTTACGGGCACATCGATGGGGACGAAGTCCGAAGGGCAATCCATCGTTTTTCCGATCCTGTCGATATAGACCAGACGGCACATACCCGGCGGTACGGGAAGATTGTCTCCGCTCAACATGCCGGCGGTGATCCCGCCTTCCCAATTTCGCACCAAGGTCGACGGCTCGTCATAGTTTGGGGAATTGTTGGAATCAGCGGCCGTATCGGTCGAGTAGGATTTCCCACCGAAAATGAAGAGCCCACCCGGCCCCTGCTCTTTGCGAGCCTCGGCGAAGGCGACACCGAAGGCGCCCAAGGGCTGACCCTCTGCGCGCGCCGGTACTGCGGCTCGGGGCTGGAACGACCCATCGCCGCTGCCCAGATTGACCCGAGTCGTTCCCTCGGTGCCCTTGACGCCCATGATCGCGGTCGGGGTATGCACTTCGATTCGGGTAACGCCGCCAAAAGCTTCACCGACCCGAGTCCTAATCTGACCGCGCACCTGGCGCAGAACCGAAGGCTTGACCAGGGCGTCGGGCCCCAGCACCAGGTTGTTGATCAGGAGTTCGGTGTCCTCTCCAAGACCGAGCACGGTATCGTCGAGGAGAACAATCTTGGCCACGGAGTCGAGTCCGGTTCGCAGGGTATCCCCAGCGTGAATATCCTCATCCAGAACCGCCGCCGTCCACGTCGATTCGTTCGCCCGCAGTCGGTCGACCTTGCCCTGCACAGCGGCGACGAAGCCAATGGGATCGGCCGCAAAACTGGGGCCCGCCAGGGCCAGAACCACCAGAACCAATAGGCTCGCGCCAAGCTGCGGAAGGCTCGCGCCCAGCTGCGGAAGGCTCGCGCCCAGCTGCGAAAGATGCCCCCTCAAGCCGGCGCCCGATGTCCGATCGTGAGGGCGGACACCCGCAAGAGTGAAGGAAAAGTTTTTTCGAGCGATTCGCATCGTGGGAAGTCCTCTCAAAAGCGGGTCGGATCGGATCGGATCGGATCAATAGAGCCCGGGCGACGAGAAGACGAACGGGAACCCTAGTATCTGTAAGTGCCCATTAAACTGATCTCGTGGCGCTTATATGTAAAAAAATCGACATTCGAATCGCGATCCGTAAAGCGATAGGCAACTTCGACGCTGGCGTTGCGACCCACAGGCCTTTCGAGACCCGTCCGCAAAATCGCAATCGTATCCCTTCGGGGGCCGGGGGCGGGGTCATAAAACGAGGCCACCGCGTAGTCGCGCCATTCCACCCGGGCATCCACCAGGGCCTGCAATTTCCAGGGAAGCCCGCCGAGGGCGAGGGTGGCGATGGGCTGGTGCCCCGTCGCGTCGAATTGGTCGCCAGTGGTTTGCTCGTCGCGGTAGCGATAGCCGAGCCGCAGCCAACTCGAAGCCCCCGCACGACGGCTCGGGAGGACGTAAAAGAGATCTCCGCCGACGTACTGGACGGTCCCATTCCGGTTGAACTCGGGTGTCGGGGGCGTGAAGTAGTAGGCCCGATCCTCGATTCGATAAGAGCCGCGCAGGGCCCAATCCTCGTTGATATCCCAGGTCAGCCCGGGCTCGACGTTCTGGGAACTCCGGTATTGCTTCCAATCCGCCCAGGCGAACTCGAAGCCGTAGCGAAGATCCGCCTCCAAGGCGTCGTTGAACCGATAGTGCGCCCAGGCCCAGGTCAGGCTGGTCTGTTGATCAAACTGACCATCGTTGGTGTAGAAATGGCCGTAGACCGTCTGGCCCACCTGAAGCCCAAAATCCTCGTCCCCGAATTCGTAGGAGCCGCCCGCTGCTGCCAGCCCGCGCCACCCCTCTTCACCCGTGGCCACGAGGAAGTCCTCATCGGTCGCCAGATTGATATTCGAGTCGTATCCCATCCCCGCGCGCACGAAGACATCCCAGGACTTGGGCTCCAAGCCCTTCAACTGCTGGACGAAACCCGCTGCTGACGTCGCCATGGGCGTCCCTGGGATCAGTTGGAGCACCGACGTAAACTCGGCCTGGGCGCCTCGGAAATCGCGCAACTGCAGGGCGAGCAGCCCCCTTCGGTAGGCGACGGCGCCCGCCAACTCGGGCTCGACCCAGAGAGCCTGGGCAAAGGACGCCTCGGCGGACTCGTAGTCTCCGAGCTGTTGGTAAGCGGCCCCCAGGTAGATGTAGGCGTGCCCGGGCTCGGACGTCTCGGCGGCAACCCCGCTCAGCCTATCCCGAGCGAGTTCCCAATCCGCCATGCGAAAACTCGCCAGGGCGATCTCATAGTCGAATTGCGGGTCCGAGGGCTCGATCCGATCGAGATGGGCGAGAACCTGCCGGGCCTCGCCCCCTCGACCCGAAAGAATCAGGGCTTTGGCATATACCCGGAGCACCCTCGGCGAGTCCGGGGCCAACGCTCTCGCCTTTTCGATTTGGGTCAGGGCCGCCGGGACATCGCCCTCCCGGAGGAGATGGCTCGCCCTCTGATAGTGGGGCTCCGCGGGGCCGAAGAGCGGCGGCTCCTGGGCCGCAACGACCGCAGCCGTCGTGCAGAGCAATAGGAGCACCATGAACACAACCAGCACCCGCGTGAGAGTTGCCATGCGGGCCGAATTCCGGATCGGCATCCGAGAGAGCGTCAGAATCAGCAAAGACATCGTTTGGGCTCCGCCCGCAGCGACGTGCGCCTGCGGGTATTTGAGACGGGTTCCATCATACGCTCATCCGCCCGCGCGAGCTATCCCCAGGCAGAATTCCGCGTATGCAGAAAGATTCGTCGCGTATCCCGCCAGTCTTTAATTCTAAAGAAAGTCCCACTGGCCTCGGAGATACAAGTGATTTGCGGCTCTTTTGCCCATGGGTCGAGTTGGCCCCAAAAAAAGGTTGCGGCTCTTTTGCCCATGGGTCGAGTTGGCCCCAAAAGAAATCTGATTTTTGACATATCCCAGGATCACGCACCACTCCCTGTTAACCGCAGACCCGAACGTCGGACGCGCGGCCTCCGAGATCGCCACAGGGAGCCAAAGTGGGAAATATCGAACTGCAGACCCGAGCCCCAGAGAACGCAGCCGGTGCCTCCGGACGAGCCGCCACCGGGGTCGGACGCGTCGCCAGGGCCCTACTCTTTTTGTCTTTCTCGATTCTGGCCATCGCGAACCCTGCCTTCGCGGTGCCGATCCTCGACTGGGATCTGAGCGATGGCGGCACGGCGGGCCTGAGCACCGCCGCCGGGCAATACACGGTCACCCTCAACCAACCGGTCGCCGACCCGACCTTCAATTTTGCGCCGGGCGATGTCATCCACATGTCGGGCAACGTGACTTTCAACGATCTCTTCGGTCGCTCGACCGGGCTGCTGGTTTTTACAAGTTTTCGCGAAGCCCCCGATTATGCGTGCGGAACCACGCCTCCTCCCTTTTTGGCGGCGATACCTGGACCTAATGTCAATACCAGTCCACTCACGTACCAGGCCTCGGCGATCCAATCGAACCCCGACGGAAGCATCTGCAGCACCGAATTGGCCGGCCAGCCCTTCCTCACCCTGGTCTTCGATGAGGTTGCCCTCGGTGACGCGCGGCCGTTCTTTTTCGACCTCGTCCTCACCGACGTCATGGATCTGAATGCCGGACTGCGCGTGCTCTACAAGGGGTACAGCGTGATTCCCGAGCCCTCGACCGCCGTACTCCTGGGCCTGGGGCTCGCCGGCGCCGGCCTCCTGGGTCGCCGCCGCTAACACGGGCCTACTCTGGCCTACTCTGGCCTACCCTGGCCGATCCTGGCCGATCCTGGCCGATTCTCGCCGATCCTGGCCCACCCAAGGCTCCCCGGCCCCTGGCCAGGCGGCTCTTTGGGCGCGCGCCCGACCGGGTCCTCCTGCGTCACTTCGCGGCCCCCACCGAACAGGGTCATTTTTCTCCGGCCCCTCCTGCCGGGCCCGATACCCGCCGCGCCGAGCCGCCCTCGCGCAGTTCGGCGGCGAGTTCCTTGCGGGCAGGACCTGTGATTTCGCTCACAGCCCCGGGCCGACGCAACAGCGAAGATTCCGTGCATCCACTTCGACCTGGAGGCGCGATTGATGAACCCGAACTGGCCCGTCCTCATACACCCGTCATGGGCCTTCCCCCAACGGCGAACTGCCCAAAGCCACGAATTCGAGGGGAATACGTCCTCGGCTGCAGCAGAACCCGGCCTGACATTTGGGAAAAACCTTAAAAACTCAACCGGATGCGCGGCCAAGCGCGTAAAATCACGAGTCAACCCCGATTGTCTCACTCTCCGGACCTTTCCTTCGTTGCTGCCCCAGGTAAGCGAACTCGGAGCCGAATCTCCATGAGCCCGCGCCCTCCTCAAGTTCTGCCCAACGAAACCTTCTGCTCCGCTCGACGCCTGCTCCTTTGCCTCGTCTTGCTTGGGGCTTCGATCGCGGCGGGCGCGG
>JAPKBZ010000183.1 GCA_028823175.1 Myxococcota bacterium
AGCTGCATTCTGGCACAACGTCCGAGTATGGGCGTTATGTTAAATCCCTAGGGGATCCCGTGGCGGGCAGCGCGAATGAGAGTCGGAGCCATCCTGTTCGCTCTCACGGCTCTCTTTGCGGGGTCGGTGGCCGAGGCCCGGTGCGACAAAGCGCCACGCTACCTCACCGAGGAGTACCTCCGACGCTGGGAGATCGTCGCCTACGGGCGTGTCATCCGAGCGCACAACGACGCATCGAAGCGGCACGAGAGCTTCGCCCTACTGGCCTTAGAGGGTGTCTGGCAGGGCGATCCCTCGAACCCTCTACAGATCTACCACTCCGACAGTGGGGGATAGGACATTCAAGCTGCATTCTGGCACAACGTCCGAGTATGGGCGTTATGTTAAATACCCAGAGGGAGCCCCGTGACGGGCGACGTCAGTGGCGACTCTCTCGATTCAGGTTGAGGCTCATATCGTTGAGGGAGATCAAGTCGCGACGCTGAGCGAGAATGAGACTCCCAATGGCCCAATGATGGTCTTCGCAAAATTCGTGGTCTGCGACGGGCTGCTTCAAAACGCGCGCGTCTTCTATGATCCTCGGGCAATCCTTGGCTCTAGCTCGGGCAAGGATATCTAGAACCCCACGCCGCCCAACGAGGCGCTGCCCGTCACGGGGGAGTGGCGATCTGCCAGGAGGTTCGATTGAGGTCAGTCGTCATCGTTTCGGGATGCCCGGGGAGCGGAAAGACCACGCTCTGCCGCGCCCTGGCGGCCGGAGAGCCGAAGGGGTTGCACCTGGTTTCGGACACCTTCTACGAATTCATCGCGCACCCCAAGGATATGACGAGCGCGGAGTCGCACCATCAGAACACGGTGGTCATGGAAGCCCTCGCGAGTTCGATCCAGGCCTTCGCGCGCGGCGGCTACTGCGTATTCCTCGACGGCGTCGTGGGGCCATGGTTTCTGCCGGTCTTCCGTCCCTATTTCGAATCGCGCGTATCCGTCCACTATATCGTCCTGCATGTGTCCGAAGGCGAAGCGCTCGAGCGGGTCCGGGGCCGCCAAAGCCATGGCCTCAGTCCGGTCGTGACCCAGATGCACCGCTCCCTCGCGGATCTTGGAGGCCTCGCGAAGCACGGCATCGACGTTGCAGGGCTGACCGAAGCCGATGCGCTCGAAGCGGTCAGAAGCGCTATTGCGTCGGGCTCCCTGGAACTTGACTGGTCGCTCGTAGGCCCTTGAAGCGCCGCTGCCGCCGTGCCGCGGTCGCCGCGACAGAGCACGTGTCCGCGCGGGTGGGGTAGCATGCTGGCGCACGATCCCGGTGATCAGGCCAGCGGGGGTTCGCCGATATCGAGTACGATTTTCCGGCCCCCTGAACTCCGGCTCCGTCCGTATTCAAGATTCGGTAAAGTGCAGAAGCGACAGGCGGCAGGCCTGTCTGTGGCGGGCCTGACGATTGAAAGAGCGTATCGACGAGCCGCAACGGAGATTGTCACAGACGCATGGAGGAATCATGCAGCAAGCCAAGATCAGCCTAATGGTGGCATGGGCTCTCATGATGCCTTCGGCGTGCAACGATGCCAGTAACGGCAGTAGCGACGACAGCGCCACATATAAATCCCTGATGCAAGATGTGCTCATCAACGCCGACTACTGGGATGAAGAGCCGATGATCCTCGCCGCGGGATTGGGGTTCACTAACATAAACGGCGTGCCCGGAATCAACGAGCCATCGCCACTGGGCGAGGAAGCGGTGCGCGAGGCAGGAGGCACGTGGAACACGCTCGATTGTGGTGATCAAATCCCTTCGGCTGGCGACTACACCTCCGCTGCGACCCCCGCTCAGGTTACGTTCGGTTTCGGCGTCCCCACACTCTACTCCGACGGCTTGCCCATCGAGATGAGTTGGCCGGTGCTCGCGGGAACTCTCGACATCGATGACATCCAGGTGACACTCAGTGACGAATCCGTGGTCAAACCCGAAGCCGTATCCATCTTCCCGAATTTTGAATACAACGAACGATCTACCATCGTAATCTTCGGTCAGTTTGGCAACCGATACGATCCAACAACACATCCCGACGAAGCAGTCTATCCGGTCTTCTTCGAGATCGTGGACGACGACACCCCGCTCCTGCTCGCGGGGCCCAATGGGCAGATCCGCAGTGCCGTGGGACTCACCTACGGAGAGCCCGGTGATCAACTTACGGCCTACAAGACGGGCAACGGGCCGACGCTCGTCGCCGCAAAGCTGAGCGTGATGTCGACTCTGGGCGAAAACGGACCGGCCGCGTTCCAAGGCAACCTGCCCAACGATGGGGTTTCTCTCTACATGGATAGGGCACAATACCGTCTGCGTATTTTGACGACAGGCGGCTTCTCCCCCGACGGCGTTCTCGGCGTACGCCCCAACGAATTTGCGCGCTACTTCCGGCTGCGTGCCGAAACGGGGGACGGCGAAGAAATCTGGATCGAAAGCTCCGGGGAGCATTCAATTGACGGCTATAGCGTCGAGGTCGTTGGCCTCGCCGATCTCGGACTTGCGGCAGGCGACGGCATCCAATACAACGACTGCTATGACGAAGATCACGACAATCAGATCGACATCGTGCTTGCTGGCGACGAAGAGGCCATGCGGCGGATCACCCACGTCGAGATTCCGGCTACCGGCGACTACGATCCACTCTACAACCCGGGCGGCCCGGGTAACGCTCCGACGCCAGGTGTCGTCTACTCGATGCCGAGCCCGAGGATCCTTCAAGAGGTCACGATCGCCATCGACGATCCGATGACGGTCAGCTACGGCGAACGTCAGTAGTCATCCAAGGCCGGCGGAATCTTGAACGACCGACCTATGCGCCGCTCTTACCTCAAATTCGGAGCCGTTTAGAGCCGGGAGTCGTCACCGGTGCCGCTCTATGCCGCTCGGTGCATCTCCCTGCAAGCCACTGAACGTAACCCCGCGTTACTTCTTGCCCTTGGGTTGGCTTCCCAAGCTGAGGGTCGCCGGTTCGAGGGGATAGGACATACAAGCTGCCTTCTGACACAACGTCCGAGTATGGGCGTTATGTTAAATCCCTAGGTGATCCCGTGGCGGGCGCGCGCCGCAGGGGCGCCGCTGCAGTCTCCACGGCCCTTCACTCGACGGGCCGTGGGCGCACGGGTGCCTTCGGGACACCGGGCCGCTCGTCTCGAATCTCAGGCAGAGTCGGCGCGGCGCCTAAAGTGCGCGAGGAGAAGCGCCACACCGGGTAGGGAGAATACGGCCGCCTGCAGCGAGCCCGCTTCCCAGCCCTCTCCAGCCGGGCTCTGGATATTCCAGACCCAGTGGCTCAACGCAATATAGAAGGCGTACCCGGCGCGGATAGGGATTTCAAAGGCCCATTCTACACCCTGGGCCATGTTCGGTACAGGTTAAAGAGGGGGCACGGGGGGGGATAGGACATACAATCTGTGTTCTGACACAACGTCCGAGTATGGGCGTTATGTTGAATCCCTAGGGGAGCCCGTGACGGTTGAGCGAGGGGCCTTCTGGATGAGAAGGTG
>JAPKBZ010000075.1 GCA_028823175.1 Myxococcota bacterium
CGGCTCAGTCGCGTACCCCCGCGGGGGGGGGGGGCCGGCCCCCCCCCCCACTCGGTGAACACGATTTGGATGCCGAGCGCATTGAGCAGGCCCCCAATGGGCCCGTTGTTTCCGAGGAGAAGCAGAAGGCCGAGGCCCACGGCGACCGGAGGCAAGACCATGGGGAGTGCGATGATCGCTTGGGCCAGGGAGCGCAGCGGGAAGTCGCGCCGGGCGAGCAGGTAGCCGAGAGCGACGGCGGGAACCCCGGCCAGAGCGGTGGCAAGGGCCGCGACCCTCAGGGTCAAGGCTGTGATTTCGAGCCAGTCTCCGGGGTTCACGGTGAGGGCCTCTCCGTCGGCGGAGAGAGGGGAACGAAGCCCGCAGCCGCCAGGGTCTCGCCGACCTCGGGGCCGCCGAGCATGGCCATGAACCGAGCGGCCGCCGCCGACGCATGGGATCTCCGGAGTCGGGCTGCGGAGTAGATGATCGTGGGCTGCTCGGAGGAGGGGATTTCGAGGACGACCGCAGCCTTGGTCGCGTAGCGCGCGTCGCTTGCATAGATGAGGGCGGCGTCCGCATGCCCCGCTTCGACGGCGAAGAGGGTTGCCTTGGCGTGTTCCGTGGTGATCAGCCGACTCTCCAGGGGTTCGAGCATCGCGTTGGACTCGAGCCATTGACGCGCATACGCGCCGAGGGGGACGGCGGCGGAGGGCAGGGCGAATCGTTTTAGCGTGGGGGAAAGCAGATCCTTCGGTTCCTGGATCTGCGCACCGAACCCGGGCCTTGCGAGGATGACCAGGCGGTTTCCGGCGAGGGGGAAGTAGGCCTCTGCCGCGACGAGGTCCCGCTCTACGAGGTCGAGGACCCACCTTTCGTCGGCGGAAATAAAAATGTCGATGGGGGCGCCAAGCCGAATTTGGCGGGCGAGGGTGCTCGAAGAGCCGAAGGCGGTCCGAATTTCAAGCTCGGGATGCTGTTGCGCAAAAGACGCGGCGAGTTCTTGGATGGGTTCGCGAAGACTGGCGGCGGCGGCGACGATGATTTCCTCGGCACCCGAGAGGCGCGCCGGAAGCACGAGAAGCGCGAGGGCGATGAATGTGGCGCGGAAGCTCATTGTGGGGTCGCTCCGGAGGGCGGGGGAGTCCCTTCGGGCAAGCATGGCACAGGGCAGGTCGGCCCGGCAGGGATGCTGGTGGATGGGCTTTTACGACGGGTGAGGGGGCCTCGAACTGGCTAGGATCAAGCTCTCTGATTGACGAGAGGGAGCCGTTCGTTGCGTAGAGCCATGCTGGCCATCGGGATCGTGATTGGATTTCTGGTGCTGGGCGCACTCCTGCTCGATGAGGGCGAGGTCGTGACCCTGTTCACCCAGGATGCGGGGCGCGAGTATCGGACGCACCTGTGGATCGTCGAAGTCGATGGCCGCGAATTCTTGCGCGCGAACCGATCGGATTCGAATTGGCTGGCCAGGCTGAAAATGAATCCGGCGGTACGGGTCAGGCGTTCGGTGGGGTCGCACGGCCCGACCGGGCTCTATTGGGCTCGACCCGTCGATGACCCGGCCACCCGGATACAGGTGGACGCCGAGTTCGCTGGGAAATATCGATTTGCCGATCGGGTCGGCCGGCGCCTCTCCGAGGGCAGCCGATCCCAGGTGGTGGAGCTGAAGCCGCGTTCGGAGCCCTCCGAGGCGAAGAGCGGGGAAAAAGCACAACCGGGAGCGGGGTCGTAGCCCGGGCCACCCGCAGGCGCCGGGGCGGTGGCCAGGGAATTCGGCGGGGCCAGCGGGCCGACGAACCCGAATGGGAGGTTCGGATCCACGCCCTGGCGGCCGGTGGAGACGGAGTGGCGAGGCTGCCCGACGGCTTGGCTCTCTTCGTCCCGCTCACGGCTCCCGGTGACCGGGTCCGGGTTCGCGTGGTCGAGCGGAAGAAGCGCTTTGGCCGTGCGGAGATCTTGGAACTCATCGAGCCGGGACCGGACCGGGTCGAGGCGCCCTGCTCGGTCTTCGGGCGTTGCGGCGGTTGTCGCTGGCAGCACCTGGCCTACCCCGCCCAACTCGAGGCCAAGCGGGAAATCCTCCGCGAAGCCCTGACCCGGATCGGGGGCTGGACGCCTCCCGAGGAAATTCCCTTTACCCCGTCGCCCTCGGGCTACGGCTATCGGACTCGGGCCAGGCTATTGCTGAGCCGCGACGGCGTGGGCTATCGCCGGGAGGCTTCCCACGCGCTTTGTCCGGTGGAGCGCTGCCCGATCCTCGTCCCCGAACTCGACGCCGAATTGGCTCGATGGGCGGATGGAGACGAAACCCTCGAACGGGCCGGCGCTCCCGAGGAGTGGGAGTGGGTGGCCGATGACGCGGGAAGGGTCCGGCGACATCGCCTCGACGCTTCGGCGGCCGAGAGCCCGCCGCCCAGCGAGTTCCAGATCGCGGCCGATCGCATGACAATTTCTCCCGGTACCTTCGTGCAGGCCAATCGGCTCCTCCATGCCGCGCTCCACCGCGCGGTCCTGGGGGCCGCGGGCCAGGGCTCCCGGGCTCTCGAACTCCACGCGGGGGCGGGCTTCTTCAGCCTCGCCCTCGCCCGGCAATTCGAGTCTCTGGAGGTTGTCGAATCCTCGCCCGGAGCCGTGGCGGACTTGAGAGTGAACCTTGCCCGTGCGGGGCTCTCCCACGTACGCGTGAGCGAGGGCCAGGTGGACAGAGTGCTGGAGTCCCGCGCGAGGGGCGGGGTCGACATGGTGCTCCTCGACCCGCCGAGGGCGGGACTGTCGGAGTCGGCGAGTGCGGCCCTAATCGAAATCGGCGCGCCCCGGGTGGTCTATCTCTCCTGCGACCCCGCCACCCTCGCGAGGGATACGGCTCGCCTGGGCGCAGGGGGATACGCACTGCAGAGCGTCGAGGGGTTCGACCTTTTCCCCCAGACGGCCCATCTGGAGGCGCTGGTTGTTCTGACTCGCCAGGACCGGGATCAGGGCTGAATCAAGCCGTGTCGCAATGCGTAGCGGACGAGTTCGGTTGCCTTCCGGACGCCGACTTTGCGCATCAGGCTCGTGCGATGGGCCTCGACGGTTTTCGTGCTGATGTTGAGTTCGACGGCGATTTCCTTGGCGGACAAGCCATCGGCGATCCGGTGAAGGACTTCGCGTTCCCTGCCCGAGAGAATCGAGAAGGGGCCCTCCTGGGTGGTGCCGGGATGCCGCATCTGATCGACGATCTCCCGCGCGACCACCGGGCTGAAATAACTGCCCCCGCGAACAACCTCGCGGATGGCGGTGATGACCTCGGTGGCTTCGCCATCCTTGAGCACGTAGCCATCGGCTCCCAGGGCAATGGCGCTTTGGATGAAGGAGGGATCGCTGTGGACGGAGAGCAGAATCACTTTGATTTCAGGATGGCTGGCCCGCAATTGCTCAAGCGTTTCGAGGCCGCCGAGCCTGGGCATGGAGATATCGAGGATCACGACCTCGGGAAGGCTGGTCGAGACCTGCTCCAAAACTTCCCGGCCGTCGCTCGCCTCGCCCGCGACCTCTAGATCGTCCTCGCTCTCGAGGAGCCGCCGAAGGCCCTCGCGTACGATGCCGTGGTCGTCGGCGACGAGAATCGAGATCATTCGGGGAAACTAACGGATTTCAGCGTGATGTCGCACACCTCCGGCCAGGAGAGTCCCAAGATACTGGCGGCTTGCTCGGTCAGGGATAGGCTCTCGACGAGGCCGGTAGACTGTTTTTTGGGCCCCGGTGGGAGCGGCTCCCAGCGGGGGTTCCAACCGCGGATGTTTAGGGGAAAGGGACGAAATGCCGGGCCGAACCAGTAAACAGGCCAATCCCGGGGGGGGGAGGGGCACCCACTTCTTCCTCTACGTAGAAGGCCCTAGGGACGAGGATATTCTCAAGACCTGGGTCCAGCGAATCTCTCGCCCCGTGGCCCGGGACCTCGCCTCTCGAGTGGTGATTTTGGGTGGGCGTCGCCCCGCTCGGGCTGAGGAGCATTTTCGGTCGGCCCGGGGGGCGGTTTCGGGCGCTCGGGGGCTCGTCGTTCTCGACCGTGATCACCATACGGAGTGGGGCGAGGGGGCGACCAATGAGCCGGGCCTCGAGGTTTTCGTCTGGGCGCGACGTCATATCGAGAGTTACCTGATGGTTCCGTCGGCGATTCGTCGCGCGCTACGAGGGGTTCTCGACCCCAGGGTTCTCGATTCATGGATCGAGGAGCACGTTCCATCGCCCGAGGATGAGGTCGCCGGCCGCTCGGTCAACGCCAAGCGAATCCTGGGGAGCAAGGGAGAATTGGCGCGTCGTCTGGGGGCGGGCGTGTCCCCGGCGGCGGTGGCCCGAGCGATGAAGCTCGAGGAGTTCCACCCCGATATATTTGCCCTCTACGAGCGAATTCGAGAGGCCAGCGGTCTGGGGGGCAGTGCGCCGGCCACGCTTTCCCGCCACCGCTCCCTCGAAACAAATTCGAGTCGAGGCTCGACCCGCCAACTGGACCGGGACCGATGAACGGAGGGGGGGAAGTGTTGGCCCTCGACTTCGATGGGGTCATCAGCGACAGCATTCTAGAGACCTTCGTGGTTGCCGTGCGAACGCATGGAAAGCTGGCCGATCCAGGCGGGCACAGCCGGGCGTGGGACGAGATCGAAAAAGCCGATTTAGAGGCGATTCGAACCCATCCGCTCTATCAGAAATTTCTGGAGTTGATGCCCCTGGGCAACCGTGCCGAGGATTTTGCCGTCGCGCTCGCGGTGATCGAAGCGGGGGTGAGCGTCGAGGATCAGCTGGGTTTCGATCGGTTCGGGGAAGGCCTGGGCGCCGAGTTCCTCGCAAACTTTCACGCTTCGTTCTATCGCGAGCGCTCGGCCTTCCGGACCGCCGACCCGGTCGCCTGGCTCGCGCTTGTCGCTCCCTTCGACGAATTCGTCGATCTCCTTCGCCGCCGGGCCGGAGACCGGATTTTTGCCCTGGCGACCGCGAAGGATCGGGCGTCGATCGACCTTCTCCTGGATGCGTATGGGCTTGCCGATCTCTTTCCCGATGGGTTGGTCGTGGATAAGGAAGCCGGGCGTTCGAAGCGTGCGCATCTCGCCCTCTTGCGGGAGCGTCTGGACGTCGCTTTTGAGCAAATCACGTTCGTTGACGACAAGCTGAACCACCTCGAGGACGTTGCCCCCCTGGGCGTGCGCTGTGTTCTCTCGGGTTGGGGGTATAATGGGCAACGCGAGCGCCAGGCTGCGGCCGAGCGCGGCTTCCTCGTCGTTGACCTGACGGGGGCCGAGGCGGCGCTCTTCGGGAACCCCGGGGAATACTAAGGGCTCGGGGAGCCCGGGTGGTTTGGCTACCCTGGCCGGAGATTGTAGGCTGGTTCTGGCCGTAGGCTGAAATTCGGGATGGGACCGAAGCGAGGGATCAGGCGTTGGAAGCCACGCTGCGAATTCATACAGAGCGAACCCCTAACCCCGACAGCGTCAAGTGGGTCGTGGGTCAGGCGATTCTGGAGGGCGCCCGGCCGCTCGAGTTCGGCCCCGGGACGGGCTCCGAGGAGTCGCCCCTGGCCGCTCGCCTCGTCGAAATCTCCGGGGTCAGTCGGGTTTTGCTGGGGC
This sequence comes from Myxococcota bacterium, assembly GCA_028823175.1. GTDB lineage: Bacteria > Myxococcota_A > UBA9160 > UBA9160 > UBA4427 > JAZXM01. The sequence goes on from JAPKBZ010000075.1 coordinate 5,583, forward strand.
AGGATCAGTTGACGGTCAGTAAAACCCCCGAGGCCGACTGGAGAGCGCTGGGCCAGACAATCAGCCAGGCGATCCGCGATTGGGCCGCGTCGGGTTTGCCGGCCCTGGGCCCCGCCTACGAGCCTCCGGTAAGCGCGCCGGACGACGAGGTGGAGGCGCGCATCCGGCAGATCTTGGAGAGCGAGGTCGCCCCTTATGTGGAACAGGATGGGGGCCAAATTTCGCTGGTGAGTTTCAAGGATGGGGTGGTCGAGGTCGCTCTGCGTGGGGCGTGTGTGGGGTGCCCGAGTTCGATGGTGACCCTCAAGCTCGGTGTGGAGGCTCGTCTTCGCGAAGAAATTCCCGAAGTCGAAGCCGTCGTGGCCGTCTAGGCGCGACTCACCCTTGGGGGGAAGGCGTTCATTGCGACGCAATCGCAGGAATAGAAGGAGGCATCCGAGGCGACAACTCGCCTCGGCGACTCGCCGTTTTTCGGGGCGGGGACGGCTGACCCTGATCGGTCTGGTCGCCCTTTCCGCGGGGGTCGTTTACGTCTCCCTTGGCGGCAGTCCCGAGGAGGAGACTCCCGAAGCGAAGCCGGGCCTGGCCGCCGGGAGTGTCGCGGCGGTTCCCGCTGAGCCTTCTCTCTCCCCCGCCCCCTCTCTCTCCCCCGCCCCCTCTCTCTCCCCCGCCCCCGCCCCCGCCCCGGCCCTCGCCGAGTCGGTTGCCCCGGCCCCCCGCCCGGTTTTCATGCAACCCCCAGGCGCGAAGCTTCGCCCGGCTCCCTTGGAACTGTTCGGTTATCTGCCCGTGGGCACCGATGACTACGCCGCATTCGATGCGCGCTCGTCGGGCGCCCCTGGAGATCCCGCGCCCGAGGCCGCGCCCATCTTTCACGAGTTCGGCGATTACCGGGTCGAGTACGCTTTCGATACCGAGCTGACCCGCGCGATCCTTCGCGTGCTGAAGCGGGGCCGCGTCAAGCGCGGGCACGTGATTGCCCTCGACACCCGGACCGGCCGGGTGCTCGCCTACGTGTCCACCGATCCGCAGACCTTTCCTCCGGACCGCTCCTATCCCGCAGCTTCTCTCGTCAAGGTGGTGACCGCTGCCGCCGCCCTCGAGCACGCTCCGGACAGGGCGCGGCGCCCCTGTCTCTACAACGGCAATCGCTACCGCCTGACCCCATCGAGGGTCCACCGTCCCAAGCGGGGCAACGAGGCCTCGCTCGAGCGCGCCCTGGCCACATCGAATAACCAATGCTTCGCGCAACTCGCGGTGGAGACGCTGGGGAGCGAAGCCCTGCTCTCATCCGTGGAGGCGTTTGGTTGGCTCGACCCCCCGGCTCCGGGCCACGCTGCGGGCAGCGCGGACCCGGGCGATGACGATTATGACCTCGGGCGTCTGGGCTGTGGCCTGGCGGGGTCGCGGATCACGCCCCTTCACGCGGTGCAACTGGCCGCGACCCTGGCCAACGGCGAGCAGGTCGAGCCCTGGTGGGTGGACCGGATCGTCGACGGAAAGGGAAACGGCCTCGCGCTGCCAGCCCGGGCAGCTCCGCGTCGGGTGATCTCCTCCGAATTGGCCGAGGAGTTGCGCAGCATGCTGGTGCGGACGACGACCCACGGCACCGCGCGCAGTGCTTTTCGAGACCGACGCGGGCGGCCCAAGCTGAGGGATATCAAGGTCGCGGGGAAGACTGGAAACCTCAGCGGTGGAGACCCGCACGGCCGCTATGAGTGGTTTATTGGGGTTGCGCCGGCCTCGGAGCCCACCGTGGCGATCGCAGTTCTGCAATTGCAGAGCAATCTCTGGTGGTCGAAGTCAAGCGAACTCGCGGCGGACATCTTCAAGGAGGTCTTCTGCGAGCGCGGCCGCTGCGAACCCCGCCACGCGGCGCGCTTTACCGGCGACCTCGGTAACGCGGCGGCTCCTGTTCTGCTCTCCGACCCTGGGACATCGTTCGACGAAGGCGGCTGAGCGAGTCGAAACCCCGCCCTGACCCTCAGCCCTGACCCTCAGCCCTGACCCTCAGCCGATGATTCGGCTGCCGCCGGCGGGAGGCTGGCCGGGCACCACGATGCGCGAGGCCTCTTGGCGCTGCATTTCCTTGGCCTGCTCGATCAGTTGCTCCACCGCGGCGTTGACGGCCTCGGGGAACATCTCGAACGCTTCGGCGAGAGTGCTCGCCTCGATGGGAGCCTGGACGGGAAGCGGACCGCGCTGGGACATGAGCGTGGTCTCGCCGATAAATATCGTCTGCCGATCGGGGTCCTCGCTGCCGTCTTCCCGGACGGGGGTCAACCGTCGAATCGAAGCCACCTTGAGATCCGAGAAGGTCTCCTCGCGAAAGAGGTTTTCCTTGTCGACCTGAATTTCGCCCACCGTCGCTTGATCGCTCACGCTATGTCCCTCACCTGGATAGTGTTCTTGCTCGGATTGATTGCTCGGCCTCCGCCGGCTATGGCGCTGGCTCTGGCGATGGAGGAGAGGACGGCCGTGTCAGGCCCCCTTGCCGGTTCCGAGCGTTCCATGGTGGCAGCAACGCCACCGACTTTCAATCGGCGTGCCCGGTCGAGTTTCTCCAGACGTGCCTGGCCCGCGGGGACGCACCGGGGTTCGTCGCGAGCTCCTCGGCTCGTCTTGTCGACCGCCCGGGCGCGCTGCTCACGGGCTACTTCGATGCAGCCTTTCGGTCGGCCAGGCGCGCGCGTTTGCGGCGCCGGGTTCGCTGCTTGTTGAGCCGCTTTCGGATCTTTTGCTTGCTCTTGCTTCTTGCCATGGAGGTCCTCTGCTCTGGGGCCCTGGGGCCCGGGTCGCGGTGCCAGATGCCGAACCGGGTTGTGGCCGGCTCATGCGGAGGCCGGAGGCTATCGGAGACTGGGGTCAGCGTCGACAACGTCTTTGTCCCCCCGGGCACCTCCCGGGGTCTGGGCCGATGGAGGAAACGAGCCGGTCGCGACGGCTGGCGCGGGTTTTTGGCCCTTCAGGACGGCGATATCGCCGATGAACTCGCGGATCAAGAGGCTGGCCATCACGCCAGCATGATCGCCGCCGCCTTCGGCCAGACCTCTCCCGATTTTATTGGGGACGAGCCCGTGGAAGGGGCTGCCCGGATTCGGATGACGGATGCTCGGGGAGAGACCCATGAAATCGTCCCGAGTTTGACGGAGCAGAACTTTTCGCTCTTCTGGGGCCTCTCGCTCTTCTGGGGTCTCGCCATCATGGCCTATGAACTGAGCCTGGACAGTTCTCTGCACGTCAAGCAGCCCACTCCGGCCCAGAGCCGATCGTTCAAGCGCATGCGGTGCGATAGTTGTCATTTCGAAGAGGGTCATAGCGCGGCACACGTGTTTACCGGGAAGAACGGTAAGGCGTTCATCTCGATCGGAGTGGCCGATGCGAGCGTAGACCCCGGGGTCGTCGACGATTTTGTCGGTGACGAAGTAGGCGTGGGGAATTTCAAGACGAGCCATATTTTCAACCTTCCCCTAACGGCGCCCTACTTTCATGACGGATCGGCGGCCGATCTCCGCGAGATGCTCGATTTCTATATTCGGGGAGGAAACGAGGTCGAGCAGGAGGTCAAGCTCAAGAAGCTCGATCGCAGGAAAAAGGCTCGGGGCGGGCGACGCGGGCACGACGTCCGAGCGGTTGATGTGGAGAATATCATCAAGGTGCTCGAGGGGTTGACCGACCCGGGCATTGCCGAGGGGACCGGGCCCTACGCCCATCCCAACCTCGAACTCGTCTTGGACGATGGTTCGTTCTTCCGGCTGCGGGCATCCGACGACCCCCAATCGATGACGGAGCCCAGCCCCGGTCTGAGCTACGGGCCGACCATCGCCCCGTGAGTTCGGGCGGCGGTGGAGATCGCCGCAAGGTTGTTGACTGCGTGGCAGAGAATTGCCGTGTGGACGCTGCCCGTCCGTAGGGTCAGGGCGGCGAGGTAGAGGCCGAGGGGGAAGGCCGCGAGTGCCTGACCAGGCTCTCCGTGGATCAAGGCGAAAAGTACCGAGGAGAGCAGTAGCCCCGGAAGCGTGCCCAAGCGTTTGCAGAAGCGGCCGAGGAGGAGTCCGCGAAAGAGGAGTTCCTCGGCGAAGGCGGGGGCCAGAGCCATGGTGAGCATCGCCCCGAGCAGCTGGGCCTCGGTGGCGCCGGCGAGCAGGTGATTCAGGCGTTCGAGCGGGCCTTCGGCGAGGAGCCCGGTTCGGGTAAGAATCTCGCCCACTGCGAGGCTCAAGCCGAGCATCCCGGCGACACCCAGGGCCAGCCCCCAGGCCGGGAGCGGTCTCTTGGGCCGGGGCAGCTGGAGGAGTTGGGCAGTGGGCCCGGGGATGCTCTGGGCCAATGCCCAGGCGAACAGGGCCAGGGCCGTGGAACTGCCGAGTGCCGCCCAGCCGGCAGCGTCGAGGCTTGGAGCCCCTTGCCCGCTGCCCGCCATGCGGATCCAGCCCAGACCGGCGCCCAGGACCAGGGCGGCCTGGGCTGCTCGTTTCAAGCCGAGTTTCGCCACGCGGGAAAGGGTACCGGGCCTGCTAATCTCTTGCTGTGACGAATACAGGCCTGAGCGCATCGCTGCTGGTTGCCATGCCACAGCTCCAAGATCCGAACTTTCATCGTACGGTGCTTCTCATGCTCGAGCATGGAGCGGGTGCCAGTTTTGGCCTGGTCCTGAACCGCCCGGCGGACCTGCAGCTCTCGGAGTTGTTCCGCAGCCTCCAATTCGAATGGCGGGGTGAACTCGACGCCGCCGTGGTCTGGGGCGGACCCGTCGAACCCAATTCGGGCTGGCTGCTCTTCGGCGATTCGCCTTTTATGGCCTCCGACGATGAGCAGGTTAGCCCGGTCGTCGAGGGGGTGAACTTCGGTGGCTCGATGGATGTCTTCAAGCAAGTCTCCGAAAACCCGCCGTCGAGTCTGAAGTTCTTGCTCGGCTACGCGGGTTGGGGTCCGGGCCAACTCGAGCTCGAAATCGCCCAGGGAGCGTGGCTTTCGGCCGAGGCGACCGCCGAGGTGATCTTCGATGTGCCGGCGGATGTCATGTGGGACTATGTGGTCCGGGGTTTGGGGATTGATCCGAGTTCTTTGGTTTCAACGACGGGAGTTCATTGATGGCGGAAATTTCGCCCTACGAGGTTCGCTGCCCGAGCTGCAATGTGAGCTTCCCCGTCGGAACGCGTCGCTGTATGCACTGTGGCGGCCGCACCGGGCCGAGCCCCTGGAACGCCGGCCAGGCTCCTCCGGACCTGCTGGAGAGCTACGACGCCCGACAGGGGGGGGAGACCGAGCTAGCGACCGCCTCGCCGGAGCTTGAGCCGCTGGAGATTGAGGAGAGCGCACCGCGCGGGGGCATCCGGGGTCGCCTGAACGCCGGAATGAGCTTGATCTGGATCGTTTTGGCCGTGGGTTTTTCCATTATGCGGGCGTGTGGTGAGGGATGATTATTTTGCGCCCCATGTTTATTAGAGGCGGACGGTTCTTTGTTTCGCCGAAAAGGTGAGGAGTTGAGATGAAGGTGAGGGCTGCGATAGCGGTGGCGGCTGGAGAACCTCTGGTGATCGATGAGATCGATCTCGAAGGGCCCAAGGCCGGCGAGTGTTTGGTTCGGTTGGCGGCCACGGGGGTATGCCACACCGATGCATTTACGCTCTCCGGCGATGACCCAGAGGGGCTCTTCCCCGCGGTGCTCGGCCACGAGGGGGCGGGCGTCGTCGAGGAGGTGGGCCCGGGGGTCAGCTCTCTCGAGGTCGGTGACCACGTGATCCCCCTTTACACTCCGGAGTGCCGGCAATGCAAATTCTGCCTATCCGGTAAGACGAATTTGTGCGGCGCCATTCGCGAAACTCAGGGCCAGGGCCTGATGCCCGATGGGACGAGCCGCATTTCGTACCGAGGCAAGAAGATCCATCACTACATGGGCACGTCGACCTTTGCCGAGTACACGGTGGTGCCCGAAATCGCCCTGGCCAAGGTGCGCAGGGATGCGCCCCTCGACAAGATCTGCCTCCTGGGTTGCGGGGTGACCACGGGGATCGGCGCGGTTCTCCATACCGCCAAGGTCGAACCCGGAGCGAGTGTGGCGGTGTTCGGGCTCGGGGGCATCGGCCTTTCGGTCGTTCAGGGCGCCGTGATGGCGGGAGCAGAACGAATCATCGCCGTGGACCTGAACGAAAAGAAATTCCCGCTGGCCGAGCAGTTCGGGGCCACTGATTGCATCAACCCCGCGACCGTGGGCGACGTCGAAGCGGCCATCCTCGAGATGACCGATGGCGGAGTCGACTACTCCTTCGAGTGCATCGGCAACGTGGAGGTCATGGGAACGGCGCTGCGCTGTTGTCATAAGGGATGGGGGGAGTCGATCGTCGTCGGTGTCGCCGGGGCCGGCCAGGAAATCCACGCACGCCCCTTTCTGCTGGTGACTGGGAGATCCTGGCGAGGGACAGCTTTCGGCGGGACCCGGGGGCGGACCCAGCTTCCGGGCTTTGTGGATCGCTACATGGCCGGACGAATTCAGCTCGACGAGATGGTCAGCCGCACTCTGCCCCTGGAAGAAGTCAACCAGGCGATGGATCTGATGCACGAGGGCGAGGTGATTCGGAGCGTGATCCTCTACTGACTCGGCCGCATCCCCCGAGCGATCTCAAAAGGTCTTCATAGATTCCGCCCACCCCTTGTCGTGTTGCTCGGGCCTCGCGATGGGTAGGGGATGGAGATCGACGGGGAACGGGTGGCGTGCTCGAGGGGCATCGTCTGGGGGAGAGGCCCAGGCATGCGGGTGGTGCGCGACCGGGTCGAGCGCGCAGCCCAGAGTGATTGCGCGGTGTTGCTCACCGGAGAGACGGGGACCGGCAAGGGAGAGATTGCCCGGGTCATTCACGAGCTGTCGCGTCGCTCGAAGGCACGCCGGGTTCACGTCGACTGCGCGGCGCTCGCCCCCAGCGTCATCGAGAGCGAGCTCTTCGGCCACGAGCGGGGGGCATTTACCGATGCCGCTTCTCGGCGTGCGGGGCGATTCGAAAGGGCCGAGGGGGGCACGCTCTTCCTGGATGAGATCGGGGAACTGGCGCCCGGACTCCAGGCCAAGCTGCTTCGCGTTCTGCACGATCGCTCTTTCGAGCGCGTTGGGGGCGACGCGCCCCTGGACACCGACGTCCGGATCGTAGCGGCGACGAACCGCTCCCTGGCCGAGGAGGTTGCGATCGGGCGCTTTCGCTCGGACCTCTACTATCGCCTGGCCGTGGTCGAGATCGAACTTCCGCCCCTGCGCGCCCGCCTCGAAGACCTGCCACAGCTCTGCGAATGCATCGCCGAGGTTCTCTCCCATAGGCTGGAGCGGCCGCCCTGCGCCCCGACCCCCGGCGCCCTGGCCGTGCTCAAGAGCCATGCCTGGCCGGGTAATATTCGCGAACTCGCCAACCTGCTGGAGAGGGTGGCGGTTTGTTGGCCGGGCCGGGCCTTCGACCGCGCCGTCGCGCTCGGTGCGCTTCGCAAGCCCGGAGCCCGGTTGCCGGCTCCGCTGGCCCCGCGAGCCCCGTGCGCTCGGGAGGCCGATCGCCTCGCGCGAGCCCTGGCGGGAAGCCGGGGAAACGTCAGCCGAGCGGCCCGTGAATTGGGCATTCCCCGGAGCACTTTGCGCTACCGCCTTGCGCGCGCGGGAGGCCAGGGAAAGGGCGCTGACCCAGGGCCCAGCGGTTCGCTGGGCCCCTCAAGCCGGCAGCTCTATCTGCCCTTCTGAGGGCTCCCTGTGGCTCCAGCCGGGTCTCGCCCGGACCCGGCTCGGGCGATTTCTGGCGGCTTCTGCGCAGTGCACCGGCAGTTTTGGGCGTGGGGGCGAGAGGCGATTCCCCCTAGACTCGTGTCGGGCGCGACCGGGGGTCGCCGAACTCCGGAGAAAAATTCTCCAGGCCCGGAGCCAGGCCGCGGAACAGGGACACACGGGGGCGCCTCCTCGGAGGTCCGGGAGCGGTTTTCGGGGGGAGCAAGACGTTGAGCGTGTCCGGTGACAGGGGAGCGGGCCAGGGGGGCGGACTTCGGTTCGTGCTGCCCCAAGTACTCGCCGTGGTGGCTGTCCTGGCCGCGTTTAGGAGTCTCTACACGGTCGGGACTCCCTACGGCTTCGAAAAAAGCGTCGAATATTGGCTCTTCCTTCCCGGGGATAGTGCGCCCATCGTCACCATCGGGATCGCCGCCTGGCTTGGCTACCGGCGTTCGAACCGGATCAAGGCCCTCCCCCTGAGAAATGGTCCCTGGCTTGTCGTGCTGGCAAGCCTGGCTGGGGGAACCGGATTCTTCGCTTGGGCGCTCTACACCCAGGCCCTCGATCTTCAGGCGGTGGCCCTGGCCCTGACGGCCGCGGGCCTGGTGGTCCTCTACCTCGGCCTCCCAGGGCTGAGAGCGGTCTGGCTGCCGATCGGGGTGCTTCTGATGGCAGTTCCCCTGCCGGCGCCCCTGCTCCTCGCCGTGGTGTTTAAATTGCAGCTCTGGACGGCGCAGCTCGCGGGGTCTGCCCTCTATCTATTGGGGATTCCTCACCTGGTCTCGGGGGACCAGATTCTGAGGGTCAGCCAGGCTTTCCAGGTCATCGAGGGCTGCAGCGGGATGCGCTCGGTCCAGATCTTGACCCTGCTCACGATTTTGATGGTCGATCTCTTCCAGCGGCGACGCTGGCACGCGGCGATTCTGATCGGCATCGCGCCCATGCTGGCTTTCGGGCTCAACGGAGTCCGGGTGCTGACGCTTATTCTCAACCCGCATTCGGAAATCATCGCGATCCACAACCTCCAGGGCATCGTCATCCTGCTGCTCGGCCTGGTGATTATGTACGGAATCGACACGGTTCTCGAGCGCTACCCGGCTCTCGGCGATGGCCCTCCCCGAATTCCCTCCGGGGCCGGGGTATTCTCCGCTGGGAGCGCCCTGGCCGTGACATCGGTCCTGGCCCTGGCCCTGAACGGGCTCTACAGCGGGCTTCCGGTATGGCAGCCGGAGAGCGACGAGAGGGTCTCCCTGCACAGCCTGGTCGGGGAGTCGATGGATGATAAATGGGCCTCGGAAAAGGTCGCCCCGGACTTCTCCTTTCGCGGCAGCGCCCGCTTCGGCGAGGTCGTCAACCGAAAGTATCGGCTGGAGAGTGGTCCGGTCTCGGTCTTTGTCGCCGAGTCCGACTTCGACCAGCGAGGGGGAAGCCCGCTCTCCCCGATAACGGCGCTCCCCGGCAGCGGCTGGAAGGTGGTGGAGGAGTCGTTTGAGGCCGACACCGACGGTCGAGAGGTCCGGGTTCGGCTCGTCGAGAAGGGCAAGCAGCGCCTCTTGGTTCACCACTGGGTGCTGGGCTCGAGGGGGCTCCTTGTTGAGACCCTACGCTCGCTCTTCGCCCTCGATCGCAGTCCCGACCGGCGGCCGGAGCCCATCGTGGTGGTCCGTCTGAGCACCCCCCTGCGCGACCGGCGACAAAGCTCCCTGGAGGCAGCCGAGCGGCGCTTGGAGCGCGTCGAGCGGCAACTGGAGCCCGCCCTGGTGACCGCGGCATCGCCAGGGTTGTGACGGGTGGGCGGGTAGGCCCAGGCGCGTGGCCCCCGGGCTGGCGAAGAGGGCTCGGTATTTTGAAGTTTCGGGGCCTGGTGGACATCCGGCTTGGCCCTGGGGTCGGGCGGGCATGAAGCCGCCGCTGAGGGCTGCAAAGCCGAGCACGCTCCCTTTGGCCCAAATTCGAGTTAACCCGGCACTTTTTAGTCCATAATGGGCAAATCATTTCCACCGCTCACCGCTCCCTCCGGGCGGTTCGCTTAGCTTTCAACCAGTTAGCCCCTAGAGTCAGTAGGCACACCAATTGCATTAATTCTTGTCATCACGGATAAAATAAGCCTGATGCACGTTTGTCTAATGAGAAGGTGCGAGCCTTCCGATAGTTGATAGCGGAAGGTAAGGTGCTGTTTTAAAAGTCATTTTCCGATCTCCCGGTTCTGGATTCCGTGGGGGAGGCCCGTTGGGCTACGAGCTTTAGAAATAGCTTCAGAATTAATAGAGAAAAGCATCAGCACCACAGAAACGACACGTTGGCACGCACGAAATTCGCAAGAAATAACGTAACGAAGTGAAAAAGTGGTTTACCGGAGCAATCGCTTGGTGATAGGGTAATCAAGTTGCGGTTGGGAGTGCATCAAGCGCACCGCTCCACGACGATGGAAACACCTAGAGGAGAAGATGGAATGAAAAGAAATTTGGTTGTACTCGGATGCTCGGCTCTGCTGGCATTCGGGCTGTCCTTCGGTTCTTTTGCGGGTAGCTCCCCGGATGGTGATAGCGACGGCGTTCCGGATGCTTTCGACAACTGCGTCACGACCCCGAACGGGCCTCTGCTCGCGACGGGTAGTTGCAATAGCCAAGAGGACTATAACGTCGACGGCTACGGTCAGCCCTGCGATGCCGATCTGAACAATGACGGTGGCGTGGGCCTCGACGATGTGAATATTGCTCTCGCTGACCAGGGCGGCGGTGCTTCAAGCATTGCCGATCTGAACTGCGACGGCGGTGTTGGCCTTGACGATGCGAATGCCGTTCTAGCTGCGCAGGGTGGAGTTCCAGGTCCCTCGGGCCTTCTCTGTGCGGGTTCGGGTACCCCCTGCTCGGCTAATTGAGCTGTCAGGGAGTTCTACCCTGCAACAAGTTCTCTTAGTTATGAATAATATGAATAAGTAGGAGCTTGTCGGTCAGGGACTACACGCGCGGCGGCGAAGGGAAGCGCTTCCGCGGGTGATTCGAAACTAATTATTGGGATTAAAGTATCAAGGAGATATTTGGATGCGCACTTTCATTAGTAGTATGCTCGTAACGGCGCTGCTTGCATTTAGCGCCACAACCGCCAGCGCCATAGCGGTCTCGCTCGCAGGTGCCAACGGCCAAGACGTGGTCGCCGGCGTTGATCAGGTTTCCATTACGGTGACCTTGGATACGGAAGCGACCACGGGAATCACTTTGCTTTCCGTGGGCGTTATCTTCGACGATGCCCGGCTGGCCTACCGCAAGGATCTCTCGTCGACGACGAGCTACGTCCTGTACGGCGGTAAGGGTGGCGGCGGCTACTTGAAGGCCTCCACCACCTGCGGTGGTTACCCGCAGACTGCGCCGGCCGGTTGTACCATTCGCGTCGGGACCACCAACCAGGTCAACGTTGACTTCGTTTCGGTGGATCTGTCCAACGGTACCGTGAACTTGGGCACCGCGTTGCTCGCAACGCTCGTCTTCGACGTGCTCGCGAATCCCGGCGCTGCGGCAATTGTGCTGTCGCAGACCGCCGCGGGCAACGTGATTGGTCAGCCCGGTGGCACGAGCACCACGGCGACCCTGAGTGG
>JAPKBZ010000076.1 GCA_028823175.1 Myxococcota bacterium
ATCGATGTGAACGCGAGAGCCAAGCCGCAGAAGCACCACTGGCTGACTGCTTGATCTCACGAGCCGAATAGGCAGAAAATTTTCTATTCGCCGGCTCCTTTGCTCGCCAGTGCTTCTGCCGCTGGATGCCTAAGACACGTGTGGGCCCGTCACGGGGACTCCCTTAGGGATTTAACATAACGCCCAGGCTCGGACGTTGTGCTGGAATGCAGCTTGAATGTCCTATCCCCCGATGAAAGACCAGCACTGGACTGAATTTTGACCGATACACCTAACTCAAATGGTGCGCCACCTAGGTCTGGCTTTGCGGCGTTAAAGCCAGAGATTCTAGTCACCGATTTCTCGTCAAGCCTTCGTCATTGGTGCGAGATTTTTGGCTTTAACATTGCCTATCAAAGGCCTGAAGAAAAATTTGCTTATCTTGAACGGGATGAAGGCGCACAAGTCATGCTGAGCCAAAGACATGACACTCAAAAATGGGAAACCGGACCGCTCACTCCGCCATTTGGTCGCGGGGTTATGTTTCAAATATTGGTCAAAAGCGTTGAACCAATCATTGCAGCCATGACAGCCCACAATGTTGAACCATATGATATTCCGCATAGTGATGATGATGGAAACCCGTTTCCCAATCCGCGTGAGATCTGGCGCGATTTAGGTGATCGTCAAGGCGGCGCAATTGAATTTTTCGCGCTTGATCCAGACGGCTATCTCATCATGTTCTCGCAAGATTTAGGCTGTCGGCCTTTAGAGAGCTAAGCCCCACTAGCGCATAAGAAAAGCAAGCCCCCTTTTCGCCAAACGTGGGGGATAGGACATACAAGCTGCCTTCCAGCACAACGTCCGAATCTGGGCGTTATGTTAAATCCCTAGGGGGAGCCGTGACGGGCAGCGGGCCAAACGAGCAGTATCACAGATCCTCCCGTGCATCCCCAGCCACGCAATCGCGGCAAGGACGAACGCCCGCCTAGTCGCTCGACCTCGGAGAGTAATTCATGGGCGGAGCGCCCAATGTTCTCAGCCGGCGTTCTGCACGCTCAAGAAGCTCCGAGTTGTATTGCTTGAGCGCCCTGCGGCGGAGTTCCTCCCATAATCCGATCGCCTCTTCACGTCGGCCCAAGTCCTGGTAGACCACAGCGAGATTGTTCAGGCTGCTGTTGAAACGGGGATTAAGTTCGATGGATACCCGATAGTTCTCGATGGCCTGATCCACTTCGCCGTTCTCCCTGTAGCGGTTGGCGAGATTGTAATGCGCCATGAACTCGTCGGGCACCGCCAGTTCGAGTCGCGTGACGGGCACGAGGACCGCCAGGGCGAGACCCGCGGCAAGAAGGGAAGGCAGCTTTCGATCTCGCGCCGACTCGAAAAGCCAGACGGCGGCGTACGCGGCGAAAACGATGAGTATCGGAATCGCTGGCATGCGATATCTCGAGACCACGAAAAAAATCAACGCCGAGCCGAGATGGGCAGCCACCATCGCATAGAGGGGGAAAAGCTCTCGCCAGCGCCCCAGAGCGAGACCCATGCCCAAAAGGCCGAGCGGCATGATGATTCCCAGATGCAGGAGGGGGGCGCGCAATAGCACCGAGAACGGACGCGAAATCTCGATGCTGCGATTGTTCCAGACTTCGTTCTCATTGATGAAGAGCAGAAATTTTCGGGCTTCCAAGGCCAGCCACCGCCCCGGCTCGGCGAGCATGAAATCGAATGCCCGGCCCATCCAATAGCCCGACACCTCCGAGGGGCGCAGGCTCCGCTGGCTTCGGGCTTCGGCGACGCTCGCAAAGGTTGCCTGCATGGCCCCGGGCGTGTCCACCCTTCCCGCCCCGACGCGAGGCGGTCGCCAACGCCCATCCGCGTCGGGGTTGTTTCCCATGAAGAGGTTCATGCCCCCGGTGGAATTCACGATGACGAAGTCATCGGCGACCACGATATTTCGCATGGTAAAGGGAAGGACCATAAGGACGACTCCGAGCAGCAGGGCGGCCACGTAGCGGGCACGTCTGCCCAGGCTGAGAGGCGGGGTTTCGTGAGAGCCCAGGGCGAGCGCGAGGGCAGCAGCGACCAGCGGGACGTAGAGGAGTGTTGTCTGCCGGGCCAGGGCGGAAAGGCCGAGCAGAACGCCAACGCCCAGCCAACTCGGAAACTGGCCACGGCGCAGAGCCTTTACGCTCGCGAGGGTTGCCGCCAGAACCAGGGGAACCTGGATGTTCACCACCATCACGGTGCCCCCGTAGAAGATCAGCATCTCGTAGAAGAGGGCGACGACCCCCGCCAGCAATGCAACCCGCCGGTCGAAAACCTCCCGCGCCAGCCACCAGACCAACACACAACTCCCGGCGCCGATCCAGGCTTGAAGCATCTTCCAGAGTGCGAGGTCCGGACCGGCCAGCCCGTAGAAGGCGCCCATCAGGTAGGGATAGAGGGGCCCCAAAATAAATACGCCCTCACCGATCCAATCCCCATGGGCGATCTGCTGAGCCCACGCGTGGTAGAGGGCTCCGTCGACGGCCGGGCTCAGAAAGTAGGGATCGAGGTTCGTAATCTGGCGCAGGTGGAGGAGCCTCAGCGCGAGCGCGGCGATGAAGAGCCCGGCCCCGATCTCGGCGTCTCGGGCCAGCCATCTCGGAACGCTCGCGCTTCGCGAACTCGGCGCCGAGCCTGCACTCGCTTTCTGCCCGTCGACCATCGTCAAAGGTTACCCCTCGAGACGAGTGGCCCGCCACGGGGCTCCCCTAGGGATTTAACATAACGCCCCTTACCTACTGGGAAGACGGAGTCGGCTACGGTTACAGCATTCCCGATGATGCAGGCCTGCCAATGACAGGTCATCTAGCCATCTTGCAAGTGGAAAGCGATGGTCAGGGTGGCTCCCTCGTAGGCGATAGGACATTTAGGCTGCCTTCTGGCACAACGTCCGAGTAGGGGCGTTATGTTAAATCCCTAGGGGAGCCCCGTGGCGGGATAAACGAGGAGAATGAGTATGGGTAGCCTGACAGCTGAACAGATCGAACATTTTGATGAGCACGGCTACGTAGTCGTTCCCCAGGTCATCGACCGTACACAGATCGATCGCTACTTGAATCGCGCGCGCGAGATCGCCCATGGTGACATTCCAGAGGCCGCTGCCAATCGCCTCGTCAAGGACATTGAATTCGCGAAGAAGCGCTTGCCCATGCCTGAAGATCCGGAGCACGCGCTGTGGAAGATCGTGAATCCCGATCGCTTCGACGCGGTGATGGCCGAGTGCATGCGCTTTCCCAAAGTCATCGACGCGGTTTCAAGCTTGATCGGTGATGACCTGATGGCTTTCCTGCTGATGTTCATCTACAAGCCGCCGGGCGTGCCGGGCTCATTGCATCCATTTCATCAGGACGCGGCCTACTTCAGCTTTGCACCCCAGGATCAGTGCATCGGCGTTTGGATCCCGATGGATGACGTCAATGCAGCAAACGGCAGCCTATGCATCGTGCCCGGCTCACATCGTCTCGAAGTCAAGCAATTGGAAATGAAGGAGGGAATCAACTTCGGCGCGCTTGCCTCGCAAGGTGCCGAGGAGAACAACGAATTTCATGAGCAGGCGATCACGCTCGATTTGCCGGCCGGCGATTGCGTCTTGTTCAGTACGCGTCTCTTACATCGCACGAACGGCAATACAACGAGGGGCCACCGCCGGGTTGTCACGCTGCACATGGCCAATTCGCATTGCAAGCATACGGGGCAGCACTTCAGCGAGTTCGCATTTACGTCGGTGGCAGGCGACGTATTCGATGGCTGTCTCAAGCCGGTCGACAACCCAACGATGGGGATTACAAACGAATTCATCGACGGCTGAGCGCGAAGGTTTCATCGGCTCGTAAGCGGCACGCCGATTGCCGGCTTGATGCTCCTTCATGAAGGGGAGCTGCTTCGCTCCCCCTAGTCCGCCCTCGGTCGACTTTCGGCATTGCTGCACAAGCTCCGATCGGGTCTCACCGGTCTCCCCGCCCCGCTTCTAAGAGGCGATGTCGAGGCCGACGAGACCTATATCGGAGGCTATCGCCCAGGTTGGAAGGGCCGTGGGGTGGGGAAAGTGGGAGTCGCCATTGTTGTCGAGCGCCGAGGCCGTACGGCGGGTTCTGCTCGGCTGGCCGTGATTCCCCGCGCAACGACTGCGGTGCTCACGTCGTTCGTTCATGGTGCGATTCGGCCGCAGGAAGCCACCGTCCATACAGACGCCTGGGCATCCTACACGGAACTCAGTCACATGGGGATCGATCATCGGCGCCGCAAGGGCGGACAAGGGCGCCACACGGTGGACGGCCTGCCGTGGGCCCACACTGTCTTTGGAAATCTCAAGACGTGGTTAGTCGGAACATTCCATGGCATCAGCCCCAAGCATCTTCAGCGCTACCTCGACGAGTTCGTGTTCCGCTTCGATCGCCGATGGAAGGAAGCCGAACTCTTCCCTCGCGTTCTGCACTGCGCGATCGACGCGGAACCTCGAGCCAAAACGCACCCGGTATTTCCTATGCTCCACCCTTGATGAACCGGCTTACTCCTTCCTGACCTTCCCTGTACATAACATTGGGGAAAACGACACCTATTTTCATGTTTGTTCAACCTCCTGTTTTTGGTCTATTTTATATTTGCTGTTTCGTTTATATCGTGTCGAACTGTTTGGTTGAATGTCGAGACTAGTCATCCTCTCCAATGAAGTTGATTGCGCCAGCAACGTATCGGCCATCACGTCTACACATCACGAGCAGCGTATCATCGGGCATTGTCTTACCGATAATCGAGAAAAAATGACGATTCAGATACGGAGAGCCACACTTTCGGCTCCCGGTATCAACATAAAACTGGCAGAACGCATCCCAATGTTCTTCGGTCAGGTCAGAACCGGTTAGCCGTTCAATTTCGATGCCAGCTTCTAACGCCCCTCGACGTTCTCGCTTGCCAGCCAGTGTTCGCGACGGCTGAATTGCTTTCTTCAAGTGAGCTTAAAAAGGCATAGGAAAGCGTCGAATGGAACGCCTGTATCAATCCCTGATCTTCCAGGGCGAGCACGGGCATCCCAATCCTCCTGGCTTATTTCGTGCATGCCAGTACAAGCGTTCAGGGTGTAACTTTGAGTTGAGATACCCGTTCCCTTCGAAAATTACGGAGACGCTTTTAGAGCATTTCACCCGCAACCAGCTCGAGCGCTTCGATCGGGCACGAACCAAGCAACATGCTGCCAATCTTTCCGGAATCACCTGCTTCCTTCCAGACCTGCAATCTCTCTTTGATGCGACCTGCAGGACCCACAAGATGGCAGGCATCTACCAACTCATCAGGAACAGCTGCCGCGGCTTCATCTCTCTTGCCAGCAAGGAACAGATCCTGAATCTTGGCTGCGGCTTCTTCAAACCCGAGCGCCTTTGCAAAATCGTTGTAAAAATTATTTTCTCGAGCGCCCATGCCGCCGATATACAAAGCCATAGTGCCTTTGATTTTCATTCGACAACGGTCCACATCATCACCAATAATTACGGTAACAGCAGGTGCAACGTCGAAGTCCTTCGTGGTCTTGTTGGCCTTATCCAGACCCTTTTGAATGGAAGACATCAGCACATCGGGTTTTTCAGGGTTCATCCAGATCGGCAACACGCCATCAGCTACTTCCGCAGCAGTCTCAAGTCCCGTTGGCGTGATAGATGCCATGTAAATCTTCATGCTTGGATCGGCCTGCAGCATGCTCTTGAGTGGTTTACCCAAACCGGTACCGTCATCACCGCTGTACGGCATGCTGTAATGAAAACCTTGATGTTCAACCGGACCCTCACGACTAAAAATCTTCTGCATAATGTCGATGTACTCTCTTGTTCGAGTCATCGGCTTGCCGTAGGCGGTAGCATGCCAGCCTTCGACGACCTGTGGTCCTGATGCGCCCAGACCAACAATGAACCGCCCATTCGAAAGCTGGTTCAACGTCATCGCTGTCATTGCACTAAGGGCTGGCGAGCGGCCAGGCATCTGCATGATCGATGTACCGACTTTAATCTTGTCTGTCTGTGCCAAAATCCAGGCTGCAGGTGATACTGCATCACTGCCGTAGGCTTCTCCGGTCCAGACCGAGTCGTAGCCCATACTTTCAGCGGCCTTGATTCGGTCCATATCGATGCCGATAACCTTGCCGCCCATTGCATTCAGAATTCCAAGTTTCATTAAAGTGTCCTCTCGTTCATTTATAGGTTTTCAGTATTTTGTCCGGTTGATTACTGCAAGCTGACAATACGAAAATCACCCTTGCCCGATCTTTAAATTCCCTAAGCGATCAACCCAACAGTCTGTACGACAGCAGCTCAGCATCATTACAGTCATCGAGCATCCTCTACAGAAAAACTGCCCCACAGACTTCTTTTCGCAGGCCCTGTATTTCCTATGGCCCATTCGACACCCGCCCCCTCGATCAGATCTCCCCGATCATCGTACTGGCAAGTTTCTTGCGTTGGTACACACCATCGCCGTAGAGCGCCTGGTTGTGCATGCTTCGTTTGAAGAAGATATGCACGTCGCATTCCCAGGTAAAACCAATACCGCCGTGCAGCTGCACCGAGCGATCTGAGATGAACGCGCCCGCATCGGACGCCGCGCTCTTCGCCATGCGCGCGGCCTTCAGAGCTTCGGCTGGATCATCAAAGTCGATCGCGCAAGCTGCGTTGTAGACCAGCGAGCGGGCTCGATCGATGTCGAGCATGGCGTTCACCAGTGGGTGCTTGACCGCCTGGAAGAAGCCGATCGGGCGATCGAATTGTTTTCGATCCTTCGCGTACTGAACCGTGGTCTGCAATTGCCACTCTGCGCAGCCCACCAGATCCGCTGCAACGGTGACGAGGATTGAGGGCCACGCGCGCTCGAGCGCGCCCACCGCATCGCGACTGACGACGTTCTCCTCGGCGACGCGCACGCCTTCGAATCGTGCCGTCGCCTGGTCGCGGGTCAGGTCGTGAATTCGATCCGGGACGAGGCTGAGTCCGGTCGAGTCCGCCGGGACCGCGCACAGCACACGGTCGCCGCCACACTGCGCCGCCACCACCAGGACGTCGGCCTTGAAGGCGTCTTGAACGAAGTAGGCCGCGCCGTCCAACACCAGATTTCCACCGTCTTCGCTCGCGGAGAGGTCGCCTTCGCCCAACTCCCAGCTCCCCACGGCATTGGTGATGGCGAGTGTTGCCGTGGTGCCATCGGCGATTCGCGCCAGCCATTGTCTGCCTCCCTCGGCCTGGGCCAAGACATCGGTGGCGTTGAGGGTCGCGACCAACGGTGAGGGAAGTGCAAAGCGCCCCACCTCTTCGACCAGACCCGCGATGCCGGCGCGCTTGAATCCGACGCCGCCGTCCTGTTCGGGCACGGCAAGCCCCGTCCAGCCGAGTTCGACGATTTCCTTCCAGAGCGCCTCGTCCCAGCGCTGACGCTCATGACGTTCGTACACAGCGGCGTGATCTTCGGCGACGAGCGTGCGCAGCTTGTCGACCGGGAGGCGTTCACCGAGTAGTTTCCGCGCCAGATCGCGGAGCATCTCCTCGTCTGCCCCAAAGCCGAAGTCTTTCGGCGGGCGATTGCTTTTGCTCATAAGGTCATCCTTCTTTCATCGGCACGTCGTACGCCGGCTACTTTGACTTCGGCATCCCGAGAATCCGTTCTCCGAGGATATTGCGCTGAATCTCGTTCGAACCACCCGCGATCGTAAGGGCATAGCTATTCATGTATGCGAGCGGCCAATAGCCATTGTCGGGGGCAGCGTCGTCGTGCTTGTAGAGCGTCGAGCGCGCGCCGGCAATGTCGACGCCCAGCCTCGCGCAGTCTTGCTCGAACTCGGTGCGGACTACTCCCTGCCCCATGGGCAGGCGCATCGGATGATCGTTGAGCGCGGGCACCCGGGCACGGCGTGCGTCCTGTCGGATGCCTTCGTGTACGATCGCCTGTCTGATGATGGCGTCGCGGGTCACGGGATCATCCGCAGCCAGGCCCCCACCCCGCTGGCTGCTTTTGGCCAGGCCGATCAGACGTTCGATTGGATGTACGGCTCTGATGCCGCCCCCTGCGCCCTCGGCCGCGCCGCGCTCATGAGTCAGTACCGTCATCGCGACGGTCCAGCCCTTGCCGACTTCATCGAGCCGCAGCGAATCGTCGATCACGCAGTCTTCGAAGAAGACTTCGTTGAAGCCGAGCTCGCCCGTCATCTTCACCAGCGGCTTGACCGTCACGCCGGCATGCCCCTCCACTGGACAAAGGAAGAACGAGAGGCCGTCATACTTGTGATCGCGACTGGTGCGCGCGAGCAGGATCATGTGCTTCGCGAACTGGCCAAAGGAAGTCCAGACCTTGTGGCCGTTCACCACCCACCCCTCGCCGCGGCGGACGGCCATGGTTTGCTGGTTGGCCATATCTGAACCGGCCCCGGGTTCGCTGAAGCCCTGGCACCAGATTTCCTCGGCACTGAGCGCCTTGGGGATGAAGCGTCGCTTCTGCTCCTCGGTGCCGTGTTTGAGCACAGCGGGGATCATCATCGAAAGCCCCACCGTGTTGAGGAGAAAGGGTGCGCCAACCCGAGACATCTCGCGGTTTGCGATGTCCTGACAGCCGCTGTGCCCGTGGCCGCCGTACTCCTTGGCGATGTCGGTTCCAACGAGTCCGGCCTCGTAGCAGCTCCGCTGCCATTCGCGGTAGTACTCGACCTGCTCGCGCTTCGCGAGTTCGAGCTGGCTGAGCGGAAGATCGATCTGGGTTTCGGGTGCAGGATTCGCCGCGAGCCACGCGCGCGCGTGTTCTTGGAACTCGATCTGTTCGGCGGTGAGATTGGGAGTAGACATCGTATGGCTCCTACAATGTTGAGTGACGTGAAGTCAAAAGTGGCGGAGGTCCGAATGCGACCGTTCGTCCGCGTCTAGGTTCTCGCCCCCGGCGCTCGAGCCTTCTTCCGGCTCCAATTTCGTCGCGATGGAAGGTCAGGTTCACGCCGAAGGGCTTGTCGGTCACCTCCCTGCAGCGGGCGATCTCCTTGGCGAGATCGTCGGCGGTCGGCTGGGTGAGGCCCGTGATGATGCCCAGGCCGCCGGCATTCGATACCGCGGCTGCCATTTCCGCATAGCCGACAAAATGCATTCCACCCTGAATGATCGGGTGCTCGATTCCGAACATCTCTGTGATGGCGGTCTTCATGCTAGTTCTCCTAAAAGGGTGCCCGCGGCTTTCCGGGACGGCTGGGGGACCTTTTCCTTCATGCGGCCTACGAAGTTCGCGCTGACTCTCATCCACTGCAGGGCGTTCGATTCGCCCGTTTCAAGTTCGTTTTCGACTCGCTTTGGCTGGCTTGCTCGGTTTGCGAGGCGGCTTTGCCCAGGTCGCACTGGCCGAGTCACGACTGCGCTTCGGCCAACCCGGGCCTGGCGCCAGCTCGAGTTCGCTGGCTTCGACGGCCACGCCTTCGGAGTCGACGGCGATCAAGCCGGCCACACGCCGACCCGTCGTTCGCTCCTGAAAGACGGCGGGCACCTTGTCTTCGCCGAAGACCCACTTGTCCGACCAGAGACGCATCGCCGTCAGCATTACCCACAGGTCGCGACCCTTGGCCGTCAATTTGTACTCGAAGCGATGTCCCGGCTCGTCGAGCCTGTTCTTTTCGAGCACCCCGTTCTCGACGAGCTTCGATAGCCGGTCGGAGAGCACGTTCTTCGCGATGCCCAGGTTGATCTCGAACTCTTTGAAGCGCGTCGAGCCGACGAGGGCGTCGCGGATGATCAGCAACGTCCAGGAATCTCCAAGCTGATCGAGAGCCTGGGCGACGCCGCAGTGGATCTTGTCAAAACGCGTTCGGGACATCCGAGACCCTTTCCTGGTGCACACTCTCCGGAAGGCTCGCGAAGCGCTGCAGCCTACAGGTTGCTTGAAGCAACCCGAGAATCCTAGGTGATAGAATCGACAGCGTCAACCCGAGCGGACGCGACACACGAAGCGCCACCGCCGAAAGAGCCCAGGGGAACCCCGCCATGCCGAAGATCACATTCCTTGGAGCCGGCAGCACCGGCACGGAGCCTGCTCCGCAGCCAGCGGGCGGGCTGTGGCCACTCAATCAAAGTCAGAGCACGGCCGCTCCGGGCAGTAGCCCGCCCACGCAACAACCGTCCCCGGGGCCAGCCCCTGCGTCGCGATTGCGGAGAGGCCCCCACCACGGGGCAAGCCGGATGCTCGCTTCCGCGCGAACCTCCGGCACCACACAGCTCGGAAGTCCAGTTCGAGTGACCGCGCCCGATCCGCCGGTGCAGGCTCTCGTGGGCGGAACTTCTCAAGCGCGTGTTCGGCATCGCGGGCCAGCTCCGCTGGCCAAGCGCTAGTGAATCGAAGATTCACCGCGAGGCTCTCCGCTGTCCATGCGGAAAGCAGATGAGGGTCTTGACGGCGATCACCGAGCCCGAAGCGATCAGCGGCATTCTGGATTGCCTGAACCTACCGTCGCGTGCTCCGCCGCCCAACCACAACGCCCCCGAGGCCATCGCCCTTTGAAATCGCCCCCTCGGGCCGGCGTTCTCCCCGCGATCAGCCCCCGAGCCCTCCTCGATACAGACCTCGCCTTGCCGATAGGGGTCTTGATTCGCTTACCCTCCGGTGCGGAAAACGCAGCTTGAATTTTCTGTTCTCCACCATCAAATGGGCCGGTTCAAACAGGGAGTAGGGATCCCAGTACGGGGGAGGAGACGCCGATCGTCTATTTGTTCATGAATTCAGCAACACGCTCTGCGAACATCGTGCAGCATAAATAGGTATTGCCGCGAATGATGCGTGGCATGCTGCTGGCATCCACGACTCGGAGGCCCTCGATTCCGTGGACGCGGCACTGGGAATCGAGTACGGCTTGGCTGTCATCTACAGACCCCATGGCGCAAGTGCCTACAGCATGAAAATAGCTGATGGTCTTTATTTGTTTCGCCCATTTAACCTTCTTCAGCGTGTTAGGTGTGGGGCGTGGGAATAGCCGAATCGCCCCCCAGTCCTTGAACGCGCGAGTTTGTTCCCACTCCAATACTCTTGCAACTATTTTCTGTAGCGCGGCTAAATCCTGCGGATGGGTCAGGAAATTCAGATCGCAATCGGGGAAGCCATGGGGATTTTTCCTATTGAGCGTCACGGCACCTCGCGTTGTGGGCAGCATGTGATAGACGGGGACCGCGCTGATTGTGCCAATGATTGGACCCGAGCGAACTGGGGCGGCCGATATGTGAAAGTTGATATCTCCGTTTCCGTCATAGTCATCTGCCCAAAGTATTTTGGCCGGTGAGCCGATCATTTCCTCTTCATAGGGGCCGCGATAGATGAGGCAGGTGCCCACGTGCTCCTGCATGTTTCGACCAACACCGGGCAAATCATGAACCGGGGGAATCTGGTGTCGTGCCAATTCCTCTTGTGGTCCAACTCCGGATAAGAGTAACAATTGGGGTGATCCCAAAGCGCCGCAAGAGACAATGACCTCCTTGCCAAGGATGAGTCGGTCGTCTTGGGTTCGTACTCCGATGACTCTCTTGGCCTGAGGACCCTTGCCGAACTCGACCTTGCCTACCGGGCAATCGGTCACAATAGTAAGATTGGCACGCTGTCGTACTTCAGGTGTTAGATAGGCGAGGCTGACGGTGACTCGCTCGGTGCCACTGCGAGTGGTCCCGGGAAACACGCCCACACCGGGCAATTTGCTGCGATCATTTACATCGTCGCAGACCTTAACGCCCATTTCTTGAACGCCTTGATAGAGTGCATGCTGAGCCAACGAGAATTCAGCCGGTCGCCAACGTCTGAGGGGTAGGGGGCCCTTACTCGAGTGGAGTTTGGTGTCTTGAAAGTCGAGATCATTCTCGAGTTTTTTGAATACGGGCAGCACATCCTGCCACGACCAACCCTCGCAGCCCAACTCGCTCCATGCGTCATAATCTTCCGGCTGGCCGCGGACCGCCGCCATTGCGTTGATGGCAGACGTTCCTCCCAAGGTATGCCCCACGGTGATGTTGTTGCGTAGGAAATTACCCCGGAAGCGCATTCGGCGAGTACGCGAGAATCTCCTACTTGCTGCGGCATCCCACACGCGCTCTGCCTTGAGTACCTTGTCGTCATAGCTACTGTGGTCGCCGCCTCGCTCGATCAAGAGGACGTTGCGATGTGCGTCTTCGCTGAGGCGGGCTGCCAAGACCGATCCGCTCGTACCACCGCCCACGATGATTGTGTCGTATTGGGTTCTATCCATGATGCGTAGAACACAACTGCTTTGCATTGTCGACACGAAAGAACGTCCCTTGCGCCACGGATTCTCTCCCCAATTGCCTTAGACTAGAATTGACAGAGTTTTTGATTTTTGGATTCTTGTGAGACTGCCCGGATCGGAGGATACGGGCTCGGGTCATTCCCATCGTGCGCGATCAGAATCAGCACATAAGTTCCGTCCACGTCCGGACTGAAGATCGCCTTCGGGATCGGTTGCACCGCCGGGCAGCTGAACCGTCGCCCCGGACGGAACACTCGGCTGGTTGGGACCGGCATCGGCCACGGGCGGAGCGTTCGCGCTGACGAGTCCTCCGTGGAGGGAGTCGTCGAACTGACCGTTGTCGATGCTGTCGCCGCGGCGTCCGTTCCTCACCAGTTCTCCTTGAACGGTCTGAGATCGAGCTCTTGGGTCCAAGCCGTCCGGTGCTGCAGGTGTAGCTGCCAAAATGCCTCCGCAATCGCGTCGACGTTCAGCATTCCTTCACTCCCGAAGCGATCCTCGATGCCGGGAACCTTGTTCCTGACGACCTCTCCATTCACAGCTCCGTCGATGACGACGTGCGCGACGTGGATGCCCTGCGGCCCGACCTCGCGAGCCAACGATTGAACGACCATGCGCAGGCCGGCTTTGGCTGAGGCGAAGGCCGCGAACTGGGCTTTCCCGCGTAAAGAAGCGGACGCGCCGGTGAACAAAATGCTTCCCCTCCCAATCGGGACGAGCCGGCGGGCCGCTTCCCGACCCACGAGGAACCCCCCGAAACAGGCGACCCGCCAGATGTCTTCGAAGAAGTCGGCTTCCATCTCCAGAAGCGAGCCCCAGAGATTGTTTCCGGCATTGAAGGCCACGAGTTCCAGGGGCGGCCCGTTCTTTTCGACGTGGTCGAAGAGCGCAATAACAGCTTCTTCGGATGTCGTATCGGTGACCACTGGCGTGACGACACCTCCGTCGGCGCGGAGCTCCGTGGCCAAGGCTTCAAGACGATCGGCCGTACGTCCGGCGATGAAGACGTGCATCCCCTCTCGAGAAAGGCGGTGCGCTAGGGCACCGCCGACACCCTGCCTTGCACCTACACCCACGACAATTGCGGACTGATCTGCTCGTGAACCATCGGGCATGTCGAACTCCTCCGAAGCTCAGGCGCTTCGGGTTGCGATCGCGCCGGGGCGCTGGATTATGGGTACACCGGCGAATGCGGTAGGCCCTGTCACGCTCGAACCTGATACCGAACCGGCAAGTGCTTCACCCCTCCGACCAAACTTGACCAGAGCCGGTCGGGCGGCCCCAGCAGTTCGATCTCCTCGAGCCGGGGAACCAGTTCTTCGAAAAGAAGCCGAACCTCCATCCGCGCGAGCTTTGAGCCCAGGCAGAAGTGCTCTCCGATACCGAACGCAAGGTGGGGGTTGGGATCGCGATCGATTCGAAACTCGAAAGGATCCTCGAACACTTCCTCGTCGCGATTGGCCGAGGGGTAGAACAGTGCGAGGGAGTCCCCCTTGCGGATCTTCGCGCCCCGGAGCTCGTAGTCACAGGTGGCGGTCCTCACAAAGTGGATGACAGGAGTCGTCCAGCGGAGGATCTCGTCCGTCGCGGTATCGATCATCTCCGGATTCTCCTGCAGCTTCTTCAACTGGTCCGGATGCTCAATCAGCGCCAGCAATCCCCCCGACAACGCGTTACGGGTCGTCTCGTGTCCGGCCGTGAGGAGCACAAAGAAGTAGGAGAGCAGCTCGGCATCGCCGATCTGGGCGTTGCCCACTTCTGCGTTCGCGAGCACGCTGGCGAGGTCGTCCCGTGGCCGAGCCCGGCGATCGGCGGCTAGCTCGGCGAAGTACTTCATGACCTCCCCCATGATGACCACGCGATCTTCGCCTGACGCTGAGGCTCGCTTGAACTCTGGATCTTCTCCGCCAAATATCTCGTTCGTGAACTTCAAGATGAATGGCTCATCTTCTTTCGGGATCCCGAAGAGATGCGCCAGCAAGCGCAACGGATGCGGAGCCGCCACATCGGTGACGAAGTCGCCTTCTTGAGAGCCTCCTCCCCGCATCATCTTGTTGACCAGCGAGCGCGCTGATTCGGCGAGCCTTGCCTCTAGACTGCCGAGGTTTCTTGGGGTGAACCACGGACTCGCGAGCTTGCGATAGTCGCGGTGTTCCGGCGGGTCCATGTGCACAATCGTGCGAAGCGGCGGCTGGCCGGCCGCCTGAGCTTCGAATTTCTCGTTCACGATGGTCATTCGGGGCGCGCTCAGAAATCGATCTGGCTGCTTGGACACTTCACAGATATCCGCATGCTTGGTGATCGCCCAGAAACCCCGATACCCCTGCGGCTCGAACCACGCGACTGGATCCGTCTGTCTCAATCGCGTCCACGTGTCGTGCGGGTAGCCCCCATCCCCGTAGTGCTGGGGGGACACCAACTCAAGGCCATCGGTCATGTCGTCTCCTCGGATCGCGTCCGGTCGGTCGGTCGGTCGAGTCTCGACCCCCGATAGAAAACTTATATCGTTAATAAAATTTATTATCAATGATAAAATTAAACCTCTGGGTTAAAGTGGCTCGCTGAGGCGCAAGAGGGACCAAACGAAATGGGGCTGCGATCCACCCAAAAAGACCAGCGGCGGCAGAAGATCCTGGAATCGGCAGAGCAGATCCTGCGCGAGGACGGCCCCAACGGACTGACGATGCGCAAGGTCGCATCCGGCGCGGGCCTCACCATGCCGACCATCTACGCCCTGATTGGGGATCGAGCCGCAGTGATCGCGGAACTGACGGCACGATGGAACCGGCGATTCAACCTCCTGCTCGACGCGGAAGAAGCTGAGGGCCTAGATCCCTTAGGCGTGGTCGAACTTGGGCTTCGCGAGCTCCAGGTGGATTCCGAGCTCTATCGATCGCTCATGATCTACCTCACAAGCATGGGGGAGCTGCGAGAGTCGCTCGAGGCCGGCGCCAGTTTCTATCAGACGTGGACGGATGCCCTCGCGCGTGGAGTCGCCTCGCTTGAGCGGCTACATGCGCTGTCCCGCGGCGTCGATGCGACTGCTTTGTTGAGCGCAATACGGGACGATGCGGCGGGATTGGTGTCCTTCTGGGCTCTTGGTGGCATTCCCGACGACCGAATCTCTCCGACCATTCGATTCAGCATGGCGAGTCTGCTTTCTTCGAGCACGCAAGGCGCCGCCCGCAAGCGATACCAGTCGATCGCGAAGGATGCCCACAAGGAATTGACGAAGCTCGCTCCGTCATCCACTGGGCTCCCGTTTACACAAGGGGGAAACGGCCGGAAGTTGCGAGAACGGGGCTAGGCGAAACAGATGGCAGAGCAAGTGGAGCCCGCAGGGGCGCGAGATGAAGTGTGGGCAAAGGCGCGGGACGGAGCGCGGGCATTGCTCGAAGGGACCGAACGCTTCCGGGTGCCGGGCGCATCGCCCGATGTCGAACTTTCGGCCCTCGATTTCGGGGGCGAGGGCCCGCTGATCCTGATGCATCACCCGAACGGATTCTGCGGCGCGACGCTGGCTGCCGCTGCGGGATCGCTACCGCGTGATCGCGCTCGACGCCCGCGGACAAGGCGATTCGACGCCGGTTCCGGAAGGGGGCCGACCCAATCCCTACTCGTGGGAGACCCTCGGCGCGGATCTCTAATCGGCGACAGAAGCGATCCTCGATCGGGTCGGAGCCGACCGCGTCGCGCTCGCCGTCGGCCATTCCATCGGCGGCGCTTTGTGGCTTCGCGCCGCGGCACGTCTGGGAGACCGGGTCGCCCGGATCCTCCTCTGCGACCCCGGGATCCCGCCGCCGCCTTCCGCCGAAGTGCCGGATCTGGGCCGCCATGCGGCGATCGCCGAGGCTTTGCGCAAGCGTCGCGACCATTGGCCCGACTTCGAAGAGGCCTTCGTGCATCTCGGGTCTCGCGGTTTGTTCAAGGCGTTTCCGCCCGAGTCACTCGCGCCCTACATCCTCGAGGGACTCCGCGAAACAGCGGACGGTCAGGTCACCCTGAAATGCGATCGCACCGTCGAAGCGGCCATCTTCGAAGGCGACGGCATCGCCGGAACGCCCGACATCGTGCCGCAGGTTTCGGCGCGTGTGGTGTTCGTTCATGCCCTGCGCGGTAATTTCAGCGCCGAGACCTACGAAACGGTTGCGCGGACGATGCCCGATGCCCGTCACGGGGCTCCCCCTGGGTATTTAACATAACGCCCAGGCTCGGACGTTGTGCTGGAAGGCAGCTTATATGTCCTATCCCCTTGATCTAAGCCGGCTTCAGTCTAACCGGAAGCTTGCTCAATGACATCAGAATCGGGTTCCCAATTCCCAAAACGCCATACGAGGGTTCGCCAACTTGCTCTATATCACTGGTCCGCTTGAGCAACTCTTCAAAGAGAATGGTGATCTCCCGGCGCGCGAGGTGCGCACCGAGACAAAAATGGGGACCCCCTCCTCCAAAAGCGATGTGCTCGTTATTCTTCCGCCGAACATCGAAGCGGGGGGATAGGACATACAAGCTGTGTTCTGGCACAACGTCCGAGTATGGGCGTTATGTTAAATACCCAGGGGGAGCCCGTGACGGGCGACACTGTGAGGACGAGGTTCCCCGGCGCGTTGGAGCACATAGGTGAAGACG